>JACAEJ010000031.1 GCA_013388925.1 Nitrososphaerales archaeon
GGTGCATGAGCCCCCACTCAATCCCCTTTAAGGCTACAGGCAAGTGTGGGAGTGTAAAGATAGTGATAATTCCTGGCCCTAGGGGGCTTGGGCTCGTTGCCGGAGAAAAGGTGAAGACCATTCTATCACTAGCTGGAATAAAGGACGCCTGGACGAGAACTTATGGCTCTACAAGCACAGTGTCATCTGTAGCATTCGCAGTCTATGATGCCTTGAAGAAGATTCATGGTCTGAACATGGGGATGAGGTGAGGCCTTGGCCAAGAGCCTTCTTGTCATAAGACTCCGTGGCATTATAAATGTTCGAGCGCCTGTAAAGAGGAATCTTGAACAGCTTCATCTTGTAAGGAGGTTCAGGGCGACAATAGTTCCAGATACTCCCGATTATAGGGGCATGCTTATAGCTGCCAAGGAGCATGTTGCGTGGTGCCCTGTAAAATCTTCTTTTATCTCAAAATTGATCAAGCAGAGGGGCCGAAAGGAGGGATGGGCTCCTCTGGGCTTAAAAGACATAAAGAGGATGAACTACAAGAGCTTTAGCAATCTTGCAAAGTCCTTGGAGAAAGGGGAGGCATTCTTAAAAGAAGTCAAGGGGATGAAACCCTTCTTTGCCCTATCCCCACCGAAAGGAGGCTTCAAAAGATCGACTAGGCGCATGTATACCCAGGGAGGAGTCTTGGGCGAAAACCCGGAACTTCTCTCTATAGTCGAAAAGATGATATAGCTTTACTTGTGTTTGGTGCTGAACATGCCAACTCGGTTAAGAAAGGCTAGGAGGTTAAGGGGGTCGAGGACCTTTGGCTACGGTCAGGTAGGTCAGCACAGAAAGAGTGGAGGTAGAGGGGGGAAGGGCAAAGCTGGTCTCCTTAAGCACAAGTGGAGCTGGACCATCAAGTATGAGCCTGACCACTTTGGAAGAGACAAGCCAAAGCCGCCCAACAGAACCATTGCCAAGAAGTGGACAAATGTTGGCAATCTAGACGAGATATACGATGGGCTATTGAAGAATAGAAAGATCAAGAAGAAGGAAGGCAAAGCCCTGATAGACCTTGTTGGTCTGGGCTATGATAGACTTCTCGGAGAAGGTATGATATCTTCTCCCTACTACGTCATAGCAAATTCTTATACGAAGAGTGCAAAGGACAAGATAGAAAAGGCTGGGGGATCAATAGTCTCAAAGTAAAATCATCCATGGATATCCATATAACGTTTTATCCATTTCTGGGCGTCTTAGTTTATGAACGCTGAAGAACCTTTTAAAATCGTCATTTTACAATTGATTCTTTCTAAGAAACCTGAAAGTGCTCTCGAGGCTCTCAGCAAGTACTATTACGTCGAGACACCGAAGCTGAAAGTTGGCATGCCAAAAGGACACAGTAAAAACACAGGGTGTTATGTCCAAAAAACCAAGACCATCCATGTCTCAAACCAAGACATACTATGTGATCCCTACGTAATACTTCACGAATTTTACCATCACTTGAGGGTTCAAGATGGGGTGCACAGAGGTACTGAGAAAAATGCCAACAGATTTGCAAGAGGATACATAGAGGCGTATATGGCAAGATATTTGAAGATCAAAAGCGAAGGTAGTACGGAAGAGTGGGGATAGGGAGAAAGTTAAATTCTACCCTATAGCAACTCAATTGCAAGGTAAAGAGGATGAGCGCCCTCTCTGGATTTCTAAAGAGCGCCTCGACAATATTGCCGGAGGTCCCAAAGCCTCAGAGGAAGCTGTCCTTGACGATGAGGCTGGTCTGGACCGCCATGGCTTTGGCTGTTTATCTTGTTATGTCCGAAGTTCCATTGTATGGGGTTGGAACACTGGCTACAGATCCTTTGGCCTACTCAAGGATAATATTTGCATCCAGCCAAGGCACCCTTATGGAGCTGGGCATTGGTCCCATAGTTACTGCAGGCCTGATCACACAGCTCCTCAAAGGGGCAGACATAATAAAGCTGGATTTTAAGAAGCCTGAGGACAGGGCTCTATTCACTTCTGCCACAAAACTTCTAACAATGGTAGTCATACTTGTGGAGGCCCTTGGCTTCATGATAAGTGGACAGTATGGTAGTGGCTTATCCTTCACGGCGATGAGCATAATCATAGTGCAACTCTTCAGCGCCAGCGTCATGGTGATGCTCTTAGATGAGCTGGTTCAGAAGGGCTGGGGCATCGGTAGCGGAATAAGCCTCTTCATAATGGCGGGAGTGGCACAACAGATAGTATGGTCTCTTTTAAATCCCTTAGTTGTAAACGTAGGCACTGAAGAAGCCCCCAACATGGTGCCCTTCGGTTTCATACCCTTCCTTGTAGATGCCTTGGTCAAAGGATCGCTCTATGATGTTATACTGAGGCCTGGGGGCCTTCCAAGCCTGATAGGCTTCGTCATGACCATAGCTGTAATTCTTATCCTGATATATGCCGAAGGGGTAAGGGTCGAGGTTCCTATAACGTCTTCCAAGTACAAAGGCTTCTCTGGCGTGTATCCCATAAAGCTACTTTACGTATCGGTAGTCCCTGTAATCCTCGCTTCAGTGCTCTTTACAGACATAATATTCTTCTCACAGTTCATCTGGTTCAACTACAATCAGATGAATACCAATCCATGGCTCAACTGGTTGGGAATGGGTACCTTCGATTCACTGACAGGCAGCGTTGTAGCATATCCAACAGGCGGGCTGGCATACTATATCACTTCCCCACGTAGCTTGGACGGGGTCATGTTAGATCCTTTTAGGGCTCTCGCTTACGTCTTCTTTATGGTCCTTATCGTTGTAATCTTCTCAAAACTCTGGGTGGAGATAGGGGGTTTGGCACCAAGGGATGTGGCCAAGAGCCTGATCGATTCCGATGTTCAGGTGCCGGGCTTTAGGAGGGCTGGAGTTTCAATAGAGAGCATTCTAGCAAAGTACATACCACCCATCACCATACTGGGAGGCATAATCATAGGCCTCATTGCCTCTCTTTCCGACTTATTGGGCGTCTTCGGTTCTGGAACCGGCATACTTTTGATGATAGGCATAATTATGCAGTACTACCAGATGCTGGTAAGGGAGCAGTTCGAGACGTTGCTCCCGAGGCTAGCCGGAGTTTTGGGAAGAAGATAGGTCAGAAAAACATTTTAAGATAGAGCGGTCTTCCAACCCAATTCTATGAGGTGTTGTGTTTGGTGGCTACCAAGAGAATCGTAGTAGTTGGCATACCAGGGGTAGGCAAGACGACAGTCATCGATAAAGTGGTGGAGAAGATAAAAGAGCATAGATTTACTGTAGAATCGGTAGTTTTTGGTACTCTGATGTTCGAGGAGGCAAAGAAGCTGGGCGTCAATCACAGAGATGAAATGAGGAGGTTGAGCATAGAAGATCAGAGAAAGCTTCAGATGAAAGCTGCTGAGAGGATAGCGAAGATGAAGGCCGATTTCTTGCTCATAGACACTCACCTTATGATCTTCACAAAGGAGGGTTACTGGCCAGGCCTTCCTATTGAAATCCTAAAAGCTCTGTCGCCGAGCAACCTTATCCTGATAGAGGCTCTGCCCAAGGAGATAATTTCAAGGCGTAGGAGAGACTCTGGGAGGTATAGAGACTCTGTCGACGAAGGAGAGATCATCAGGGAGACAGAGATAGCAAGGGGGATGCTGAGCGCCACAGGAGTAATAACCGGAGTTCCCATGCTCATAGTGATGAATAAAGAAGATTATATAGAGGGGGCTACCCAACGGATTCTAGAAGCTCTTGGTGTGATGTAATGGTGGACTTCGCTTCCATTCCCTTATCCACGATAATTGTTACAGGAACTGCTGTAGGGCTGAATCTGATCTCCAACGTTGCCACCCGTCTATTGACAGACGTAGAGAGAGCGAGAAGAATCAGGGCAGAGGTCAAGGCCTTCAGAAAAGAGCTGAGGCAGGCAATAGTCACAAAGAACAAGGCAAAGGAGGAGAAGCTGAGGAAGAAGGAGAAGCAAATGACGAGTCTTGAGATGAAGGTAAGCATGCAGAGGATGAAACCTTTACTCTTCTTCTGGATCCCGTTCATCCTCATATACTATCTACTCGTTATGCTTCTTGAACCTGCAGGGGGAATAAACGCTATTGTTGCCATATCGCCAGTACAGATCCCTGTATTAAACATCGGAGTACCATTGCCCGAAGGGGGCTATGGCTTCAACCTTTTCTGGTGGTACTTGATATCATCGTTATCCTTCAGCTCGATCTCTATGAAGCTCCTTGGAACTGGCATGGACTGATTGATAGCAAGGTCAATCCTTATGTGGATGCATTTGATCTAGAACTAGGATGGCAAAGATCACAATATGCATATCTGGGATGGCGGGCTCAGGAAAGAGCACTTTGGCCAAGAGAATCGCTGAAAGGTACGGTCTAAACTACTTCTCAGGTGGAGATGCTTTAAAGCGGTTAGCGATGGAAAAAGGGTATGAACCAAGGAATAATGGGTGGTGGGAGAGTGAAGAGGGTTCAAGATTTCTCGAAGAGAGGGAGAGGGATAAGAGTTTCGATAGAAGGGTTGATGAAGACCTTCTATGGATGGCGAATAAGGGAAATGTTGTGCTCGATAGCTGGACCATGCCTTGGCTCTTTAAGGGAGAGGCCTTCAGGGTATGGTTGAAGGCTTCTTTGGAGGTTAGGGCGAAGAGGGCTGCCAAGAGGGATAGAATGGCACCCAAGAGCATTATGCAGACAATAAAACAGAAGGATTACAGGACTAGATCTATCTACAAGAGCCTTTATGGATTCGACTTTGGTGATGACCTTTCTCCCTTTGATCTAGTGTTAAATACGGATAGGTTCGACCCTGACGAAGTCTATGAATTAGTCTCCAAGGCCATCGGCCTCTATATCAAAAGGCTGGGCAAAGTCTCTAGTATGGGATGATAAAATCAATATGGCCTCTTTGCAGGGTTTGATAACCATCGATGAAGATGTGACGGATGATAGCCATGGCCACTATCCTTACAAGCGCCCCATAGAGGCTCTGCTGGATTATGGCATCATCCTCCTAGACAAGCCTCCTGGCCCTACCAGCCACGAAGTTGTGGCATGGGTGAGAAGGATGCTAGGCGTTAAGAAGGCAGGGCACAGCGGAACCCTCGATCCATCAGTTACAGGCCTTCTACCGGTTGGATTGGGGGAAGGAACAAAGGCCCTTTCTTTGCTCTTGCTTGGACCAAAGGAGTACTATTCTGTGGCCAGGATTCACGACCCTTTGGGCGAAGAGAAGCTGAAGAAGGTAATATCAGAGTTCACTGGAGAGATATACCAACGCCCTCCCCAAAGATCCTCTGTCAAGAGGGCTACGAGAACTCGTAAGATATACAGCCTAGAGCTGATGGAGCAGATGGGCAGATTGATTCTACTAAGGGTTCTCTGTGAGGCTGGGACTTACGTGAGAAAGCTCGTCTACGATATGGGCGAAGTCTTGGGGCCTGGCGCTACCATGGTGGAGTTAAGGAGGACAAGGGTGAGCCACCTGAGCGAAGACGATGGGCTGGTGAGGTTTCACGATCTACTTGATGGAGTCTATGAGTGGAAGAATGAAAAGAAGGAGGAGAAGGTCAGGCGTATGATAAAGCCCATAGAGTTCGCAACATCGTTTGTAAAAGCCGTTGTGATGCGTGACTCAGCTGTGGATGCCATCTGCCATGGAGCACAGTTGGCCGTGCCTGGAATATTGCAGTTATCCCCTAGTATTGTAAAAGGAGATACTGTATGTATGTACACCTTGAAGGGGGAGCTGGTGGCCATGGGGGAGGCCCTGATGGCAACAGAGGAGATCAAAGAATCCAGCAAGGGGATGGCTTTTGCTACAAAGCGTGTGATAATGAAGGCTGGAACCTATCCTAGATTATGGCACTCTAAAAGATCAAGTATTGACGAATCAAAAGAGTAGTTCAGTTCTCTAGGATTGAGAGCAGTAGCTTCAGCCCATCCTTGAGTGATACCCTTGCCTTGAACTTCAGGATTCTCTCAGCTTTATTTACAGATGCATAGCTATGCCTTATGTCCCCCTTCCTCGGCTCAGCATGGATAGGTTCAAGGCTATTCTTCCCTTTGAGCTTAATCAGAGTTTGAGCCATCTCATTGATAGTAATGGACTTTCCTGTTGCTATATTGAAGACTTCTCCCATACCTTCATCACTCTTTAAGGCTATTAGGCTCGCCTCTACTACATCACTAATGTAAATAAAATCTCTTGTCTGTAACCCATCACCAAATATTACAGGTGGTTTATCTTTCTTTAGTTTGTCTATGAAGTTGGTGATTACACCACTGTAGGAGCCCTTTATCTGCCTTGGCCCATAGACGTTGAAGTATCTCAAACAAATGGTTTCCAGTCCATAAATCCTGTGGAAGACCTTGCAGTAGTATTCGCAAGAGAGCTTAGAGACTGCATAAGGGGACATGGGCTTGGGTTGAGAATCTTCTCTGTGAGGGGGGTTTAAATCTCCATAAACAGAAGCAGATGAAGCGAATACGAAGCGTTTTACCCCCTCCTTTATACTCAAATTTAATAGATTCAGCGTACCATTCACGTTAATATTATGTGTCTTGATAGGATCTTTGATAGAGCCTTCCACGCTACTGATGGCCGCTTCGTGAATGACTACTTCAACCCCTTTTACTGCTCTTTTTACAACCTTCTCTTCTCTTATGTCACCTTCTATCATTTTGAACCTTCTATCCTTTAGATGATGCCTTATGTTGGTAACTCTCCCTATAGAGAGATCATCCAAAACAATTACTTCAAAACCATCTTGAAGAAGCTTATCCACAAGATGGCTCCCTATGAAGCCTGCTCCCCCAGTCACCAAAATTCTCAACAAGGCTCGCTTTAAGTGTTGACATTATACTATTTATCACTTATTCGCAACATTCTCTATCACGGAGCAGATTTGTTCAGCCACTTTATCCCATACATATCGTTTTATAACATATTCTCTGTTTGTATCACCGAGTCTTCTCCTATCTTCATTCGATTCTAGCAACTTACATATTGTTTCGGCGAACTCTCTGATGTCTTTACATGGCTTGAATCCTGCTGACTGACCATAAAGCTCGCATAACGCATCCAGTGGATAAGCTACCACAGGGAGGCTAGATGCCATAGCTTCTGCTACAGCTATTCCAGCCCCTTCAACTTTAGATGGAAAAACAAACACTTTACTTCTGCGTAACACTTTCAGTAGCTCCTTTCTAGGCAAAGGCCCCAAATACTGAACATTATTCTGTAGTTGTAGCTCTTCAATAAGCAACTTCCAGTCCTTGTAGTAAGGTTCTACTCTTAAACCAACCACTGCTAGACGTGCTTCTGGCATTTTATTAACAACAGTCCTCCAAATATGCAGAAGGTCAAAGATGCCTTTTTCAACCGACATCCTCCCTACAAAAACTCCATCATACTTTTTCGTAACTTCTAGATTCGAGTCTTCTTTAAATTCGGAAGCATCTACTCCTATACCCGTCTTAAACACTGGGCGATACACGCCCATTTCACGAAGCTGCTTAACGCCGAATTTCGTCCCTGTCAATATGAACACACTTGTCTTAAGCTGTAAGAAATCTATGAAACAATCTATCAAAGAAAAGAAAGGTGCTTTCTTACTTTTCCGCAAGTCTTTGTAAAACTCTTTAACTCCACGTAATGTTGTCAGATAGATTACTCTTCCTCTTGGCGTTGCCCAATGGTGAAAATATGTGATAACTTTCAGCCTCAATAACCTTAGGATAAGTGCCACAAAAGCGTTCTGATGACCAAAACCAGGATTATATACGGTATGAGGATGATACACAATGGTTGCTTTGATAGCAGTTGCTATAAGCTTCAGAAGATACACATAATATGCAAGCCTCAAGGGCTTTAAGTTGGGTTGGCTTGTCTTTAACGAAACAATATGCTTGAAGTATGACTCTTTAGATGTTATACCTATGACAAGAGCTTTTCTGTTTAGATGATTCAGAACCTTAGTATGAAGAACCAACCCTCCGAGCAATATCTCTTTAGTCTCATCAACATCCCGTTCTTTCCATAACGCATCTAGGACTAAGATTCGCATCTCCTTTTGTTCCAAATAATTCATAAATACATTTATTCCTTACTATTCGGCTTTACCCACAGGTACCTCAATGCGGTTTTCATAATTACAGAGATTATTCGACCTACATTAAGACCTGCATATGACGCTCCAAGTCGTGGAGGCAATTTCCTGACAAATATTAGACCGAGTCCTTCTGCAAGGCGTTTCAGAGACACAGATGTAAATCCTGCTCGATGTAAATTTAATTCGTTATCCTGCTCTCCATACACATAATGGATGTCTACCGCTTTTCCAAGAAATGTAGCTATAAGAATAATTGTTGCTGAGAAAGTGAGATTTGGAACTTCTACTTCTACAAATCCGCCTGGCTTTACTGTCCCAACCCAACGACTGAAAATTTCCTCGACTTCTCTATGACTAAAATGTTCAAGGGTATGAAATGAGACAAGCATGTCTAGAGAGCCCGGCCTGAATGGCGGATGTCTAAGGTCTGCCATAACATGTTCCTTCCTCTTATGTTTAAGTGGTCTTATGTCAACAGTAACGTTCGCTCTAGGGTCTGGGTTATCTCCTGCCCCAAAATCAGCGACCCATGCCATTTTTGATGAGTTCATATAGCATCCCAGCTGTTCTAGCATCTTGCCTTAAAACCTCGATAAACGGAAGAATAAACTTCTCCAATTTAGTTAGATCCTTTAGTCTACAGTAACGCCTGAGATAATGACCGTAAACTAGGAGCTGAAGGGGTAGAATGAGCAAAGCAGCAGTAAACAGTATATTCTTTTTAGTCCATAACTTGGCTTCAACAGGATGTTTTTGCGCTATATGAACGTAGCTTCTGCCATATCTGAAATTAGTACGCCAAAGCCGTGTCCGTTCTAGATGTTCTGCATATTCGTCTATGTAAACCAATTGGACTCCTGTTTTGCGTAGCCTGAAGCTTATGTCGCTGTCTTCTTTTGCTAACCTAAAGAAGGAATCAAAACCATTGATTGTTTGAAGCCAGCTATTGCGAAAAATTGTGCAGGCAGTGTGAACTGCTATAGTAGATGTTGGAAATACTGGCTCCTCCCAATGAAGATGTATCGCTAGATTCTTTACCTGAAAACGTGCTAACCAGCCATCCTCAACCTGTATAGGCTTCAGCTTCGCCGCAACAGCGCCTACATATTGTTCAGTTGTTAAGATATTCAAAGCTTTCTTGAAGAAGTCGGGTGGAACTAAAACATCACTATCAACCATTGCGACATAATGTGTTTCACAGGCTATCCTACCTATTTCTCTAGCGTAGCCGAGGCCCTTCCTTTCATCAGACAATATTTTAAGTCTCAGCCTGTCCTTAAACTTCCCAACAATTTCTAAAGTCTGGTCCGAGGAGCCACCATCAACTATCACTGTAATGTAAGGTTGCACACTGTTCCTACAAATTGACCCTAAACATTGGGAAATCATCCGAGCAGAATTCCGGGTAAGAATAACAACCCCTAAAATCTCCCTCATTTTTTCACCATGAAAACTCCTTTATATGTTAATATGGGTATTTGTTATCCTTTTCTCTAAAACATCTTGATCTTATCCTTTACCCAACCTCTAAGCATTCTTCATATATTCCCAAGTATCCATCGATAGCATGCTTCCAATCGTATTGTCTTTTCACCTTTTCTCTTGCTTTATATGTTATAGATTTGCGAAGCTCTTCATCTCTCAATACTTGCTCTATCAATCTTGAGAGCCCAATATAATCGCTAGCCTCAAACAAGAACCCATTCACCCCGTCTTCGATCAGCTCTGTAATCCCTCCTATTCTTGATGCTATGACAGTAGTCCCAGACGCAAAGGCCTCTAGAATTACTGTGGGTAGTCCTTCCATCAGACTAGGCACGATCAACAATTCTGATGATGCTATGAGCCTTATAGCATCGACCCAAGGCCTGCCATGTACTACTATCAATTCATAATTTGGGGAGAACAGAAAAGCCTTCATCAGGACATTGTATCCCTTCTCCTTCGTCCTCCTCCCTACGTAGACCACCCTTCTCGGCTTTCTCTCTACGCCTTTGCATATCTCCTCAATTCTTGTTGTGTCAACAGCATTAGGTACATAATTGACATCAAAGCCCATCTTGCGATAGAAATCTGTAGCATCCTTGCTTATGCACGTAATACGATCTGCCCAGCGCAAGGCTTTCCTCTCATAGAACCTTATCGTTCTCCCCAGCACTTTGCCATGTAAAAGCTCGACTTGTGAGGAATAGTAACCGTGGATGGATAGCACCTTTTTACCCTTCATGGTCCTCGATGGAATCATACTGGGTAAGTTATGGGCGTGAATGATGTCCGCTTTCTCTCTCTTCATGCATGCAAACAACGCCCAGCTCAGATTCTTGAGGTTCTTGATGGGGATGTATGGCGTGTTGTTTGTGGATACGATGGAGACTTCATATCCTCTTTCCATCAACTTCTCTGAGAGGGTTTTGACATGCCTGCCAACTCCCGATGTGCCACCAAAGGTGGGAGAGACTAGTTTAATCCTCATTGGATTACTAGTCCATTTACTACCTAACACTAGATAACCTTTTAGAGCAACTAAAATATATTTGGCAGAATAGGAAAAACTTTTAGAAAAGCTTCTGTTGGAGTAAAGACATATATGATCGATTTTACGAGCTTCTTCCTTGGCTTTATAATCGCTTTGGTTTTAGGTTTGATCATTTTGTATGGTTTGGGTTTTGATTATAAATATATGTACTACAAGTTTGTCGCCAAAGAGGAGCCAAGTGAGATACATATTGAAGCAATATTCACCGATAAGGTCTACGAAAAATTAATCGATTATGTGAAGACCCATAATGTAGCGTGCATGGTGACAACCACGAGTGAATACGAACTCCTCAAGGCTAAATATGGCTTCGATTACACCATGGACGAATTTTCGAGGATTCTCCATAACAGATATAAAGTCTTATCCGAATATGCTAAGATAGGCCTTCACACCCACATAGCACCCAATGAAGTAATAGATTCGTTTAGTTATGAAGACCAGCACCGTAAGATCGTTGAGGGTTATAACTTTCTAAAATCGATGAACATAATTGTGGAAGATTTTGCGCCCGGATGGTGGGGCTATAATAGCATTACAATCGATGCATGCAAGGATATTGGCATCAAAAATTTTCATGTTAACATTCACGAGCTAAAAGGGTGTGAAAAATCGGACAAATTAAATTTCGTTCATGTTCGAAAGTTTATTCATGATTACGAACTTGTAAATCGATATAAGGCGTAGTTAAGGCGATGAGCACACGACGCATCTCAATAGCCCACAATTCTGGAAGCACTTCAGAGATAGTTCCTATTCTTCAGCTAAACAAAAAAGGGGAAGGTCAAACGTTTTACCAGCCATTTTATGTCAAAGCCTTTGGTTTATTTTTTTACCAATATTGGTAAGTATGTGATATGTATTTAGAATCTAAAATGGTGATTAAATGAGAAGGGCTTTAATTTTTCACGATTGTTTGGATATCTATAGCGGTGCAGAATATTTTTTATTATATGTGCTAAAGTTTTTCGAGAATATTGATAAGACGCCCTATATTGTTGCTACGTTCACAAATATGCACACTTTTCCATATATTAATAAATTAGTGGAAAGAAAACCACAAAACTTTGTAAGTTTCGTGAAACACAAATATGTATATACTCAAATAGTTGATGCATCAAAATTCTTATTCAAAATTAGAAGAACATTTAAGCCTAATTTGTTGTTTATCACTCAAGGTGCTCCCGCACCTCTTTTTTCATTAATATTTAGCAGAACATTAAAAGATGTTGACGTTAAAATAATGCGTTTAACTACGAATGCATTAAATATCTTAACTGGTTATATGGGAGGCCATAAATTATCATTGATGCCTGCCAGATTATTAAGTAGAACATTAGCTAATTCATGTGATTTTAAAAACTATCTATTCCTGGCTAATTCTCCAGAAATGAGACATAATACATTAAAATTTTTCCCAAATTTAAACGTAGAAGTTTTATTTACCCCATTTGATAATACATTTTTCTATCCAAGAATAGATCTAAAAGAAATTTCGATCTTGATGGCTGGAAGGATACACCCATCGAAGAATATATGTGCTGGGTTAAATATATTAGCGAAAGTAAAAGAGCTCATAGACGGTGTTAAATTATATATCGTAGGTGAAGTATACGACCAACGATATCTTGAGCATATTCTTAAAAGAATAAAAGAACTTAGTTTAAGAAAGAATGTAATAATAGTTACTGATGGAAGACAAGAAATTATACGCAATTATATGTGGAAAAGCAAAGTATCTTTTGGGGTAAGTTCTGGTTATCATGGTATAACCAATGTCGAGTGTTTAGCTTGCGGAGCGATGCCTATCGTTTTGCCTAATCTTAAAAGTAGCGTTGGAGATTACGGATACGTAGCTTTTGATCGAGATGATTTTATTGATCTAACTGTTAAAATTTTAACAAGTCCAATAAATTGGCAGAGAATTCTAAGAGGCTATGAATGGGCTGAAAGCATGTTCTCACCCCAAGTATTCTTTAAACGTTTAAACGAGATCTTTGAGAACTTGGCCTGATTTAATATCGATTCAAAAAGTATCTATGATGTTTGTGAAAAAATCAGTAAGAAAAATTCTGACCCTTTAATCCTTATGGAAAGCACGATTCCTGTAGGGACACGGAGATATTTATCAAATAATATTGGAAAAATGTGACTGGAAAGCTGAATTTTCAGCTTCAGTTCTGGGGCCTCTTGGTGATAAATATCTTGGCGAGAAGATAGTTATACCAAATGTGAAGCTCATGTTTGTTCCTCTAAAAATGGAGATGTGGCTCATTACGTTTGTGCAATTCTTAATTCATCAATTTCCAAACTCATAGTAGCTTCCCATGTGCTTGAGACAAGTATTTTAACATATTTCTCCAAAAAGTTTGCATTCATTTGCGAGAAAAGAAGCATGGTCATAGGACTGCATCATCTCGGGCGTGTTGGTCTGATTCATCATTGATAATGAGGGACAAATTTTTTCTAATTAAGGTTATACAGCCTGTTTAAAAAAACCTTTCTTTGATAAGCTTTCTCTATAAAATTGAATTGTTTTTTTTAACCCTTCTTCTAAAGGTGTAAATCTAATACATAGTATTTTTTTAGTTACTTCAGCATTAGCAGATTTGATTACATCTATATAACTTCCACCACCAACAGGCTCTCCACGTCTCATAGGAAGATATTGAATAGTAGATTTACTTTCAGTCATTTTTATTATGATATTAACTAACTCATTAACAGTAATTGGAGATTTATTACACATATCTAATATTTGTCCAGTTGCTTCTTTTGCATGGATGGCTTTCACACAAGCTTCTACAGCATCTTCTACATAAACCATTTCTACTGGTTGTGTACCATCGCCAAAGACTGGTATAGGTTTATTCAAAAGTGCATTTTCCATAAAGTTTGGTACAATTTTTTTAACAGGAAAAGATTTCTGTCTGGGGCCATAAAGGTTGAACAATCTTAGAACTACTACATCTACACCAAATTCTTTATGATACATTCTACAATATAATTCAGTTGACAATTTAGTTATAGTATAAGGATTTATCCAATCTAAGGGATTAGGTTTGCTTGCACATATCATCTTCGTTCCAAATTTTCTACAACCTTCTAGTACCGCTAAAGTTCCTATGACATTAACTTTTTCAGCTTCAATTACCATATCCATAAGTTCATGAGTTCCCAACACACCTGCCAAGTGAAATACAACATCATGTTCACCGACTAAAGATTTTACTTTCTCAACATCAGATATATCACCATTAACATACTTTGCCGCATTAACGATGTTCTTACCAAAACTCATGTTATCAAAAACTGTAACTTTATGTCCCTCTTTTAGAAGTCTCTCGACCAAAAAACTGCCAACAAATCCTGTACCGCCAGTTACTAAACTTTTCATAGTACAAAAGTGGCAATTAATTAGACCTATTTAAGGCTTATATTTAATTGGTCACTACTTTTCAAAACATTAACTATAGCAAACACATTAATTATTTTCACCGAAGGCAAAAAGAAGCTCTATGATTCTACTGAAAAAGGAAAGCTTTACCTGGAACACTATCGACGGCTGAAAGAACTCCTGAAGTCTAGAGGAATTGGTGATTGTAGGGATTGTCAGATAAAGAGCACTCAAGAAGAGATTGGCAAGGTATTTTGCACTGACCGAAGCAGTGTCGCGCAGATTATCGGCAGTGTTAATGTTAATAATCCTAATAATACGAATGGAGACAAAAAGATCAAGCTGACAGATAGCAATAGGCCCCTCTTCCCTTCACAATACGTCATTCATTAAATACCCCTTTAATGGTGACTTTATAACATCCCTTTTAGACTATTGAATATTTTTAGTAACAATGAGTTGAGTAACTTGCAGCTTGTTACTAAGGTTCTTGAAGAAATTGGCAAACCCTCAGATTTGATAGAGTTCGTTGAAGATAGGCCTGGGCATGATTTTAGATACAGCTTGGATTCTTCAAAGATTAGATTTGAGCTTAATTGGAAGCCTAAACATAGCTTTGAGGAAGCTTTGAAGGAGACTGTAAAATGGTACATAATTAATGAACATTGGTGGAGGCCGTTAGCCACAGATCAAGTTTTACACCCAACGCCATGGAAGCTGAAATGATAGCAAAGATCCTTGTGACAGGGGCTAGTGGCCTTCTTGGTTCTAAGCTTGTAGATTTAGCCTTACTGAGAGGTTATGACATTTATTCTGCATACAATGAGCGCCCTCTTAGTATAGGGAAGTCTGTTAAACTGAACATTACAGAGATAAGCGAAGTTGAGAAGGTTATAAACTCCATTAGGCCTGATGTGGTAGTGCATGCAGCAGCTTTAACTGATGTAGATAAGTGTGAAGTTGAGAGGAATCTTGCTATGAAGGTCAACTTTAAAGGAACTGCCAATGTGGCCAAGGTTGCAAGAAAAAAACTCTTTTTTATTTGCATTTCCACACCCATAATAGACAGCTAAATAGACTCAGAGCTAAGCTCCCATAGCAACAGCATCACACGTTTAAATATTTACAAATAAATACATTAGGCTGAGTGAAAAGGGAACTGGTTGTGACTCGAAAGGAAGAAGTAGACCATTTGTTTAGGAGATCAAAGCAGTTTCTTGAGACTGCTGAATACCAGATAAGCAAAGGTTTTTACGACCTCGCAGTCTTCAGCCTAGAGCAAGCCCTAAAGCTATTCCTTAAATCGAAAATGTTAGCAAGTGGCGCCGACTATCCTCGAACGCACAGCGTCAGAGCCCTTTTAGAAATACTCTCAGACCTAGTGCAGGAAGATAAAAAACCTCCTATAAAACAAATACTGAACAAAAATCTCCTCGAACTGGCATATTAGAAGACGCTTACATAACATCCAAGTACGTGATGAGAGGGTTCAGAAGAGAGGAGGCTGAAAGGTTAGTGAAAGTGGTTGAGGAAGTGATGAAAAACGTCACATGAAACTATAATAAAAACCACTCTGAAAAGACAAGTAGTCTTCAGAAACCTACAAAAATACCTACAAATTCTCAAAAAGGTCGTCAGTAAAATAGACCCTAAGGCTGAAATATTCCTCTTCGGGTCAGTAGCAGAGAACACACATACCATTTCGAGCGACATAGACGTTCTCATAGTCATCGACGTAGAACCAGCCAAGGTGCACTTTGAACTTTGGAAGGCTGGAATAAAGGAACCATTCGAAATTCACGTGCAACCACCAAAAAAGTATACTTCTACCAAAGAAGGGCTAAATTAGTCAAGATATAATACGACTATTTGCTCGGAGACACGCTTGCATTGATTCAAAAAGGGGTTAAGCTTGGTATGAAGGGAATTATTCTTCACGGTGGTCATGGTACTGGGCTTAGACCTTTAACTCATACCGGACCTAAGAGACTAATCCCAATTGTTAATAAACCCATTTATCAATGCGCTTTAGAAGATTTAATGAATTCTGGAATTAAAGACAGATGTCTATTTAGTCAAAATTATGATAGATGCCAACGAGTATAATACAACTCAAATGAATTTTATATGGATTCTTCATTTAAGCTGAACCCAAAAGCATAAGAGGATCGCTAAGGAGTGGACTGAAGTGAACTCAAATGAGTGGTAAGATTGAGAAGATAACCTATTTTGATGCTCCAGGTCCACAAAACACCGATGAAGTAATAAGATTGGCCAAAGAGAGGGCCGATGTTCTAGGTATCAAGGATATAGTGGTGGCTTCTACGACTGGTGAAACAGGCGTTAAGGCCTCTGAGGTCTTTAAGGGGTTTAACTTGGTCGTCGTTTCACACGCAGTTGGTCATGTTACTCCTGGCTCACAAGAAATGCAAGAAAAGAATAGGGAAAGAATCTTAGCGAATGGAGCCAAATTGTTAACTTGTATGATGGCTTTTACAGGTATTGAGCGTGCTGTGAAGAAGACCTTCGGCACGACTCTTCCCGTTGAGCTAATCTCAAGTGCACTGAAGTTGTTTGGAAACGGCACAGAGGCATGTGTGGAATGTACCGTGATGGCAGCCGACGCTGGTTTAATACCAATAGATAAAGAAGTGATAGCGATAGCAGGAACTAGTACAGGTGCTGACACGGCTTTAGTTGTTAAGCCAGCGAATTCAACTTACTTCTTTGACTTTAATGTGATGGAGATCATCGCGAAACCCAAGGTTAAGAAGGGAAAGTAAATCCTAAGGCTCAATAGAACGTGATACAATAAGATAGTCCCGGTCTTAGCTTTGCCTTTTTTTGCACCCTTGTCCGCGCTCAAAGGGTGCAAGTATTGTGCTTAAACAA
>JACAEJ010000053.1 GCA_013388925.1 Nitrososphaerales archaeon
AGAAACTGATCGGCAAGGTATTCGGACCCACACAGCGTGCATATGAGATAGCGCTTGCGAGCCTTCAGCCTGGCCACGATGGGTCTTCTACCACATATGGGACATTGAGCCTGCCACCATTTCTCAAGGAAGGAAGGATCAGCCTTATTCGCCATCTCCTCAAGGCATGGCTGAATAAGGGCGCTTATAATGAACAGTATCAGAGCTGGGCTGGCTCCGAGTCTCTCACCATACCTCCCAAAGTAATCTGCATCGCCCTTCAGGGCTGCACCTACAGGATCGAGTATATTCACCTTACCACTAATCAACTCATCCAAGAACTTCCCCAACCAACCATCTCCCATGCCCTTCTTGACGAGTACTTTTGCTACTTCTTTGCACGTATGAATTAAGTCATCTGAATCAAATACTGATGAGTCAAGAAAGCTGGCTATCGGTCGACTCAATCTTTGGGCGTCTTGCTGCAGGCCTTCTATGATGGACTTGTCGTCCCAGTTCAGACTGGTTCCTTTTCTTGAGCTCTCTTTGACCTTCCTCTGAGCTTGTAGAATCATCTTGTGCAATTCTAAAGGGTTGCGAAGGTCTTGTCTCTCCTTTATCCATTCGTCTATGGCATATATCTGGTCATCTATAGGTGGCATTCTCATTCGCTTCGCCTGATTTTCACTCGAGGCTTTTACTATAAGCTAGATAAGCTTAATGGCCCATCTGCTTTGATCACTTCACCATGGGTGGGTACGCCCTTTTGTGAATAGACATTCTGTAACGCCTCTCGACTTCCTGAACGATCCTCGGAGGAATCTTCAACCTCGAAGCTATCTCCTCCCTTCCTATCTTGAGGTCCAAAAGGGCGTATAGTATAAGGTCCAATGTATCATAACCCACAGGGATTTCATCGGTGGCCTTCTGCCCCCTCCACAACTGTGGTGAAGGGGTCTTGCTGACGATACTTTTTGGTAAACCCAAGTACTCGCCCAACTGCCTAACTTGAGTCTTATAAAGATGGACTATGGGCAAAAAATCGACGCCACCATCCCCATACTTTGTATTTCCTGAAATTATGAGTTTGCCGCTTCGCTCCACTACTAAGTTCTCATAACCGGGTACCTCCGGACACCAGACTTTTCCTCTATACCATACTCTAGCAGCTCTAGACGTATCAAGAGTTAATTGTCTCCGCCGATGCCTAACCACTATATCGTATGAAGGCTTGCTCTTGACTAACTTACCTCTTAGAAGTTTCTCTCTATAACCTCGTTTTATTATGCTACACCATAGCCCCACTTTTGCACAAAGCTCTGGGATTTGATAAGCTAGGTGGGTTGACGATGTTGATATTACCCACTCTTTTTCTGGGTCATGGCCAGTACCATCGCTATCCAGTAACCCGTAAAGCAACCACACTAAGTTCTCTGCGGGTAGCTTAAGAACCCAGTCAGGTATTTTTTTGCCTAGAGCATTTGTGCCATAAGCTACAAATAATGTGTAAAGCTCTTTACAGCTTATTCTGACTGTCAAGTATGTCGTGCTATAATTTATGCCAGTTCTCTCAAGTATCTCCTCAAGATTTGACCGTGCTCTATCATCTTCAGGTATCGCAAAAAATGTCTCACAGCTATCATAAGTTCTGACTTGGGGCTGATGGTGGGCTAGTGGCTGGAATCTGCCAAACTGGTCTCTGCTCACAGATTGCAAGTACTCCTCTTTGTTTAATGAACTTCTCACACTAGCAGATACATTTCCCTTATAAACGCAACCATCGCCTAAATATAGGCCAAGCAGGTAGAAAAAGTCTTTAACACTCAAGTGCACAGCCTGAGAAGTGTTGTGTTGCTGAATCATTAAGGTGATGTTGTTTGGTGATGGTGTTAAGCCCGACCAAGGCTCAGGAAGAGGAACATAGATTTTCCTATGATTCAATTGTTCTTGGGCCGGTTCGAATCTCAACCCTCTTCGATGGCATGTTTGAACAACCATCCTGTGGTTAGGAGTTACCATTAGATCATAGGAAGCTCCCTTGAAGTGTAGAAGCTCACCCTCATAGTCAAAGATATGTACCTGTGATATCTTAGCCTCTTCTATCTGCCTTGTGTTGAAGTTGAGCGAGAAAACAACGTCTCTTGGCCTTAATTCCCAGTAATGCTTGAATCCATGAGAAGTAAGTGCTTTAGTGTCTGCATCGTAGCAGAAGTATCCTATCAAAGCCTCACTCTTATCCCCCGTGCCAACCACTAGGTAGTCAAAGGAATTGGCGAAGAAGTAGCTGATGGCCATTCTTACCCTCGCTCTCATGTTGGCTACGGCTATTTTGTCCTTCTCTCCCAAGGGGATAGAGTCAAGGAAGGTCTTTGCTACGGAGTCGATAGGTATAGTATACATTTTTATGTCAAGGCTTTGGGCAAGTTTTCTCGCATCCTCTAAATCTGATAAGGGGGTAATCCCAGGATCGGGCATCAACAAGCCTAGAACCTTCTCAGGACCTAAAGCCTTCACACAAAGAATAACCGTTACAGAGCTGTCTATGCCACCGCTTAAGCCAACTATAACTCCTTTGGCATCCGCCTCTCTTACCATCCTTCTTATGAACTCGATAATCTCATCTTCAGCCTTTTTACAATCAATCCTTAAGGCTTCGATGGAAATCCTCCTTTGCATGTTTAGCCTTCTCCTAACGCATAGCTATCATGGCTATGAAAGGACTATTATATTAAAACTCCACTTCCTTTATATTACCTGTAATTCCCTTTCCCCTGTTCTTATCCTTCTAACTTCATCGCTATGAATATGGCTGCTTTAGCAACAACACTTACATGGATGTTCATGGACTGGTTTCATAAAAGTACGCATCCTTATATCTTTGGCATCATTGTAGCGGTGGCAATTGGCCATAAAGATAACGCCTATAGCCTCCGAGACATTGGGGGTAAGATCTATGGCTACATTTGTAGAAACTCCTGATGTAAAGCTCCTATTGGATGCTGGGGCATCCCTTGGTCCGAGATTTGGTATCTTGCCCCACCCTATGGAATACAAAGCCCTTAAAGAAGCCCGTAAATCTCTTGAGAGGTTTGCCTCAAAAGCTGATGCCATAACCATCTCACATTATCATTTTGACCATTACACCGCCACTTGGAGGCAAGTAGAAGCGATCTGGACCTGGAGTAGCTACAATGTGGCCAAGAAGATATATGATGGAAAGATCATTATGGCAAAGGATTACAGGGATTCGATCAACGCCAGCCAGAGGCAAAGGGGGTGGATCTTCGGCAAGATGGCCAATGGATTTGCAAAGGAGATAAGGTATGCCGATTCTTCCACAATGAGATTTGGCGATACCATCCTAAACTTCAGCCAGCCCCTCCCTCATGGGGAGGATGATACAAGCCTAGGGTTCGTCCTCTCTCTCCACATAAAGCATGGCGATGAAGAGTTACTCTTCTGCCCAGACCTCCAGGGACCTATGTCGAACGGGGCCCTAAGATATATTCTAGGAATTCACCCAACCAAATTGATCATTGGAGGCCCTCCTACCTATCTATCAGATTATAAAGTTCCAGTTCGGTCTATAGAAAGAGGTTTCGAAAATCTTATCAGGATAATCTCAAAGGTGCCTCTGACGATAATCGACCATCACTGGATGAGGGATGAGAAAGCTCTTGACAGGTTGCAGTACTTTAGAAAGGTGGCATCCAAGAATGACAATAGAATCTTGACCTTTGCTGAGTATCTCGGCAAGGCGGATAGGCTATTGGAGGCTAAACGTCTTCAACTTTATGATGATTTTCCTCCCAGTCCTGAATTTCGGAAGTGGATGAAGTTAAGCCAGGTTCATCGGCGCTCTGTTCTGCCTCCTCTATAGCTCTTTGGGCTTGTCCCTTGGGTTCTGCAAGGCCTCTCATCATGCCTTCAGCATCCTCCTTAGTCAGGACTCTGGCCATGATCAGGTTCACCAAAGAGTTGGTCGATGCTTCTCCCGAGACTTTCCCCACATATCCTCTTACTTGCCTCCACTTGAGCCTTGTGTTCCCGCTCTTTGATACGTAGATTATGCCGAGGATGCCCTTTGCGTTGATGAACGTTATCTCACGAATCTTCTTTAATGTGACTTTATCGGCAGCCTCAACATATATCGATCCGAACTCTCCCTCCTTCTCTGGGAAAACCTCTGGGTCCCTAAGGTAGCCTTCAGGGATAAAGGACTTGCATGTGCTACTTATAAGGAACCTACGGAACCTCTCAAGAGTAGTGGTAGTATCGATCTGCACCAATTGGTTCTCTCCTTACCCTCACTTCCCTATGGACTGATCATAGAATTTAACCTAGCTATTCGATATAAATATTGCCTCAGTACAAGATAGGAGCTTAAACCCCTACAAAGGAGACGACTTTGACGTGTCCTCCTGACTAAACGTCCAGATAGAAAAGTAGAATTTTTCTAGAACAGTATACATTATAAGCTAAAATGATAAAGAGTTAGGTGTGCATATGAAAAAGAGCATTGCGACCGCCATCATTATGGCGTTGATTCTGTCCCTACTGACTCTGCCCATGGCTTATGGTCGACCCGTTATGGGATGGTATGGGGTCGAAGAGGCGGAGGGATGGAAGATCATCAAGACGGACGTCATCACCATAGCTGTTCCTTCTACCCAGACGATCCCTATGTTCATATGGTGGTACGACAACGATGATGGCATTTTGTACTCGATCAAGTACGAGGGGCTGGCCGAGGCTTGGCTGTTTCCATCAGAAGAGTTTGGTCAAGGCAAGCTCTTTGAGGATGCAAAAGGCTTCAAGAATGAGTTCATGGTGAGAGTCCGCGCGAATCCACATGGCTGGATAGAGAATACATGGTTCATCTCAAAGATTGATCAGGTTGTGATGAGTCTGCATCCCTTCTTCTTCTCCTTCTTTGAAGGAGTAAGTTGGGGTCTGACAGAGATCACGCCTATCTATGCTATTGATGGCAATGTGGTGGGCATCGCTTTTGCCTTCATTCTTGATGAGTCGATGGATCCAAATTTCAAATTTACTGAAGGAAACATCCTCATAAGAAATACTGTCTTCTTAGTCCCTGTAGAAATGCAAATTGGTGATGTTAGAGCAACTCTATCGAAGGCGGAGTTGAAGTCTGATATAGTCATATCAGGTTGGCAATGGAACTATGATGTATTCATGAGCACTTTTCAGGAATCTTCAGATGGTTCTCCAGAAGCGAATCCTAGACTAGTTTTAAGTGCGAAGTTCAACGTCCTTGGTGTGGGCGAGGCAGATAGGCTCGATGTAATGAACCAAGCAAGAGACGATGCTGTTGGCGACCAATACATGGTCGAAGCTAGAGTGATGACAGGTGATAATATCATGACTCTAAGTAGTAAGATAGACCAAGAGGATGAGATCGGTTCAAGAGACGGCATTCCGCGGTTGGAGATACTGGCAAAGGGGAGTACTGCAACGGGTTTCTTCGATTTCGTCCCTAAGGCCCTCATTGTTCACGAGGGTCAAATCGAGCAAGTAGATGTAGAAGGCGTCTACTGGGCTATCAATGGTGTGGTAAAGACATTTCTGGTCTATCCTTACTTTGGCGATTGTACCTTCGAGCACGATCCTTTGATAGGGGTCTCCTCTCTAGAGCTGGAAGGCGGGGCCGCTCAATATACATTCACGCCTCCTGTGGGGAGCAAGGACATTGTACCACCATCACAGGCGATTAATTTGGTTCCTTTGCCAACGCCATCCTTAGAATTGGCGTTAGGAGCGGCAATATTCGCTGTACTCGTGATAGCTGTTATATCTACTGCTAAGAAGATAAAGATAGAAGTACTAAACGATGCATAATTGGCCAAGAACTAGCCGATATAACTCATGCTTGATCTATCAAAGTCCCTTACGATCTCTACCGTACTACCCTTCTCCCTAGGAACATGAGATATTCTTTGAAGTATGTGAGAAAAACCCATCTTTGAGAGCTTTGTTATGTCATGATCTTGCCCGAATGTGCTCATCGAGATGTTGTAAGCTAGCTCTCTTACCGTCTCTTCTTTAGCATATCCCAAAGCATGGAGGTATTCATGAAGCAGTATGAGGTAGACAAAGGAATTTACGTCCTTCTTTGATTCAGCCATGCTCCCAATGGCCATGAGTAAAGTTCTGTTCATCACTATCGTGTTAGAACCGATTTGGTGTAAGCCTCCAATATTCATCGGAAGATCGACCAAGTACAAGGTCAGACCCGCCCTTCTCAAACCTATGGATCTCTCTGTCGTCTCTTTTACGAGTTCAAAGACATCACCTATGTTCTTGCAGTTCTCAAACTTTTCGGAAGGAGACGGAATGGATCTATCTCTCATGGCAGGACGATCTATATTAGGCCTTAGGGACACGCTGCCGGATTCGTTGTCTAAAGGCTTGATCCTATCCTCAATCACAGTGTTATAATATGACAAGGTTGCTTTTAAAGATGATCCTGACCCTTCCCATGTTTATGATTTTTATACAACGAATTTGAAGGCTATCTGGCTCATAGATAGTCTTTGGCTATTTTCACGGTATTCTCAACGCCATCAAAATTTCTGGCTATGCTCCTTAACCTCTCTGCCTTTTTTTTGTAACCATCCTCTACCATCAAGGAGACGGATTCCTCAAGATTCTCTGGTGTGAGATGCCTCTGGTCCATAGACACCCCTATGCCAAGCTTCGAGACCTTTCTTGCATTACTCGTCTGCTCACTATGGTTGATAATAGGGATCAAGATCATAGGTTTGCCGAAAAGGATGGACTGAGCTATAGTGGAGTGCCCCCCTCTTGTTATGATCACATCTGCCAAAGCGAATAACTCGTCCTTGACAGGGCACCATTCGTAATACCACCCTCCCCTGAACCTTATGGGTTCTGTGTTGCCCCCTGGCGAACCCTCTGACAAAATAAGGTTATACTTCTCGCCATACCTACTGGCTGTACCTAACAATGCTTCTAGCACCCCCTTCTTGGTCATAGCGGGGCCACTGATCTGTGCAAATACAGTCGGCTTCCCCTTGTCTATATTCAGTTCTTTGGTAATCTTCTCCAAGACACCTTCAGGGATGGTGGGCCTTGGAACCATAAAACCGACGTAACGAACCTTTTTCTTGGTCGATCTAACCCCTAAGAGGTTCCTCTCAGAAATGGTGTAAGGAGGGGGGAGATCAGGAAGAATTATGTTTTCACAAAAAGACCAGAGCTTGCCCAAGAGTTCTGCGCTGGCATCTTCCAGGAAAGATTTAGGCCTCTTTTCCTTGCCAGGCAACAGTATTCTAAGCTGATTTAATATTATGAGGGATGGTAGCTCGAGCAACTTCGCAGCCAAGACTGCTGAGAGTCTAGAATCGGATACAACTAGGTTGGGGGAGAAAGATCTCATATGGTCTATCTCGAGAGTCAATTGCTGTGTAAAGTTCTTTAACGCAGGCAAAGCTTCCATAAGAGTGTCAAGTATGGATACCTCCCCCTTTTCGTCCCATTTGATATCCACCAGAGGTACAGAATTACACCTGAACCCGCTATTCTTCAGGTAATCCACGGCTTCGAAGGAGGACGAGAACTTGACTTCTATGCCATCCTTTTCTAGACTTCTGGCGATCAATAACATCCTACTTGCATGACCCAGACCAGAGCCAAAGACAGGCATGTAAACCCTTTGGGCCAAAAGAAGTTCACTATAAGTTCTTCCTCACTACCCTGCCCCTTGGTTCCGGTTCTTTGAAGATGATGGCTTGAAATTTGTATATCTCAATATGTGGCCGTAGCCAACTATCTGGGGATGCCCCAGCTTTCATGCACGTGTGTGAAAGAAACTCTTCTGCATCCCACTTATACTCTATTGGGACCTGAGGCAGAAGCAAGCCACTACTCCAAATACTCCTGAAGATCAGACCATCTTCGCCTATCTTTATTTTGGACGGGTACTCCATTGGAGACCTTACGGATATTCTCTCTGGAGGGGTCAGAACGCTTACTTCAATCACGACATCACTCAATTCAGTCAAAGAAAGGGGCTCGAACCTAGGATCTTCGACGGCCGCTGCTATAGCCGAGTCTATGACGGCATCCACCAGGGGCCTATCTGGATATGGAAAGCCTATACAACCCCTGAGCTGCTTTTCTCCATACTCATGTTTACTAATAGTAACGAATACGCCAGACTTCCCATAGAATTTCTCTGGCAACCCTTTGGGTAGTTCGATCCTTTTATGATCTTTGACATAGTTCTCTATGGCTTCTCTTGCCATCCTGATCAGAAGCCTTCCCTCTTCATCGCTTATGTCCAATTCTCTTCTAGCGGTTGATTGGAAGCAACCTTTGATTTAAACTTGTTAGAGCTTTCCTCTGATCTTTTCTGAGAGATTTTTGAGTCTGATCCAATGACTCCCCATCCAGTATACTTTCCCACATCTGACACAAGAGTAAAAACGGTCATGCCTCGTCAATACGCTCTCTGGGACGCTCTCCAAACTCTCCTTACCAACTTCCTTTATGTCTCCATTGCACAAAGGGCACCTTGATTTTTCTTGACTGAGCTCTGGCTTCAGGTCGAAGGTCTTGAATACCGCTACAATTCTATCCTCGTCTCCCTCTCCCGACACCAAGAAGGACTTCAAACCTCTCAATATGGCCTTTTTGTGCAAATCTTTATCAAAAGTCAGGATGGCCCTCCCATCCCTCTCGGCTATGGTCAAGATATCTTCATCGAGACCTTCAGCATCGTAGAGGACATCGAACCCATATATCCTCAGCTTTCTTGCCATGCTCCCGAGCATGCCGTCAACGATGAATGTGACCATGTATGACCTTGCCTAATTTTGTTGGTGAAACAATCTCCCCATCTAGGAAGACCTCTCTACCTCTTACGAAGGTGGCATAGACGCCAGCCTTCACTAACATACCATTGAAGGGTGAGTATTTTGCCTTGGAGAAAAAACGATTCTGATCGATCCTCTTCTCCCTCTTCAGATCGATCACAGTCAGGTTTGCCATCCTTCCTACATCAATAATTCCCGCATTATATAGGGAGAATCTTCTAGCTGGCCTTATGGTAAGGGCATCGATAACCCTATCCAAGGGGAGAAGGCCCTCCCTCACTAGAGTAAAGAAGACCGGCACAGCTATTTCGAAACCGGGGAAACCAGGGTATGCTCTTTCCTTTTCTTCTAACGTATGAGGGGCATGGTCTGTAGCGAGAATGTCCACATCTCCATTGGATATGCTCTTCAATACTGCCTCCACATGTCTCTTTGAGCGTAAGGGCGGTTCGACTACGGCCATCTTGCCAAACCTCCCGAATACATCTTTTGTGAGGGCTGCATGATGTGGAGTCGCCTCACAGGTTACATCGATACCATCTCTTTTGGCCCTTATTATTTTGCTCACCCCCTCAAGGGTGGAGACATGGCATACATGCAACCTCCCATGAGCTCTTTTTGTAGCACTCAAGGCCATTTCTATAGCTCTCTCCTCAGCTTTTATGGGGTGAAACCTGGCGTGTAGATAGGGTGATAGATTTTCTCCCAACATTCCTATCATCTTGGGGTCCTCCGCATGAACAGAAAGCACAACCCCTTGGGATGAAGTCTCTCTGAGCAGTTTGTAGATCTCTTCCTCTGTAGAGTATGTCTCACCGTCCAAAGACCTTGCCATGTATATCTTGATGGCCATACAACCAGAATCTAAGAGACCGCCCACCTGCTCAGGGGCTTTCGGCGTTGCATAAAAGCCCACATCGCAGAACAACTTCCCCCTCATACTTCGGATTTTAGCTCTAACCGATTCGGGGGTTGTAGTGGGTGGCTTGGTGTTGGGCATATCGAGCAATGTAGTGAAACCTCCTGCTACTGCCGATGCAGTACCCGACGAGAAGTCTTCCTTGTATGAGAGTTCGAAGTCTCTGAGATGACAATGGACGTCTATCAACCCCGGGAAGACCAACCTTCCGCCTACATCGAGCTCTCTCTCAGCCCTTGGAAGGCTGCTGTCCTTGCCCACCTCGACGATCCTGTCATCCGCTATGGATATACCCGCCTCTAATATCTCCCCTCTATGCCAGACCTTTGCGTTGGTTATGTTTACACTTGCTTCCATCCTCTACTCTCTTCTAGTTCGAGGAATTTCAAGAATATGGCATCTCTTGTCAGGGCGCCTAGGAATTTGCCGCCCGATGCAACTGGCAGCGTGTTCAAATCGGTATCGAGAAGAAGATCTATGGCTCCATCAATTTGACTCTCTGGCTCCACAAACTTGTCAATTCTTCTCATGACGTCCATGACTAAGAGCTTCTTGAGGACGGAATCGGCGTGATATACAGAATCTCTGGAGAGAAGGTCAAAGAACGTGAGGGCTATCTCCTTCTCACTCAAAATCCCTACTGGTATCTTATCATTCATTACAATAATTTCCTTGATTGGTGACTTTCTTATCTTCTCTAGAGCCTGAAGAATCTTTGCATCAGGGTTTATGGTGATCGCTGAAGATGTGGTAAAATGCCTAACCTTCATCCTGCTCTTGTCTCTCAAAAGGCCTACGATCCTCTTTCTAGTAACGAGACCTATGGGTTGATGATCAGAGACTATAGGAAGTGCACTTATATTCTCATCTCTCATCTTTCTTGAAACCACAAGGAGATCCTCATAGGGCCCACTTGAAACAAACTTCTCGCTCATAAACCCAGATATGGTCATCGAAGAGGGTGATAGCCCCTTAAGGTGTTTTGTGCTGAGCTTCATTAGAACATCCTTTACAGTCACTACCCCTACAGGCTTCCCTTCAGATGTTATTATAGCCCTGTCTACTCCTTTTCTAATAACCAAATGGATGAGCTGGGCCAGCTTGTCTCTTTTGCCAATGGTAAAGGCCTTGTCCAAAGGTATGTCTGGGACCTTCAACCCATAAAGTGAACTAGGGCGCAATTGTCTTCAGCACCTCCCTTCTTGAGAACATCCCAATAAGATCGTGTCCTCCGTTCAGAACTGGCAATGCCCCTATTCTATTGTCTACCATGACCTTTGTGGCTTCAATCACACCATCTTCATCACGGGCTATCAAGACAGGAGAACTCATCACATCCCCCGCAATGGCCAAGTCAAGGTATGTGACCCTTTTATGGGTCGGTTCATAAGACCCTCCTAAGGAGCGTCTGAACACCACCTTCCTCCTAGCATCGCCTTTTGTAAAGGCTATGTTCGATGGAGATATTATCCCTATGGGTCTCCCTTCGCTATCTACTATTACGACACGCTTGGTTGGAGTCGATGCCATCAATTCAGTTACGTGGTGAATACTGTGAAAGGGCGACGCTGTAACGACCCTTCTATCCATCACATCCGCTACTCTTAGATCATTGCCACGATCGATCAAGTATCTCATTATGTCAAAAGCGGTTATTATGCCTACTAACCTCTCTTTGTCTACTACGGGCAATCCCCAAAAATCCTTCTCGAGCATCGTCTTGATAGCTTCCTTCAAGGGCGTTGATGGATTGGCCGTTACAACCCTTGTTATCATCAAGTCCTTCACCAACATCTGATCAAGAGGTCTCTTTCTCCATCCCGTACAACCCCGGCCTAGAGCAAAGGCCATATCACTCCTGGTTATGACTCCAAGAACTCTATCCCCGCTATCGGTTATTACCATCCTTCCTATCCTTTTTGTGAGCATCATATTTCTCGCCTTTGCCAAGGAATCATTGGGGCTTAGGACAAAGACGTTTCTAGTCATGTAGTCCTCGACTTTTTCCATATCCATTAACCTCGAAACCAAATTCGAAGTTATCCTACTTTAACCCTATCTTATTATAAAAGCTTGATACCAAGTCATGCTGATTCTTCGGGGGGCCGCTCTCCCTCGCGACATACTTCACACTGGAATCCTCCATCGACTTCCATTAAGTAATCAGACCACTGGTTGCATGAATCACAATAGCCGGCCAAGTAGCCCCTCTTCTTTCTAGGCTCTCCAGCCACGATGCGGGCTTTCTCCGATATAACGTCCATGACCTCGGGGGTAACAGATACTATATCCGACATAGTTACCATGCCCACAAGCCTATTCTTATAAGTCACACCTAGCCTCTTTATCATTAAGTTTCTCATAATTCTGGCTACTTCTCTTATGTCGATCTCACTGTCCACGGTGTGTAGAGGCGATGACATGATATCCTTTGCCAGAACTTCGCTAGGCTTAAGGTCTCTCGCTGCAACTTTTAGAGCTATATCGCCATCCGTGACTATACCAACGGGTTCATCGCTCTCAGTAATCACTATACTCCCGACCTTGTACTGAATCATCTTGAGGGCTAGATCCTTGCTCGTCTCATTAGGGGATGCTGTAACTACTGGGCTGTTCATTATCGTCCTTACCAGTACTCGGGTACGCACTGAGGGCTCTACTGCCAAATCTCTCCCATCTTATATGTAGTCATCATTGTACATATAAGTTTTAAAAAACTCATACTAAATGAGTAGTCTATTTTGCAAGTTTATGTTGGTTACACTGACGCAGTTTTATTGGCAAAACATCTTGAAAGCTCTGATATACACTCCGAGCACCATAGTATACAAGCTGAAAGATTGATATGATAACCCAACAAATTACGGAAAGGCTAGGAAGTGCCAGTTTTTATAATACTTTGTTCACCTGAGTCCACAGACACTATCCTTCCACCGCTGGGAGGTAAGGCTCTTGCTATATCGTCCAGAGGTAAGTCTTTGAGCGATGGTAGCTCTTTTCCAGTCGCCTTGATAAGCTCGAATTTGACCTTCTTGGCAGTCTCGCCAATGGCAACTCTGTCGGGCTCTATGACAACGTATGCTAGAGAGTTCTTCTTTACAGCGCTCGGTGGACCCCCCATAACCACTATCTTCCCTCCCATTTGGTGCAGACCTATGGCGATCTTTATCTCCAGACCCCTTATGTAGTTCTTCTTCCCTTCTATCAGAAAACTACCCTTGGGCAGATACATCCCACTGGGAGCCCGTGTCTTCACTTGTTTGGGCTCTACCCAATAGGCATCAATGGATGCAAAACCTTCTCTCCATGCTCTGCTGTAGCTGGCAACGGCTTGGGCCGTTTCTTTCATACTCTTCTTCATTTCGGGACTGGCGTCTTTTAGGACAAAAAAGGGCGACCCTGAGAGATCGGCATGAAAGACTAAATCCTGATCTCCCATATGTCTTTTAATTATCTTCACATTTGATGTGGCATCTCTGCCCCCTATGGCCAGCAATCCCTCTGATGTCAAGAACCAACGGTACCTCTCGAACCACGCCTTCTCCCTCTTCAATTCCCTCCTTTCAGATTCTGTTTTTGATTCTTGCTCTCGCAGTCTTTCGATCATGGCTTTCCTATTCTCTGTCAGTGACCTTTTTGCTACCTCTATGGCCCTTGCCCTCCTCTCCAAGCTCTTCGCTTCGTCGTAGAGCTTTGATACAAGTTTCATGATCAGGCAATCTTTATCCATCTCTAAGGTCGAGCCCCCTATCGAAACTACCCATTTATCATTCTTCAATGCCAGATCATCGAATCCAAAATCGGACACTCTATCCACCATGGCCTCGATGTACTCCACTCCATGGGCGAAAACCTCCTCAGAAAGCCTTAGAGCAACACTTCTGATAGCTTCGGCCCTGGTCGCGATGCTCTCCTTTGACCTTCGCTGTTCCTCCAGAGTGAAGTCTATCTCCCTTATCTTCTGACGAAGAGGTCTGAGAGAAGCTTCATGCTTGCTTTTAACCATCATCCCTGTGAATACATCGTCTAAAGCATCTAGGTACGATGGGCAGACTCTGGATTCCTTGCCTTGGTAAGATACGAATTCGAAAGGCGTAACATCCACAGGGCGCCCATCCTCCAGGATCAACATAGGCGTGGCATCCTGAGCTTCTGCAAGGCTGACTACTTCCTTTGTCTTCATGTAAATTCTCTCAACATTTTCCTTCTTGAGGTTAGTTCCTTTAGTCTTTGGGTCTACCTCAGCCCTTGCCAGTATTTCTTCTATGTACTTCTTCGATAGGGAGAGGTTTCTGCCCAGCCACTTCGAGGCTTCTAGGTTTAAGTCTAACAATGGCAACATGTCTTCTATGGATAATGAGCCAATGCTTAAGCCCCTGAATGGAGGTAGAGTATACTTGTTACCCATGGAGATCTCACGGTGCCTTACCTTCAACTTCTTCAAAGTCGATAGGATCAAACCACTTCCGTCTGTGAGGACTATGTTTCCTTCTCCGAAGAACTCTCCTATGAGCCTCAAAGAGCCTTCAGAAACATTCATATCCAAAATGGCTATCCTCTCACCTTCTGGTTGCTCTATCCCAACCAGCCTCGCTCTTGTCAACCTCTTCCTTAGGGCAGAGGCTATCCCTAACGACTCCCTTGGCTTTACAGAGTATCTTGTAAGCCACAGGCCCTTGCCCGCCGAAACCATCAAACTTTTCTCAGCCTTCTCGCTATGGTGAAGTTTGAGAAGGACAGTATCACCGTCTATCTGGTAGACATTGCTTACATAATATCCAGTAAGGATCTCGTTCAGCCTCCCTACTATGTGCTTCAGATCTATGCTCGATAGCTCCAATCCACTGACATTATGGTTGGAAGGATGATCATATACCTTTTCAATATGTTTAAATTTCACAAAAGAAACTTCTCGGTGCGATGCAAGTTGAATCAGGTAGACAAGCTGTTTTGGACTCGTGTTCTGTTGGGTATAGCCTCTGGCTTACTATCAGGAATAATAGCCTCTCTTGGAGGAGAGATTTATGGGGGCTTATCGATAGTCCTTATAGTTTATGCCATATCTTACCTTACAGCCAGATACGTCGTAAGAATGAATCTTCCTCAACAAGAATTTCGTAAGATTTTTACCACAGGCCTAAGTAGCTTCGTAGCCCTTTGGCTCTTCACCTGGATTGTATACAACACTCTAATGACTCTTTGATCTAGTTTTCCTTTGTAAAGAGCTGATGAAATATACCCAAGTCTCAAAATAGTCTTTGTCAAAGTCATCGCTCCATACAGATTTGAGCCTGTCTCTAAACAAATGGCGTAATCTTCCCAAATTCTTAGGGTCGTGAAGGTACGCTTCTTTAGTTCTGTCGCTCGCGAAGTCTATGATGCCTTCAATGGCGAACCTGATGCCTAGGCTTATTTCTGAACCCTTATCGTTTTGCTTAAGCAAATTTATTACATCAGGATACTTTCCTTCGAGGATGAGCCTAATACATGCTTTTATCTTGGCTCTTTCCATACCCACCATTGTCGACTATGCCCCCTGAATCTATCATAAAATGAGCATTCGGTTTTACCATAGGGGGCTGAACCAGTTCAGCCCTCCAGCCATAAGCTCCTCTGAATAGATGGACTCTTACATGAACCCCTTGGGATACCACATTCCCTCCTGCCTCCACTTCGTAGTAACTCTTCCCATCACCAATTTTGGTTCTGACGGTGTTGGTGACCACTATTGCTATATTTTCCCTAACAGCCAGAGAACACAGGTCATGGAGATGCCTTGCCAAACTGTTTTGCCTCTCAACGATCCTCTCTTCGCCTTGGTATTCAAAGATGAAATTGTCCGTTAGTGTATCTATTATGAGCAACCTGACACTAAAGGGCGCATTCTTTAACCTTCTCGTTACCTCCATCTGCTCCATCATATTTCTTGCCTTGAAGACCATTATCCTTTTGAATATATCCTCTTTTATGTTCATGTGTTGTGAAATCTCTTTTATTCTATCAGGCCTAAAGACTCCAGAAGAGTCCACATAAACAACTGCTCCTTCTTTTTCTAAAAATTGGGCGTTTACACAAAGGTGAAAGCATATCTGAGTCTTTCCCGTATTACTGGCTCCAAAGAAGTCTGTTACTAACCCTGTCCTTACACCCCCATCCAATAACTCATTTAGCGATTTCGATCCCAATGGTATTGTTTTGCTATTTGTTGCCCTAAGAAACACCTCCGAACCCCTGCTCAAATCAAAAAGGTTCATACCCGCCCTTTTCATGATCTTCGAGACGTCTTCCCTGTTCAGCTTTAACTCCTTCAATAAACTCTCGGGAAGTGCCACTGCGTCTAACAAAGTATTCACCCCCAGTTCCTTCAGTTTGAGGGCCAGCTCTTCATGGATTTCTTCTGTTCCGTTGAAAGCCATCTTGGGACATACATAGGGTCGATCTGATTCATATTAAAACACTTGCCAAGGGCCATAGATCTAACTATGCGTAACCTTCATTTGTTGGTCTAATAATTCGAGCCCAGCACAAATTTGTATTCTGAGCACGATAGGTTTTTATCCTAGCCTCATAGACTGAAGAGAATAGAACAAGGGAGATCCTTTATTGTCCCAATCTGTGAAGAAACCTCTGGCGGCACTACAAAAAGCTATCCACAAGCGCATCGTGGTAAAACTGAAGAGTGACATAGAATATAGGGGCAAGATGTGTAACATAGACCCCTATATGAACGTGATATTGGAGGATGCCGAAGAATACAACAAGAATACTCTTTCAGCTAACTACGGAAAGGTCGTTATAAGAGGAAACAACGTGCTCTTTGTTAAGATAGAAGACGACTTCTAAGTGAGACGCAGGATGAAAGAAAAGCCTATCCATGTTGAGCAACTTGGGAATATGGCTATAGATGATCTTGAAGTAGAGATAGTAGAGCGCAAGGGGAAAGGTCATCCCGATACCCTCATAGATGGGGCATCCGAGTCTGTTTCCAGAGCCTTATGTGAATACTATCTTCAGAAATATGGTGCTATTCTTCACCATAACGTCGACAAAGGCCTTCTCGTAGGGGGGAGGTCCAACCCCAAATTTGGTGGGGGGGAGGTTGTCGAGCCCATATATGTGACTGTCGCTGGAAGGGCGACCAGTTTTGTAGTAAAGAATGGCAAGATAGAGCAGATACCCGTGGGAGGGATCTCTGTCTCTTCTGTGAAGAAGTTCTTCAAGTCCACCATGAGATTTCTTGACCCAGAGAAGCACCTTATAGTAGATTACAAGATAAAGCAGGGATCTACAGACCTCATCAAAATATTCGAAAAATCAAACGATATGCCCCTGTCTAACGATACATCCATAGGCGTGGGCTTTGCGCCTTTGACACCAACCGAGAAGCTAGTTTTGGAAACCGATACCTTCCTGAATTCCGAAAAAACGAAGAGGGAGATGCCCGAGATAGGAGAAGACATAAAGGTCATGGCTTTAAGGAAAGGTAAGGAGATAGACCTCACAATAGCCATAGCGATGGTAAGTGGGTTGATCCCCGACAAAAGCCACTACATAAACATCAAAGAAGAGGCCAAGAAGAGAGTAGAAGACCTCTCCTCCAGGATGTTTAATATGAACGTAAAAGTAGCGATTAATTCTGCAGACGATTACGAAAAGGGCATATTTTACCTTACAGTAACGGGAACATCGGCAGAGTCTGGGGACGATGGCAACACCGGCAGGAGCAACAGGCTCAACGGTCTGATAACGCCCATGAGGCAGTACTCTATGGAGGCATCGGCTGGCAAGAACCCTGTCAATCACACTGGCAAGCTCTTCAACATTCTGGCCCAGAGGATTGCGGACAACATCTACGATGAAGTGAAGGGTATAAGGGAGGTCTATGTGCGTATGCTCAGTAGCATAGGCACTCGCATAGATGAACCACAGATAGCTAGCGTCGCCGTGGTATTGGAAAAAGGCTCTTCTTTATCATCAGTAAAGGGGAGCATAGCATCCATCACAGAAGGGCATATATCAAAGGTCGGCGATCTTACCCCATTGATTTTGAGTGGCTCTATTCGACTTTTCTAATCCTATCCTTAAAAGATTTCTAGCCTATCGCTCCAGCCTCTAACATAGAATGTCGTAGCCTCTAGCTTACAGTCAATCATGAACCTCTTTCTGAAGAACCCCAAGATATTCAACAGATCTCTGTCCAAGAGTTTTGACGAATTGGGATGACCCTTCTCAACATATTGGGGCCAATCTATCATCCATATCTTCTCTCCATTGCATATTATATTGTGTTCGCTAAGATCACAATTTACCATGCCTCCTAGAGTATACGCCAGCTTGGCGCTCTCTATTATGTTCCGCAACACCCTTACAGGATGATCTAGAGTTTTTATGTCCGATAGCAGGGAGCCACCTAACTTCTTCATAAGAATTGCATGCCTCTCTCTTGCTGTGGCCTCTGGTACTGGGACACCTAAAGGATGTAGCCTTCTTAAGGCATCATACTCCTTCTTTGCGGCTTCTAAATTGACCACTAGCCAATGATGCCCTGTGAAGGATGAAGCATACTCACATTTCTTCCTCACAGCCCTAAAGTTGATCCTTCCCAACCTGTAGAACTTTATAGCATACTCCTTCCCAAGATCATCTATGGCTTTTACTATATCCGATTCCTTGCCCGTGCTCATGGGCTTTCCAATAGCACTTACCAGCTTTCTTTTTGCGAGGGAGTTAAGGGCTATAGCGTCCAGACCTGCCGAAGTCAAAGAATGACCACTCTCGCTACAAATGACTAACATCGTGTTGCCGAGTCTACCAAGCCTGAATTCGACCTCGTCTTTGTCAAGACCACTCACTCTGGATATCTGATCTATAGGGATTCTTTCATAAGACGAGATCAGTTTCTCCATTGCATGAAGAACCCACCAATCTTCCGGCTCGGCTTCGACCAGAAACCTAGTAGCATGCTCCAAAGATGACAATCAGATCACCTTTCCCTGATCAACAAAGATGTTAGGATGGTATACTATCACACAAGTTCTAATACTGCCTCTTTTTCTATCTTCTTCAACTGGCTTTTATATATGCTCAATATTTCATCGACAGTAGTCGAATCCTCCGGAGCTTTATCGCTCCTGAGCCTGCCGGTGTACTTGGGAAACCTCAAGGCAAGACCGCTCCCCTTTCGAATGGCGTCCATGCAGCATGTGTGAATCGGGCTTACTGTTATCTCTGCTGCCATCGTCTCGATGACTATCTGAGGTACGAACCATACGTCGGCCTCCAGCTTTGAATCCACTCGACCATGCCTATGATGAATCTTGTAAGGAGACAGCAACTTTGGAAATCTTTCCAAGTCCTCGTCGGTGAAGCCAGTTCCTATCTTACAAGCAGTTCTGAAAGTATCTGTCCCTTTGTCGTAGGCAGCAAGTAAAAATGCGCCGTACTTTCCCGCTCTACGGCCTCTACCATGGAAGGCGCCTATTATGACCAGATCCAGCGTATCCCTCAACTCGCTCCTATACTCCCTCTTAAGCTTGATCCAGCTGAACTCCCTTGCACCAGCTCTATACACGCTACGCGTATCCTTTATCACCAAGCCTTCACAACCATCGGATATGGCCTCTTCCATGAATTTCTCTATCTCTTTTGGATTTCTTGAGCTTATGCTCGGCACGACCTTGAATCTATCGTTTTGAATTACTATCTTCTTCAGCATATCTCTCCTCTTCAGATAAGGCTCTTGTGTCAAGTCCTTGCCATCTATGTATAAAGCATCGAAGAGGAATAGCGAAACCGGATAGGCCTTCATAGCCTCCTCTATGCCGTACTTGCGTCTCCTATGCATAAGCTCTTGGAAGGGCATGAGTTCTCCTGTGTCTAGGTTGACGGCTACGCACTCCGCCTCTACTATCGCCTTACTAGCCTTTAGATTACTCTTAACAAGGTCTACGACATCAGGGTAGTGGTGTGTTATCTTCTCCAGTCTACGCGAAAAAAGGTCTACCAAATCGCCATCCTTATGAATCTGGACTCGCTCTCCATCCAACTTGTACTCAGCTACGCACATCCCCTCCAGCTTCTTTACTATCTCTTCAGCCGTTTCGAGCCTCTCGGCCAGCATGGGTCTTACGGGCTTTCCCACAGTTATCTTAAAGCGCTTTATACCCCTCAATCCTTCTTTGGCTACGGTTTTGGCTATAGTGCCTAGATCACTGGATGAATTGTACGCCCTCTCGAGGAGGCGTCTGTTGCCCTTATCACCAGTATAGGCAACGGCCAATGCATCCAGGACTGTATAGTCCGCTACACCGAGCCTGAGCTCCCCCGTTATGGTTCTGATTATATACTTTGCCTCCTTTGAAGTTGCATGGTTGAACACACCGGATATGTACCTAAGCTTCGCTTCGAGGGAACCTGGCCCTGATGTCCTTGCCACCTTATCAAGAGTTTCGTAGACTCTTTCCACTGTTAGTGGCTCCTTGAGGAGGGTAGTCTGTAAGCGACCCTTCAAAACTTCCTCGGCCGCTAACCCTATGTCTCCCTTCTCTTTGTAGACCTTCCTGATGCTTTCCAAATCTCTACCACTTGCAAGGCCTATTGCTTTGATGGCCAACTTCTCTGCTACTCCTATCTCTATGCCCATATAGTCAGGGTAGAGCTTGCCTTGGGTCATGTAGACCACCTTGTCAATCAGCTCTTTATCGGTCTTGCTGAAAAGCTCTACGAGGTAGTCTGTGATCTCGAGCCTCTTCATAGTCTCTTCTATCTTCTCATAAGCATCTGCCATTGTCGAGTATAGCATGGAGCAAGCCATTGAATTTAGAATCTCTTTTTATTTAAACACTAGTCCTTAGTGCATGATGAGAATACGTCATGGCAAAGAGTAGGCAAGCAAACAATTCAGTACATCATTCGTAATCCGTGGAAAGATGTAGCTGTTAATGAATCATGGCTTCTTGCAGCATCCATTTTGGAGTCTTCATATTTATCGATTATCTTCTCTTTCTTAGAACGGGTTCGCCGTCCCTCATAAGTATTTATCTCCTCGCTTCTGAATACGTTTTAAGAACATCAAAAAAGAGCTTTTCAATATCAGGGAAACATTCGAAACAAGCAGAAAAATCGAGAAATGAATACATGGGGTGGAAACAAATCATAGTATGCCATGTTTCCTTTCTGCATCCAAGACAATACATCTTTGATAACTCAAACCTCATCTTGTCCCCCTCATCCTCTCTACATTCCGTAGGTGTCTAATTCAACAAAACATCTATTGGCATGTCTTGGTACCTCCCATCGGGTAGGGTTCGCCTTATGGATATAGGCAAAGCTTTCGCATCCAGTTCAATCATGGCAAGAGTTATAGGATCGTTCACGCTGGAAGGCACGGGCACAAAGGGAGGCGCACCAAGGGCTAGTTGAAGAGCCCGAGCTCCTATGATCCTTGCCCTCTCAAACCTAGTGAGTCTGGGAAGACCTATCGTAATCTTTTTGGCAACCTCTTTTCTATCCTTCTTAGAGTCAAGAGAACCCTTTATAATGGACACGTCTAGGACAAGAACAAAAAATATGACTACAGATAAAGTTTTTGGATAAAGACCTATAGTCCCATACGACCTTTAGCGACATATCTGAAATAAAAATATAACTCCCACGACCATCGGTAGAAATTTAAATCTTCTAATGGTAGAAGACGAAGCCATGTGCCATGATTCCACAGAACTCTATGTCTAGGTTGAACATTGCAATAGAAGTCTATGGGAAAGGGAGAGCCGAGGGAGAAGTCTTTCGCCACCTAGCCCCCATAACTCTGAATTCTCTGCTAAGGAACATGCCTCTGCAAGGGAGGGCGATCAGATTCAGGGATCAGTTTGTCTATGTAACTTCAGAAATCATCGTTGGGGTTGAGAAGGCAAGAAAGAGATTCCAGAAAGGCGAGATAGGCTTCATATCATCCAATGGTGCTCTGTGCTTCTTCCTAAAGGATTGTGAGGTGGCTATGCCAATAAACCTTCTGGGCAAGATTACTTCTGGATTGGACATCCTTGTGGGGGCAAGAGCAGGAGACGTAGTCTCAGTTACCATCAGCCAGAAGACATAAGAGCATAGACATAGTGCCCACTGTAGCCCCCAGATTTCCTTAGGATTCCTTTGGACTCCAAGGTTCTTAGAAGTGCGGATGCTACAGATGCCTTTATGTTAAGGGCCTTTGCCGTGTTATAGACCGTAATGGCTTTCATGGGCCCGAGTAACTTTGTGGCCTGATTCTCGTCCATCTTTGGCATGGCTATATCTCTCTTTGCTTTTTGGGGCGCCCTAACCTCCTTTTCTGGCTTCTTTACAGTTGTTGCTTGGGTTTTATCTGCCTGTGAGAGAGTCTTCCTTTTTACGCCACCCATACACATCATGAGTCAATAAAAAGTACTTGCAAATAATCTTTCCTAGTTTGGAATGTTGTCATTTGTTCAGTCCAGATTCTTCTTTACGTAGTTTGTGAAAGAAGAGAAGGGTTCCTCGTCTTATCACTTGCTCGTCTTGGCAATCAGATTAAAACCAAATAAAGCTGATAACCATAATAGAAAGGCGCGTTTGTCGTCTTTAAAATCGGTAAGAATCGATGACTTGGTCGAGAAGCCCTATTTGGAGGCGTTATGCTATCCCCGTCCCGATCACGATTTAGCCCTCAAAAGAATCGAGGAACTTGAGCGACTAAGCGTCAAAAGAATAGTGTTCGAAGGAAAGACAAGGATAGGGAATCTGGGAGTTGTGGGGAAGGGTTGTGTCAGCATTGTGGTCAAGGCCTTGACCAATTCTGTCATCTTGGCTCTAAAGATAAGGAGGACGGATGCAAACAGGATTTCTATGGCAAGAGAGGCAGAAATGCACCTTATGGCCAACTCTGTGGGTGTAGGCCCAAAGTTGTTTGGAGCAACAGAGAACTTCATTCTTATGGAATTCATAGAAGGCCATAGCATCCTAGATTGGTTAAAGGGAGTGAAGGAGCAGAGAGTTGACAGGATTATCAAAGTTCTTCAAGATTTGCTGGATCAGTGCTACTCCTTGGATGGACTGGGGCTCGATCACGGTGAATTGAGCGATCTGAAGAAGCACGTCATAGTCTCTGAGAGTCCGGTGATCATAGACTTTGAGAGTGCCAGCACAGACCGTAGAGTAGCGAATCTGACCAAGGTCACACAATACTTATTCATAGGGGGGCCTTTTGCAAAGGATTTGAGAAGAATTCTGGGAATAGAAGGCGAGGAAACAGTAATAGAATTCATAAGGAGATACAAGGAAGAGAAAAATCTAGCAAACTACCTGAGCCTTCTTTCTAACCTAAGGCTTGTCCGGTAGAGTCTTTGGTCTACTCTACCTCAACCTTCTCCTTCTTTACAGCTTCTCCCTTCTCCTTTACTTTCTCTTTGAACTCCTTCAGCCTCTCTATCCTCTTGTCCAAGACACTCTTAAAAGCGCTCAACAATTCTATCCTGGCATTTATGAGGTGCTCAGCGGACTCGGCATACCTCTTTGGCAGAATCTCTAAGAATATCTCATCAAAAGTGTCGGAGAAGGGCAAGGCCATCAATTTAGTAATACCTCTAACGATGTCTTCCATAGGCCTCTCCCTCTCATCCATGCTCATCGACGAAGCAAATATGTAGCTCATCACTTAAAAGCTTAGCCCTCAAAAGCTTCATTCGAAGGGCAGCGGAGGGAAGGGGTATCACGCGGGCCACATCCCCAATGTCTGTACTCACCCTCACCAAGAGCTCTTCCCCTATCCTCTCAACATTGCTTATCCTCTCCTTGCTAGTGGAGGGAATTCTTACCACCAAAGTCAACTCCTTGTCCCCACCGATGAGCTTGAAGGGGGAGCCCTTAAAATAAACTTGAGTAGGGTCCTCATTGCAAAAGAGCTCTTCCCCGCTCTTTCTCAGCATCTCCACACCCTTTAGCTCGGAATCGAAGAGCATCAACTTCTTTATTGGTAAAGGATAGAATCCTACCTCAGCCTCTAAAAGATACTTCTTTTGGAGCTTTATCCAATTGCTGAAGTACGGGTCTTTTACTCCTTCTGGTATCACCTTATTGACGATCGCTAGATCTACGTTTATTCCATACAGACTCGAAATCATCAGGGTCCTTCTTGTATTCTCTATGCTGAATCCATCGGGGTTTGCTATCAACCTTAGGCTCGTGACATTCGCGTTTCTGAGGATTTCTGCCAGTCCCTCAAGCCTCTTTATCAACTCTACCTCTGACTTGAAAACCTCCTTGGTCGGGGTGGGCAGTCCTGTGAAGGGCTCTAGAATCTTGGCTATGCCCGCTATCGAACCCACCATGCTTATCAGCTTTCTACTTATGCTCCCAAAGAGTTTGGGGAAGTAGAGGTATTTGAGCGCCTCTCCAGAAGGGACTGTGTCGAGGATGATCACATCGAATCGCCTTTCTTTTGCTAGCTCTTCTATCTTGAGGAGTGTGAATAGGTGATTCATTCCTGGCAGAGAAGCGATCTCGTAGGCCAGAGTTTCGTCTATTCCTTTCGCCGAGAGTAGAGAAGTAAGCCACTCCTGAATTACTGCATAGTTCTTCTGCATCTCTCTTATCGGGTCTATCTGAATCACCCAAAGCCTTTCAGAAACTTTCGTTGGTATGTCCTCTACTCTCTTTTCCAAAGCATCTCCCAATGTGTGGGCTGGGTCTGAAGATATTATGAGGGTCTCGTATCCAATGCTGGCAGCCTTTAACCCTGTGGCGCAGGCTATTACAGACTTGCCAGTTCCTCCCTTGCCAGTATAAAGTATCACTCTCGGACTGGGCCGCTCATTATCGTTAGACATTCTTGGCACGCTATTGCCCTGTAGCCTTTTATGCTTTGTTTTACCAATAGACGAATGGCTTGAATGCTATTATTTGTCATATCTTCCCATAACCTCTTCCAAATCTCCTCCAATGACCCGCTTTATTTTGGAATCAGCCTCTTATGAATGGCCAATATGCCATCGATGAAGTATACCGCTCCTGCCTCTCATGCTCCAAGTCCGTTCTCATCCGTGGGTATCATCGTCTCCGTTGCAGTTTCTACTACTTTTTGCTCCTTGAAATTCAAGCTCAGAAAGCCTCTTACTTATGATAGCTTGTCGTTTTCACTTCGGAGTTGCTCTACCTCCTAATCCTTTTGTTGAATCTGGGATATCATTATCGGTATCTCAATGGCAGAAGCGACCGTAGTACCGCCCAAGTCTGCTACTCCAACTTTATTTTGAAATGTGCTCCGGGCGGGATTTGAACCCGCGATCAGTGGCTCGAAAGGCCACTATGCTTATCCGGGCTACACCACCGGAGCACAAAGAATCGATTGAGAGGAAGATATTTTACCCTTTTGGTATCACTTGAACACCATGCCTGTCTCTTCGGACCAGAATAGCAAATCCAATTCGTCCATAGGTATATCGATTCTATTTGAGAAATCCCTCATCTTCTTTTCAGTATCTAAGTACGCCTTTCTGGTCATGGACTTTGGTACTTCTTCTATGACTCCATGTTTCTTCAGATTCTTCAGTATGTGTCTATCAAGGATCGCCAAATTACTACCGAGGCCAATATTCCTTAGAAAGTGGCTGGCCTCTTTCATCCCCATCCCTAATACATTGTTTACAAGCCATTCTCTCAAACTGAACGGGTCATTGAAGGACATCACCCTCTCTTTTATCCTCAGGTTGCCATCCTTGGTGAAGAAACTCCTTGCATTTACTATATACCTTGCCTTGTTATATCCAAACCTTATTGCGTTTAGAAAGGGTCTTATCTGCTCTTCACTACCTTCAAAAAGAAGGCGGCTCCTCATCAAAGATGATACAACTTCCCAGCAGGTTGTGGCCTTGGACTGTGGGGTGCAAAGACAGAAGGCGAGCTCAGCAAAGAATCTCTCATCGCTTTCATCCAATACTCCTTTGAACTCTGACAGTCTCTTCTGAATCTTGTCCTTCTTCCTGTAGTAAGCTATGGTCAATAGATCCAGGTCATTTCCCATGCGAGAGTAATATCGCTTTGTCCTTAAATTCTTAATTCTTTCTTAGCTCAAATACATGACTTAAAAATCTAAATACCACTATCTTCGATTCTTTTTAGGGCCCGTAGCTCAGCATGGTAGAGCGACCGGCTCATAGAGAGGTAATAAGATCTTCCCTTGGGATACCGGTCGGTCATGGGATCGAAGCCCATCGGGCCCA
>JACAEJ010000009.1 GCA_013388925.1 Nitrososphaerales archaeon
CCGCTGTTTACTGTAGACGGTTCCACGTCCACCTTGAGAAACTCACGAATCCTATCGATTTCGGCTTCTGAAGCACGAGGGTGAACTACCACTCCCAAGTTCGTCGCTACAGCCATAGAGCCTACTTGATAATAGTCGGCTATGCCCATCTTCTCGACTGAAACGTCCAGCACGTCCTCTATCGCCTTTATCGCCTGACTTGACAGAATCTCCGAGGCTATGGCCCCATTGTCATTCGCGACCAATAGATTCCCTACAGAGGTGTACTTTGTGGGTAACCTCTCTATGGGCAGGCCCGTCTGGCTCTTAATTTCCCTTACTTCCTCTTCCTCAGTGAGTTTCGAAACCATTATTCCCTTGTTATTCATAGCTACAAGGGGGCCTATGAGCCTCAAGCCACTTATGGAGGTCCTTACAGGCTCCACGCTCAAGAATGAAGACAGCTTCGAAGCCTTTGTGCCGGCTAACCCCTTTGGGATGAGAAGAAACCTGTCGTTGCCCTTGACGAACATCCCTATATTAGGGCTTCTGTAGATGTCTAGGAGGTGAATCGCCAGTAACCAACAGCCCCCGCTCGTTTTCTACCCGCGTATGAGTCTGCATTTATCCTTTTTCATTTGGGACTGCATGGTATGTGCCTTAGGTTCATTCTCATAGGACTAAAAGATGCACTTTTCATCGAATCCTGAAAGTTAATAAAATAAATATATACAATACTGATGCAACCAAATAAAACAGAGAGTTTTTCACAACATTTATTAAATTGAATGCGCATATAATTTTGCCCTAATTTGGGGTGTTTGTATTATGAAAGCAGTAATACTGGCTGGCGGGTATGGTACGAGGCTTTGGCCCATAACTCTTACCAGACCCAAACCTATGCTACCTTTGGGAGGCAGGCCGGCTCTTTACCATATAATAGGATACCTATCCAATCATGGATTTGAGGATATAACAATCACCACGAACTACCTGCGCGAACAGATAATGGATTACTTTGGGGATGGTTCAGAACTGGGTGTGAAACTGACATACACTGACGAAGAATTTCCTTTAGGGACTGCTGGCTCGGTAAAGAATGTAGCAAATTATCTGGGCGATACATTCGCCGTGATTCAGGGGGACAACATCACCGACATAGACCTCAGTAAGATGCTAGAAGTCCATAGAATGAAGAAAGCAGTTGCCACCATAGCCTTGAAGGAGGTGGAAGATCCCAGTCTTTTTGGCGTTGCCAAGTTGGGCCCTGAGGACCAGGTTCTCTTCTTCAAGGAGAAACCGAAGATCGGAGAGTCCCCCAGCAATTTGATCAACACAGGCATCTATATTTTAGAACCTGAAATCTTGGAGCTTATACCAATCAAGACAGAATACGACTTTGCCAAGGATTTCTTCCCAGAGCTTTTGAGCAAAAAAAGGATGGTTTATGGATTCAGGGCCAAAGGCTTTTGGGCAGACATAGGTCACATAAAGGGATACTTTAGGGCTTTAGACTGGATTCTGAGCAGGTCAAGGAATAGAATCTTGAAGGAAGGGGTTGAAAATGTCACTATAAAAGGCCCCGTATCCATTGGCAGAGATACAAGAGTCGATGGCGGTGTGACGATCTATGGCCCATCCATGATTGGAGACAGGTGCTATATAAGGAGCGGCGCCATGATCAATTCTTACTCTGTGATTGAGTCGGACGTTGAGGTAGAAAAAGATACGAACATCGAGAAGTCTATGATCTATAGAGATGCCATAATAGGGCCTTCTTCTTCGCTCAGCAGGTGTATAATCGCCGAAGGTTGCAAAATAGGATCTGGTGTGAAGATCGGTAACATGTCTGTGATAGGCGCAAATTGTGAAATAGGCCCTCTGACAAGAGTTTTGGATGGTTCAAGGATTTGGCCAGGGATTAGAGTTGAGCCTAAATGTACTGTAAAAGGGTTCGTTAAGCATCTCGAACAAATCTTCAACGAGCAGACGCTGGCAAAACTTGCAAGTGAACCTGTATTTGAAGAGCGTGTCGAAAAAGAGACTGCCATCAAGATTCTTGCAAGACTGCCTCCAGAGAGAGCCTTCTACTTCTTCAAAGGGATAGGCGAATACATAGGTCAGGTAGCCAGCTCTCTCGAAGAGTTCTGCACATCGCTTACAACAATAGACGTTGGATCGATAGAGTTCCACATGAGCCGCGACGATTTTAGGAACTGGATCAGTTTTATAGGAGACTCAGAGTTGGCGAGGTTGACCAAAGAGTGTAAAGAAAGGAATCTCAAAGCCGAGGCTCTTAGAAGGGAGCTCCATAATCTTGTAAAGAGACGTTGTGAAGGATTACGCAGAACCATCGGCCCATAAGATGGTCTTCTTGTTTATATATCAGATTTCTTAGATTTGAATGGGGCAAATCTTGGATGATAAGTACAGACACACTATTGTTGTTCTTCCTTGTCGTCACAAGTCTACCCGTCTTTGCTATTTCATATAATTACGTTGTCCTGGCGATAGCGTCTTTAAGGTATAACGCAAAGATTGAAGGAATAAAAAAGAGATTGAACAAACCAATCAACCCATACAAAGTTACAGTGATAATATCCTCCTTCAACGAGCGCTATGTAATAGAGCGTAGCATAAATGCCGTCGCATCGATAGATTACCCAAAGGATAGACTACAGATAATAGTGGCCGACGATTCGACCGACGAAACGTACAATATTGTAAAAGGCAGAGCGGGTGAGCTTTTGGCCAAGGGCTATGATATTCACATCGTTCATAGAGAGAAGAGAGGAGGGTTCAAGTCGGGCGCTTTGAACAACGCCCTGAAGTTTGCCAAGGGCGAGTACATTCTGATAATGGATTCAGACTCTATTCCTCCGAAAGACATATTGATGAAATCCCTCCCATTTATGGGAGAGGACCACAGCTTCTTATCGTTCAAGGCAGACCACGTAAATAGAAGCTACAACTGGACTACTAGGGCTTGCGCATTGGCCGTAGATTTGAATGATACTGTCGAAGGAATCGGAAGATTTTGCTTGAACGTCCCCTTCTGCCTAAACGGTGGGCATTCATTGATTCGCAAAGACCACTTGGAGCAGGTTGGAGGATGGTCGCCAGACATCATAGTCGATGACAGGGAGCTGTCCTGCAAACTTTTCTCTAGCGGCAAGAATGGCTTCTTCGTGAGAGATTTTGCGATTCCTGTAGAGGATCCCCCCCTATTTGAGGCATGGAAGAGGCAGACTGCACGCACTGCTGAGGGGGCAGGTCAATGCGTAAGGAAGCACCTTCTAGAGATATGGCGTAGCAAGATCAGTCTTGTCTGGAAGATGGAGTTGAGCTCTCTCATAATCTGGCCACTGGCCAGCATAGGATGGCTTGTGACAACCTACGTTGCGGCATTAGGTCTTATTTTCAAGTTTCAAGTCGCACCTGGCCTCTTCCAGAACCCTATTTATATCGCCTTGGTTACGATTCCGGCCATAATTACGCTCATAGTACCGCTTTACGTGCTCAGATTATATGGGCAGAGCATCAGGAAGAACCTTCAAGGTTACATTCTAATGCCCTACTATCAAGCAAGCATGGCTATAACAAATTCGATAAGCTTTGTCAGGGGGATATTTGGACTCAGACATGATTACTTCAGAACGCCGAAATACGGTCTAAAGGGTAAAGAAGGAGACTGGAAGGAGAGGTATAAGATAGGCATGAACAAAATGTCTTATTTGGAGCTCTTGACCGCCCTTGCATCAGGGGTCCTGGGAACAGTGGCATTTTTTAATTTGTCCTACTTTTTGGGGCTCAACCTTCTTGGATTCTTTGTGATAACCCTGAAGTCTTTGTACATGCGATGAGGTGCAATACTTAAATCCTGAAATAAAATAAAGCCTCTTGAAGAGGCTATGAAAGCGGTAGAGATGGGTTATTCGCAGTGGGAGTGCACGGTCTGTGGCTACATTTATGATGAGAGCAAGGAGAAGACCAGATTTGAAGACCTTCCCAGGGACTGGGTCTGCCCTATCTGTGGTGCGCCCAAGTCTGCCTTTAAGAGGCTAGGCAAGATCGAACGAAAGGGCCCTCCTATGCCCACCGTAGCAGATAGGATCGTCGAGCTGCTTTCGGCCTTTGGTATAAGGCATGTGTATGGCATCCCTGGAGACTCGAATCTTCCATTGATAGAGGCCATTCGGAAGAGTGGTGTGATGAAGTTCATCCTCACAAGGCACGAGGAGACGGCCGCTTTTATGGCATCAGCTCATGCAAAGCTCACGGGAGAGATAGGAGTTTGCATATCTATAGCCGGCCCAGGATCGACGAACCTGATCACCGGCTTGATGGATGCTGCAACAGATGGTGCACCGGTACTGGCCCTCACAGGGCAGATAGCACAGGCATACCTTGGTAGCGAAGCCTTTCAGGAGATAGACCAGATAGAGCTCTTCCGTCCTTTCACAACCTTCAGTGAAACTATATCAAAGGCATCACAGGCTATAAAACTCACAACCCTCGCCATAAAGAACGCCTACTGGAAGATGGGGGTGGCCCAGCTGAGCACCCCCGCCGATGTACTGGCAGAAGAGGTTAAGGAAGGTGAGGTATGGTCTCCTAAAAAACATGTCTTTAGGCAGGTCTTAATGCCCGAGGAAGTACAGGTCAAGAAGGCTGTGGAGCTTATAGAAAGGAGCAGAAGGCCCGTGATTCTTGCTGGCTGGGGGATAAGAAGTGGCGGCAAGGAGCTTTTGGAGCTAGCCGAGAAGATATCGGCACCAATAGCGACCACTTCTAGGGCAAAGGGTGTGATAAATGAGAAGCATGTTCTGGCATTGGGAGTTTTGGGCTCGCTAGGGACAAAGTATGCTGCAGAGGCTGTAAGAAATGCTGACCTTATGATCGTCTTAGGCTCTGCCTTCAGGCACAAGAACTTGGTACCCGATGTGCCAATAATTCAGGTAGACATAAACGGGGTGAAGATAGGTAGGGACTTCCCAGTGGACATTGGCATCATAGGAGATGCAAAAGCGGTGATAAAGATGATGAACTTGAAGGCACCCAAGAAGGAGCCCGATGGAGGGTTCTTTGTCAAGATTAGAGAACTGAAAGAAGCCTACTTCAGGGAGATAGAGAGAGATTCGAAGGATATGAGCTCCCCCATAAGCCCGGGCTTTTTGGTTCAGGCCATCAAGAGGCACGCAAGGAGAGATGCTTTGATCGCCGTGGACGTTGGGGACCATACGTACTGGTTCTACAAGAACTACGTTTGTGAAGGAGAGGAGACCCTAATGTCCTCCAACATGGCGAGCATGGCCTTTGCCTTGCCAGCCTCCCTCACAGCTCAGATAGACTTTCCAAACAGGCAGGTCATGTGCATAACCGGGGATGGGGGCTTTGGCATGCTCATGGCAGACTTTACTACTTCGGTTCAGAACGATCTGCCCATAAAGGTAGTAATCTTCAATGATAGCAGACTGAAGAACATAAGGAAGGAGCAGGGCATATATGGTTATCCCGAATTTGGCACTACCTTGGTAAACCCCAACTTTTCAGACTTTGCCAAGTCTTGTGGTGGCGATGGTTATAGGGTAGAGAGGCCCGAGGAGCTAGACATCGCCTTAGATAGCGCCTTCTCTTCAAGGAAGCCTGCCATAGTAGATGTAGTAATGGATCCTGAGAAGCTTTCGCCAATAACCGTCTAGTTTAAAGGTTACTTTTGCTCAACTCTTTTTTTGTGTTAAAATTGCACACCATCCCTAAAGGCAAGGCCATAGGGTTCAAACCCTTAATGGAGGAGTGGAGCCACTACTCTCTCGACGATGGTAACATTCTGGGGGTCAGGATCATAGTCTCAAAGGTCATGAAGACGGATCAGCTGGATGCCACTGGTTTGCCGATTTACGTCTTTCAATCCACAAACGTAGTTCAAGTGCTCACGCAAGATGAGTACAGAGACATCGTCAGACTTCAGAAATAGAGAGGTCGCTCTCAGTCGGGAGGGAGACGGTAACGATTCCTTCCTCATTCTTGACCATCTTTACCGTAATTCTTCTCGGAGGGCTTCTGATGCCTCTTTCCCATACTTTCTCGTTCAGCTCTTCCGATATTTTTATGTCAGGGGACTTCATGTGCCTGACCGCAAATTCTCTTATGATGTTTATCGTCTTCTCTGCCCTCCTAGTCCTAGGTACCATTAAAGCCCTCCCAAGGGAAATCGTGTAGATTATCTATATAACTTCCTTCTCTGCCAATCAGATCACTACGCCTTTAACCTCTTCCTCCGCCACATCCTCCTTTTGGGGTTTGTACGAACGTTTCTATTCGTTCTGACCATGACCCATGCAGGGACTGGGGTATTCTGTTTTCTTCTCTTAACTAGCCTCTTCTTCAGCCCAGACGGTTTTATCGCGCCCATGCTCTATCACTAGATCCATCTTATCCTGAGATCCTTCTTTGGCTGTTGGATGGCCATAAGTATCTGCTTCAACCCCTCATCCGTTATGACGCCTTTGATCTTTCCAGAAGATGCCAGCTGTATGATATAATCCTCAACCATCTTTGCCAATTCTGGCTTTACCATCTTGACGTTTACCAGCCTCTGACGGGCTTCCGATGTGAGGAGGACCCTTAACAGCCTATCCCTCACGAGTTGCTTCCTAACCTCTTCAAGGCGAGCTTCCTCGCCCCTGTTGCCTTCAGCCATTCTATCACCTATTCATATCTAGTCAGAGAAGGGTTTGCCTTAGCGAGCTCCTCAAAAATCTCTGTACTGAGCCTGTCCAACAAGGCCCTACCTTGACCCGTAAGAATTCGGCCCTTCTTGTTTTTCTTTACGACTAGACCAGATGCCTCCAACTGGTGCAGAGGTACCCTTATGGCAGAGCCTCCTGCATCCCTATGGTGATAAAGGGAGTAACCTGTACTCTTTCTGCCCCCATACACTATCTTCAGATCGCTCAGACCTACAGGGCCATGAAGATACACCTTGCGTAGCAAAGAAGCGCACCTAACATACCACCAATCCCTGTCTTGGGGTTGCCTCTCTGCATGGGAGCCAGTTTTTACATAGATGGCCCAAGCTGGGGGTGATACCTGAGGGTACCTCTTCTTCAACTCCTCGGCCAGCCTTCTTATGAGCAAGTCCTGAGGTACATCATAGACTGAGACCATTTCTAACTTGACACCAGAGCCTTCTCCATCTGATTCATAAGCCTTTATGCAGGGTATCCTCTATTACTTGTTATATTTAGGCTTTAACGATGTCAATAAAACCTAAGAGAGACACTAGCACCGAGGTTTTCTATCGACCACTTTGAGATAGACATGACCACACCCAAGGCACTTTACCCTTACCGACCTTGGCTTGTTACCCAGTCTTACACGGGCGTTTATCCCCGGCACTATGAACTTCTTGCACCCCCTGCAGAACAACTGTCTCTTCTCGTAGGGTAGCCTTATGTTGAACTTCATGCAGATTCGCCTCGCTATCAATGCTTGCCTCTGAGCCAATCCCATATTCTCCCTAGCATTCTTGAGAGCGTTATCTATCAGAATGTCAACTCTTTGCCTAGCAAGGTCTTTTGTGCGAAAGGACAAGTCAGAGGTTCATAGAAAGAAGCCCAGATAAAAGATTGACTTTATCTAAATGGATTTTTTACTATATGAAGGCCACAAAGGAGTTGCTTGTATTCATCCTTGCCGAGTCTTCTTTGGAGCTGGTTCCTAGAGAGCTATGGGGGCACCCATCGGTTGCAAAGCACGCATCATCGAAAGGAAAGAAAGCTGGAGAGTTATTGTTGGATAGGAGCTACCACCATTCGGCCATGCTAAGGTTGAAGGATAATGGGAAGAGGGGCAGACCGGATATAGTGCACTTCTCTCTCCTCGAAGCAACTTCTTCTCCCCTCTACATGGGAGGGTGGATAGATGTCTATGTCCACACAATAGTTGATGAAGCCGTACACTTAGGGAGGTCGGTAAGGCTACCAAAATCCTACTTTAGGTTTGAGGGGCTGATCGAAAAGCTCTTCGAAGAAAGGAAGGTTCTGTCACCAGACGGCAGTACATTGCTTGAGATAAGAAGTCAATCCCTCAAAGAGTTAATCTCTGAAATCAGGCCCTCCATTACTATAGGTCTATCAAGGATGGGAAAGAGGAACGATTTTGGGGGGGTTGCAAAAGAGCTGTTCATGCACGAAAAGCCTGCTTTTGTTGTCGGAGGCTTCCCAAGAGGCCATTTTTGTATGAATACATCTTTAAATTTTGACGAGCTCTACTCTTGTCATGAATTGCCTCTTGAGGCCCATGTAGTAATAGCAAGAATTGTCTATGAGTTTGAAAAGCTATTGATGATATAGAATCCACCAAAAGGAGTCAAGAATCACAACGTTTTAAAGCAATATAGAATCAAGAATCTTGGGGAAAGTTGACAAAGAAGAGGAAGAGCAGAGGAAGAGCGAAGGGTGGTAAGGGCAGATCGGATTCCGTCCAATGTAGTAACTGTGGTACGCTGGTACCAAAGGACAAGGCCAAGAAGTTCACCTCGAGAGTAAGCTTGGTCGAGCCTTCACTGGCAAAGGAGCTCAGGGCTGCTGGGGCCTATATAGCCGCTCCAAAGACCGTCAAGTATTATTGCGTATCGTGCGCTGTCCACTATGGTCTTGTAAAAGTAAGAGCCAGAGACGAGCGCCATCTCTATTGATCATAAGACGAAGAAATGCTATCTTAACGCTTTAATTACAAGAACGACTCTTTGAAGGAAGGTAATAAGAGCCAATGCCAGAACTATCATAACCCCATAGTTTGTATAGCCCAGAATGCTAGCTATCGCCAATGCCAATATTCTCTCGGCTCTCTCGCCTACCCCCTCTCCTGAGAGGCTTATACCCAATGATTCACCTCTGGCCCTTGCGTAGCTTACAAGTAGGGAAAAGGATAAGGCAATCATTACAAAAAACGGATCGCTGAGCCCTCCAATCATGATCCCAAAGAATACCAGCAACTCCCCCAACCTATCCAATGTGGAGTCCAAGAAGGCTCCCCTAGATGAGACAGAGCCAGTTGCCCTTGCTACTGAGCCGTCCAATACATCTGCAAAGCCAGACAGTAGTAATAGAGAGCCTCCGTAGAGACCATCCTTGAAGATGCTTGAATAGGCTAGAGATGAGAGGAAGGCAAGTACCAATCCTAAGAATGACCAGAAGAGGGGAGGTAACTTGGTCCTGGCAAGGTAGATACCTATCCTGTTGAAGAAGGGCTCGAGGGCCCTCCTGAACTTGTTGAGCATACTGCCCCTTATCTTATCCCCTTTGTTATAAAAGTGGCTCTAAAATTGTCTGTTCATGTATGGATTTTGGCTCAAAAGGATGCTCCGCTAAGCAATAAAACAAGAATTTCAGGGCATAGATCAATTTTATATTCTAGCATCTTCTCGGGTAGATGACTTTGGGCAGGGTTCAAAAGGGAATAAGATGCTCTGTTATTGGCTGTAGCAATGAAGCTATTCGCTCCTTGAGTAAAGAGAAGTTTTCATCCTCTGATCTGAACTTACAAGAGGGGAGAAGGACATACCTGTGTGATCTACACTATAAAATATGGAAAAAGAGTACCAAAAAATTAAGAAAGATGGATAGGCTAAGGTATGGGCAAAAATAGTTATATACCAAATGAATTATTGCATCACAAGGTGCAATCACATGGCTGAGAAACCAACAGCTGCGTTCGTTCTATCTCTTATCGGGGCCATACTCATCCTCATAGATGGTTTATGGATAGCTATCGCATTTTCTATCCTCGGTGGCTTGAGTTTCATGATGCCAGGGTTTGACTTGGCGTGGTTAGGTGGCATGTTCCTCATTCTAGCTGTAGTAGCCATTATACTCGGTGTACTCACCCTTATCGGTGCCATGATGATGAATACTACAAACAAAGACAAGGTCAGAACGGGTTCGATCCTTGTACTAGTCTTTTCCATAATAAGTCTGATCGGAGGAGGAGGTTTCATCATAGGTTTCATTCTGTGCTTAGTGGGCAGTATACTAGGACTCACATGGAAGCCAATGGAAGCCCCGCCTACACCGCCTCCTCCCTAGAGGAGGCTACTTTTTATTCCCTACTCATTCTGTTAAGATAGTCGAAGAGTTGGCGAGTGTAGTTACTTAGCCCATCTAAGCGCTTGGTCATTTCAGCGAGTTGAATCTCCATACGCGTTACCCTCTCCTTCAATTCAGCTATATCCCTATCATACGATCTCTCAGACAAGAACTACACTGTTAACCTAAGCTTATGAGCATTTGAACTATATAAAAGCTCCCTTAATCCTAAACAAAAGAACAGAATGAGAAGGATTATCTGTTTATAAGCCATCAGTCAATTCTATATAGCCAGGCATATTGAGGTTTGGTGTAATAAGGGATGCAAGACTTTCAGCCGGGAAGATACTATCTGATGGACACAGACGGAAAGGCATGCTCTGCAGATGATGTAAAAGTAGAGAACGAAGACCTTCAAGCCCTGATAGACGCAGAGGTTCATAAGAAAAGTAGCGCCAAAAGAGCGCCACATATAGAATTGATGAAAAAGCTTAGACTGGCTGGATATGAAGGACTGTCTGAGCCTGGCCACATAAGGCTAACTCCGAAAGGAGCTTTGGTCTTTGATTTGCTGACGGATAGGGCTTTACAGATAGCCCTGGAACTAGGAGCAAATCCTGTCAAGACTCCCATCCTTTACGACCTAGAGCTTAAGCCTGTGAGTGAGCACGCCAAGCTCTTTGGGCAGAGAATGTACAAGGTGAAGAGTGGTAAGAGAACATTTGCTTTAAGGTATGCAGCTTGCTTTGGACAGTTCTCTTTGCTCTCAGAATCGACTTTATCCTACCGTGATCTACCTCTCAAGATGTTCGAACTGGCGGATAGTTATAGACTCGAGCAGAGAGGAGAGCTGATAGGGCTCGCAAGGTTGAGAAAGTTTCACATGCCAGACATACACATACTGTGTCGCAACCTAGAAGAGGCCAAGGCCGAATTTGGGGGAATCTACAAAAGATGTCTAGAAGAAGGAAGGAAGTTTGGCTGGAACTATGTGAGCCTTTATAATGTAAGCAAGGACCTGCTCGAAGACTCAAAAGGATCGAATTATATCAAATCCTTAGTGAAGATGGAAGGGAGTAAAGTCCTGATCCATGTGGTCCCATCAGGTACGTACTATTGGATTCTTAACATCGAGTTTAACTTTGTAAGCCAGCAGGGCAGAATAATAGAGAGCTCTACTGCCCAGATAGACGTTGGGAATGCCGATAGATTCGACATATCTTATGTAGATGAGGAAGGTAAGGAGAGAAGGCCTGTAATAATCCATACAGCTGTGATAGGTTCCTTAGAGAGGTTCATGGCAGATTTATTGGAGAGAGCCTCAAGTTTAAAAATTCCTTCCTTGCCGACATGGATCTGCCCAGTTCAAGTCAGGTTCATTAATGTAGGTAGCGACTCTTTAGACTTCGCAAAAAAATTGGCTGAGAAATTTAATGATAATAGTATTCGAGCTGATGTTGACGATAGAAGTGAGAGCGTGGCAAAAAGGATAGCCAACGCTGAAGTAGAGTGGATACCCTACATAGTAGTTATAGGAAAGAGAGAGGTTGATGGAGGAAAATTACCAGTTAGAATAAGGTCTTTAAGAAAAACGTTAGATATGAATGAGGAAGGGTTGGTAAAGAAAGTTAAAGACGAGACTCAAGGTTGGCCGTACCGTCCTCTATACTTCAACATGCTCCTATCAAGAAGGCCAAAGTTCGTCTAAGATCTTTTATTGCTTTGAGATAAGTAAGATAAGCCCATAAGTTCATTCATGAGCTTTGCAGCTACCACTGCTGTAGTACCATTATCATACAGAGGCGTAAACTCTACTATATCGAATCCTATGATCCTCTTCTTTAATGAATAGAGAAACTCTAAAAGTTTATGTACGGATAAACCATCAGGCTCAGGGTTACCCACTCCTGGAGCAAATGAAGGATCGAGCACATCTAAATCAATACTCACATAAACATTTTCAAAGTCATTAAGAAAATCTGACAAGAGCTTTCCACTATTGGCAATAGTATATATGGTCTGTATGGATATCAAAGAGAGCCCTATCTTATCAGCAACTTTCCATTCTCCACTGCTAGCAGCCCTAGAACCTATGTGGATGATGGAATCGGTGCCAATTCTTTCGGTTAAACGCCTAAGAAAAGTTGCATGACTGAGCTTAAGTCCAGCAAATTCGTCTCTTAGGTCAAGATGAGCATCAAATATGATCAGAGCAGTACTCCTAGGCACTGATAGATATGTGCCAAAGGTCAGGGTGTGCTCACCACCGAGCACGCCGAAGGTCACTTCATCCCGAACCATCTCTACCACAACCTTTCCTACTGAGTAGATCATCTCATCCACATTGCTAGTCAACTTTAAGTTCCCAAGGTCCAATATGCTCAAAGATTCTAAGTCAACGTCCAAAAAAGGCGAGTATATCTCTATGTTCATATAGGCTTGGCGGATTGCATTGGGCCCAAATCTTGAACCGGGCCTAAAGGTTGAGGTTGCATCAAAAGGAACGCCAAAGATGTTTGCGACAGGCTTGATGTCTTCTTTTACAAAGGTGATAAGGGGCTCTGGTGTGAGGAAAAGATCCTTGTAACTCATTCCAACGAGTCTAAAATCAGGCCTGTAATATCTTTATCCTCCAACCCTATGGGAGCGGGGGACTGGCTCCCGACACCCTTTTATTTAGTGTGATCGCTATACTGCCTCCCTTTGGATATGGACTCTTCTTCTATGGTTTTGGGGTTCTCACTCTCGAACTCGATAATTTCAGCAAAGAGGCGAATCGTATCCTCGTCCCAAAGAAGCAGACAACACTCCCGAATTAGATCGTACTTGTTATGATAGATGATCCTTAGCAAGTTCAATTTGTCTCTTGTTTTGAGGTACATCTTCCAGAGCTTGACAATTTCAGAGCCGCTATTCTCGACTTTTCCCCTATAGTACTCATATGGAATTGAAATCAGTTCGGAGAGCCTTGGCCACTTCTTGATAAAGTTACTGTTACCTTTCAAATCCTCCGTCAGTCTTTTCCATTTGATCATAAGATCAAGTTCAAATCTTACGCCGAGCCATGATGTTTCAAAATCGCTATTGTAGGCGAAGAACGGTCTAGGGAGTAACTTTAGGGCAGACCTTACTATGCTGTCAAATTCGTAGTCATCGCCCTGCTCTGTCTTCTGATAGATTCTGATTTCACCAGCCGAGAAGAAGCCAAATGTAATGACCTCACCCCTTGACGGAAACAAATCAGAAGTCTCAACATCAATTATAGCTCCACGAAATGTGACAGGCATAACCCACCGGCGTTCAAGCAATGCCGTCTAACCCAATTCTCAAATCTTCATCTCTGAGCGATACCGTTCTTTCCAATACTCTATGCAATTCCTGCACTTGATTATGCATCAAGCTTTTTCCTTTCATATTCGTTAGATCTCTCTTCTACTTTCGTCAATATCCCCTCAGTTTGTGATCTTGGTGAAGAGGTTGGACCGAGGATTTCACGAGAGAAGCCGAAGGTAGATAGTATAGTCTTGGCTGTTTTTAGAACCATGTCCTTGTACTTTTCTTTATCATAATGAATTTTAGAGCCTGCCAGTTCGTAGGCTAAGACCCTGCAGAGAGGGTTATGATGATTTGCATCCATGAAGATAAAGTCCACCAACTCGCCTCCCTTCACCTCTTTCCCTTTACCTGTTAGTTGCATGGCAGCCGAAACGTAGGGGAGAATGCTTTCATACTGATCAACGGGCTTTCGAAGAATCTTGGAAACGATGAGCTCTTCTACAGGCACTTCTCCTCCCATCAACCTATCGATGCTTTCTGTAACTAATTGCAATGCTTTCTTATAACCAACTGTGTAAACCTCCTCGGCGTCTTTACAATTGAAGAGGACCTGAATCAAACTCACTTGAAAATCCTTGATGAACTTTGGGGTGTCGTGGCGTCTTAGTTCGATCCCTCTTGCGACTATCTCGCCATTGTAAAGCATACCAAAGTAGTGCTTCTGAGCCTCCATTCTCATCGAGGGATTCGACTCTAATGGAAGTAAGAGCAAGAATTTGTAGTGATGATCTAAAGAAATGGGCAGACCCACATATTCACTTATCTTCTTAGCCAGTCCTTCATAATCTTCCTTACTGGATTCGTTCTTCTTTATGAAGATGCTGTCAGTGTCCGCATATATTAGCTCGTAACCTAGGTTTTGAACGAAGTCATTGGTCTTTATCATGATTTCTCTGGACCTTCGATTTATCTCTTCAAAAGCCAGAACATTCCCGAATCGGTTCCAACAACAGCCCGATGTGCCATACAAGCAGACGAGGATGGACTTAAGGGCAATCTGGCGTTGCTCACAATATAACCACTCGACACTATCCTTGGGGAGAATTTTTCTCAGTCTTTTGAAGTATAGTCTTCTGTCTAAAGCGTTTTTAGTAACATATGGTAAGATCGCATCTTCCTTCTTGGCAATACCTTCATTTGTTACAGTTTCATAACTCAACCCATAATGAACTATGATGTTCGGGTATTCGCTTTCGAAATCGAGCTCAGCGACATTCTTATGAACGATGCCTATGCGTGGAGATATTATCATGCCGCCCTTGTCTCGCTCAATGAGCTCTTTTATGGGTCTGATGTACTCGAAATAACCTGTATCATTGGGTATTACAAAGCCTTTCTTCATCAATTCATAACAGTTCCTGCTATCGATGATTCTATTGCTCGTCCATCTGAAGGCGATGCCAGGAGGCAAGAGGCTGAACCTCGACCTCTCGACCAACCCAGCCAATCCTATATCTTCAAATGGACAGCCATAGGCATTGTAGTCGAGAGCAACTCTGCCTTTGATCCAATAGGGGAGCGGTTTCTTCATAAAATCGATTTCAACATTCTCCCTACCCAGTTGCAGATCTAGGCCTAGTAATTTCGCCCGTGCAAAGATGTATGGAAATGTAAATGTATCACATTCTGGACATATGAGGAAGTCTGGGTCATTGTCTCTAATGAATGAAGCGAACTCCTTTAGTATGCATTGCTCTTCGCCCTCAAAGACTACTTTGTCCTTACAATCTCTTGCTTCGATCAGGCCTATTGGATTCATATCAGGATTTGGGGTTAAATTAGGACTTAATGGATGAATATCGAAGAATAGTGCTGTAAAGGGTGGCGGTGGAATCTCTTTATCATCCTCCATCCTATCAATCCCGACCAAAAGGTGGCTTTCATCAAATTTTACGTTGACCTTGCTTGTAGGAGCCATGCCAAGCTTTGTATGGATGTATTGTTGTACATGTGTCAAATTGATGTTGAAAAGCTCCTTGGCATACTCTGAGTTTTTAAGCCTCTTTACTATGTGCTTGTAATTGGCTGTGCCATTCAGAATAATATGAAGAAGTCTCTTCCTTTTTTGGTCAGTAAGGTTCGTATATTTATCAGCCCATTCTACTTTCTTTATGCAGAGTTGCTCCTTAAGAAGTGATGACAATCGCTCCCCTTGCCCTGTAGTCTTTGGTTGAATGTAGAAGCTTGGATGATACTCATCCTTTAACTTGATGACTTTACCATCTTCAGTTCGAAGCCATATAATGGCTTCTTCTCCTCCTACACATACGTCGAGTATCCATCCGATGCTACTTTTCAATTCTCAAATCCTTCGCCTCGCCAACCTTCGATATGATTCGAGCTCTCAAATCTTCCAGCTCTTCTCTTAACTCTTCAATGGCTCTTTCCTTTTCCTCAAGCATTCGCTTTAATACCTCTATTAGCTTCCTATTATGAATATTCGCTGTAAGGTTCAACTTATCAAGGACTGTAGGCATGTTCGAATTGCCCATTGCTGCTTGTTCAGAATTCCAGGCTTCCTTGAGTAAAAGATCGAAGGCTTGCTTAAGGCCAAGATCTATTAGCCCGCTTTGATACTGAGTCTTCAATTCACTTATGGTTTCTTCATAAAGTTGGCGAAACGAAGGGGTAATTCTCCCCATTAGGTCCTCCCCTCCTTTAGAAACAAGAAGAACGATCGAATCTGGCGTCTTCTTGTAAGGATGCTTGATAAGAGTTGCTCTAACTGATGAGACGGGCCCATCTTCGAATGTCTTAAGGTGGACGATAACATTTGCCACATGACGAAAAAACGAACCACCAACAGGTTTAGGGATGAATCCTCTCCCATTAGGTATTGCATCTGCGGTTACAACAACCGTTATTCGCCTTTTTGAAGCAATTCTCCAAACATAGTTTATTGTCTGCTTTAAGATCTGCCTTGTCTCTTCAGGCTTCTCAGAGTCAGAAAAGAACCTTGTAATGCTATGAACAGCCAATAAGCGGATTTCGTGATCTCTTTCCATAAGCTCAGAGATGTGCTTTGCAATTATGAGCTGCCTTTGTTCATTATACGCTGCTACAGCATATATGTTGGCAAAAACTATCCTAGGCTCTACACCTAATTGCTTTGCCAGTCCTCCAAGCTCCGAAGGATTAAGAAACGTTTTTCCTGTGTAATAGTCTGTATTGTTGAAGTAGATGCCTTTGGCCTCGAAGCCACCTCTACCCTTTGGCAATACACAATTCACTATGAGCCTATGAATAAGTGCATCAAGGATTTCTCGCTCCCCATAGAATAGGTAGAATAAGCCTTCTTCGACCCCTCCGATTAGGCCGTCTAAATCACTGCTACCAGTAGTCAATCTAAGCTTGTTTCTTGTCTCATCTAAGGCTTCTGCTGCTGTCTTCATCACTATAAGCGAATCTTTGGACTTCAATCATGGCCCACTTCTGACTTCCCTTCTGATCATATGTCCAAAGCCTTCGAGTCGTTCTATGGTTGTCTCCACTTCCATCAGGATTTCGCTAAACTTTGTGGGATTGGTAGGCATTTTTGATGTTACTCTTCTGTTTGCAGACAAATATTTCACCTGAAGAACTTGCTGTAGAAGCCCATGGATCAACCCTGCCAGAACAATCTCAATCTTTTGACTTCTTCGGCTCTGGGTCTGCTATGCCCTTCTCATTGATAGTGAATCTTGCGTCTCCATAAGGATGATAAGGACTATCGAACATTATCGCTATCCTATCAGCCCCAGCCTTCTTCAAGTATATTCGATATGTGCAGGCATGCCCAATTACATGCCCTCCAGCAGGTTTCGTAGGGTCTCCGAAGAAGGTATCTGGCTGGGCTTGAACTTGGTTTGTAACAACTAAAGCTACATTGTAAATTTCGGCTATTCTTAGGAGCCTATGGATGAGCATGTTGAGCCTCTGTTGCCTTTCAGCAAGGGTCCCTCTCCCTACAAATTCGGCCCTATGGAGAGATATGACGCTATCGATCACTATGAGCTTGATGTTGTATTTCTCAATATACTTCCCAAGACTCTTCGTTACAAGTTCAAGATGGCTGCTGTTATATGCTGTGCAGAAGATGATCTTCTGTAAAACATCATTTGAGTTTAATCCCCTTTCCTCTGCTATCTGCTTGAGCCTCTCAGGTCTAAATGTTGATTCTGTATCTATAAAGAGGGCCCCTCCTCCAAACCCTCCTTTCTCAACAGGTAGTTGGGAGGTCACACATAAGGTATGGCATATCTGGCTCTTGCCTGAACTGTATTCACCCCAGAGCTCAGTAATGGCTTGGGTTTCTATTCCTCCCTTCAGAAGATTATCTAGGTTCTTCGATCCTGTAGTGCACTTCATCAATGCCTGACGCCTATCCAGAGCTTCTGATGCTGTTACGAAATCTCTCTCAAGAAGACCGCTCTCTTGAAGCTTATTCCGAGCTACGAAGATCAGTCCACAGGCACGGTCTCTTGCCCCTCCTATGGCTTCGACAACTTCGTCTGGAAGAGCGGCAGCAAGGTCCAACACAGATTCTATCCCTGCGTTAACGAGCTTCTTCTCGGTTTCCGCTCCTATCCCGGGCAGATCTTGAAGACTCAGGTCGAACTCAGATTCGCTCAATACCATCCCCCAAATGGGGCGAAGAGGGATTTGGAGTATTTATTGAACGATGTACCGTGGAGGGGGGAGGGGGGTATGATCGGATATATTGCTAAATAACATGCAGCCTAACTTATCATCGGTTTGGGACCTATCTACATTGGAGCCGGAGGATGGGCATACCTTGATACCAAAGAAAAACATAAGCTTGAAGCCTACTCAAAGAAGTTCAATTTTGTAGAAGTGAACTCTACCTTCTACACATTTCCGAAGTCAGCCCTAGTCAGATTATGGAGAAGGCGTGTGCCATCAGAATTCGTATTCACGGTCAGGTGTCACAGGAACCTGACCCATAAGTATGAACTCCGGCCCGTTGATGAAGCCTTTAACATCTTTGATAGAATGGTTGAGATATGTAGAGAATTGAAAGCACCTATCCTCCATCTTCAAACGCCTCACTCCTTGGAATTTGATGGCATCAGAGCTAGGTTGACCAGGGACTTCTTCAGTTCCACAATGACAAAAGATGTCAGGCTTGCCTGGGAGATCAGAGGAAGAGTCAGCGAAGAAGTGGTGCGACTTATGGAGGATTTCGAGATAGTTCAGTGTGTAGACATATCGAAAGAAGAACTGGCCGTTGAATCCCACATGCTATACACAAGGCTATTTGGAAGAGGCTTTCATACTCTCTATCAGTTTGATGATGAGGAACTGAAGCAGATTGAAGACAAGGCAAAAGGATATGACTTCAAAGAAAAGTTCCTAACGTTCCACAGTCTAAGGATGTATGAAGATGCTGGCAGGTTGAAGGCCCACGTGGAGGAAGGAACGTTCCCATCGTTGAAGGGACCTTTTGGGGTTGATGATTTAAAGAGGGCCCTTGTGGACGCTGTCTTCCCTTGCTCCAAGTATCGACTCATAAGAGATCATGGTTGGAAAGTGGTGAATATGAGTGAAGAGATGAGAGTTCATGTATCAAAGCTCCTAGGAGAACCTCACGATAGAGTCTACAAGAATATAGATGAATTGCTAGAAGAAGTCGTTAAGAAAACTCATTGATCGGTCGAGCGGACTCTCGAATGAGCTCTATGAACCTCTTACAGTCGACCCCATTGCTTAAATTCTCTTACAGCGTCTATACCGACGATATAGTTGTCTGAGATCTTTCTAGGGACTTCAGGTTGGAGCTACAATGACTAGATAGGTGTCTTCTACCCGTCAAAAGAGACCAAGAAACTGACATACTATTCAAAGTTATTCAATACAGCTGAGATAGACTCGACATTCTACGCTTATCCAAAGAAGGGTCTTGTCTTCGGCTGGGACAAGAATACCCCTTCAGGCTTTCGATTCTCAGCGAAACTTCCAAGCTTGATAACTCATGAAAAGGAGCTGGATTTGGAGAAGGGCGTAGAGCTGGATCTGATGCATTTCTTGGAATTGGTTAATCCACTCAAGGTGAAGGGGAAGTTAGGACCTATCTTGATTCAATTACCACCCAAATTCAAGAAGGATAGTACAAGACTTGAGGATTTTCTTGCCATCCCGCCAGGAGATCTGAAATTTGCCATAGAGTTCAGGAATAGATCTTGGTGGAATAGAGACTCGTGGGCCCTCCTCGAGAAGTACAACGTAGCCAATACCATCGTTGATGAGCCTCTTCTCCCCCCAGACTCGATCATCACGGCCGATTTCTCTTTTCTCAGATGGCATGGAAAAGGAAGACGGCCTTGGTACAACTATTGGTACAGAAAAGAGGAGTTAGAGCCTTGGATACCAAAGTTGAAGGATATCTCCAATAATGTCAAAGAGGTCTATGGATACTTCAACAATCACTTCCACGGATATGCTATACAGAACTGCCTACAGACCATGGAGATGCTTGGATCGATCAAACCTGAACAGTCAGAAGTAAAGAGCCACGTTGACAGCTATCTAGAGAAGAAGTAGGCGACAAGAGAAGTCACCCTCCTAGGAACTATGCCAGAAGTAGAGGAACTCGGGTTGGAAGGACTGATAGAGGTCTTCACGGGTAAGGAGAGATTCAAGAGGGCCATGGATATGAAGAATGAAGATGTATCCAAGTTGAAGATCGATAAGGACTCAATACAGG
>JACAEJ010000012.1 GCA_013388925.1 Nitrososphaerales archaeon
CCTCCAGCCTTATCATATCTCTATCATTGCCTACTAACTTCCTTGAAACCACGTTATGACCGCTCTCCTTGATCATTTCAAAGGCCTTTGAGCCAGATTCATCGTCAATGGGCATGCCTTGAGAAGCTTTCTTGTACCTTGAAGAGCTCACGGTCATTATTGATACATTCACGCTCTTAGGGGATAGTCTCTTGTGCTCTTCATAGCTTTTTGACGTCTTTCTTCACCTTCCTTAAGACCCTTATACTCGAGATCATGGTCGTAGGATATTGACCATCTTCATCCTTCTCATACTTTTTGATTACATCCCAGAGATTGAGCAGAGCCACCGCTGTCGCTGTCAGAGCCTCCATTTCAACCCCGGTCTTGCCATTGGCTATTACTCTTGTGGTGACAATTATACTATTATCTCTAATTTTCATATTGATATCCGTGCTCTCAATAGAAATAGGATGGCATAGAGGCATCACCAATGGTGTAAGCTTTGCTCCCTGAATCCCTGCCAAGGTTGCTATCTGGATGGGGGCGCCCTTCTCTACCTTCCCCTCTTTTATCAGCTTCATAGTCTCGGGCTTTAATGCTATCTTTCCTTGTGCTATGGCCTCTCTATGTTGCTCTGGCTTCTTCGATATATTTATCATCTTCACCATTCTAATCACCCTTGCTCGTGAAGGATGTTATCTTGGATTGGGTATAAATCGATCTCTTCTTTACCTTTGTGGTCTTTGTGGAACTTATGCCTCTGCCCAATTCTGAGGTTCTCATATCCATGATTCTTTTTAACACTGGGTTAGGAGATTCGAAGGACCTATGGAGAAGGATCTTCAGCCTAGCCATCTTGGAGATCACAAGGTCTAGCATACGAATCGTTTTGCCCTTCTCTCTGTCCAGTATTAGACCTTGATTAAAATCGGCCAAGAGTAAAGAGAGCTCTTCGTAGGCCTTCTCTGCCGTTACAGACTTCTCAGGCTTTAACAAAAGAATGGTCTTTGTAGCCTTATAGCCTTCATTGTTGACTCTTCTGAACAAGGCCATAGCATCTTCAAGGGCTTCTTCGGGAGGCTTAGATGATAACTTCAGTCTAAATTTCTTCAGGTCCTCCACCAAACCATCCAACGCAACAGGGTTCAAAAGGCGTCCCATATCTATCCTTTTCCTAGAGTCAAATTAGAAGATGACGCAATATCGGATAAGCTTTCCTTTTATCGTTGCTCGACAATCTTAAAAGGGCCCTGCTATGATTCTTTACTGATGAATAATCTTAGCGGAGAGACGAATTGGTTGAATGTTAGAACTCACAGCGTACTCGAGGCTGTAAAATCTGGCCGAGAGGATTATGTAAGGCTACTGGGCTGGGTGGCATCAAAGAGGGCTATTGGTGGCATAGTATTTGTTATGTTAAGGGACGGTAGTGGGTTCATTCAGGTCGCGGGCAAGAAAGGGGTTACCGATGAAGAGAGCCTTGAAGTCATGAAGAGAGTTAGTCTAGAGTCGGCAGCGATGGTGGGAGGCCCGATAAGAGAGGATGAGAGAGCTCCTCACGGGAGGGAGTTGTCCGTGAAGGAGTTTAAGATAATATCTCTGGCAGACAAATGGCCTATAACGAAGAGTGCCATAAAGTCGCCGTCCTTCCTCTATGATAATAGGCACCTCTCCATAAGGGGTAGGAAAGCGATCTCGATTCTCAAGATAAGGGCTGAATCGATTTACTCTTCCCTCGAATTCTTTACCAAGCGGGGCTTCACATTAATAAATGCACCCATGCTTGTCCAATCGGCCTGTGAAGGCGGGGCCACTCTATTCAACCTTGATTACTTTGGCAAAGTCGCTTTCTTGACTCAAAGTGCCCAACTCTACGAAGAGGCCGCCATATGTGCCTTTGAGAAGGTCTTTGTACTACAGCCCGCCTTCAGAGCGGAGAGGTCAAAGACGACCAAACACCTTACGGAGTTCTGGATGCTGGAGGCAGAACAGGCCTTCGCTACTCATAGTGACGTAATGAAGCTAGAGGAGGATCTGGTATCTCATATGACAAATCACATAGTCGATGAATGCTCGGAAGAGCTAAAGACGATAGGAAGGAGGTTCTCACCACCCACTACTCCATTTCCAAGGATAACCTATGATGAAGCTAGGAATACGGCCAGGAGAAAAGGCATAGTATTTGAGTGGGGAGATGACATACCAACAGAGGCTGAAAAGGTGCTATCAAGGAGCTTTGACAGACCCTTCTTCATAACCGGCTATCCTTTGAAGGCTAGGAGCTTCTACCATATGGCAGACCCCAAGGATGGGAGGATCAGTCTATCTTCGGATCTGATGGCCCCTGAGGGCTATGGTGAGATAGCGACTGGAGGGCAAAGAATACACGAATATGACACTTTATTGGAGAGGGTAAAGAAGCAAGATTTACCTATAGAGTCCTTCTCGTGGTATCTAGATCTAAGAAGGTATGGTCTACCGCCTCACTCAGGCTTTGGCATTGGCATAGAGAGGCTTGTTAGATGGATCTGTGGATTGAGGCATATAAGGGCGTCTACTTTATTCCCTAGAACCATAACTAGGATCAGTCCATAAAGATAATCATGTATGGAAAGATATTTCGCGTTAATACCCTTTTTCCACGACTTGATTGGATTGATTGTTGTAAAATCGTTTCGTTTTCAGGTGGCGAACTTTCAGTTAGTGTTAAATTACCTTCAATTGGTATTTCTGTTGAAAATAATTCGTCAGCTCCCCAAACGACAAATATGTTAACGACAAATACGTTATCTTCTCTTAGTTCGGGATAATACTCCAATGTAAAATTGTATATCTTACCGACTTCTAAGCGTATATTTGGCATGGGACATATCCCAACAACCAAGCCGTTATCCAATTCAAATTCGCCTCCAGTCTCATAGACCGCAACTAACGTTGAAGGTGCATAGCCATTGTCTTTGTAATATCTGTTCACTTCGATATAGGCATGGCTTCTATAGCCTAGCTGAGCGACATTGTTTTTGTCCCCAGTAACTACTGTATCAATCTTAACCACTTTGCCTTCAAGACAGTGAGTGTATACTACCATATGACCTTCGGTTTCGTCTGAAGTCTCCATTGCCGTACAGCTAAGAAACATGGGAACTAGTGCTAAGATCAATAATGGGATTATCATAGTCGAGATGACTTGCCTCTTATTCATCATATTGCCTCCCTCGATTTTCTATGTCATTTATATTTTGTTACTAATTTTATATGTATTTCTTAAATTTAAATTGAACTTTCTATATATTTCTATAAGTATAGTTAAATCGTGATTTAAGTTAAAGTACTTATATTTATCTTCGCTAATTGATCTTGATTGATCAAATTGAATGAACCCGAGATGGCGTACCCCGATGATGTATTGGAGGTCATAACCACTGATGACTTACGCTTAAAATTAATCGGCGAAGTTATGGCCAACGATACTTCAAGAGGAGTATTGAAGGCAGTTCTAAAGGGATTTGATACGGCTTCAAATATATCCAAAATGCTCGATCTCTCCTTACCTCTTGTTCTACACCATCTGGAGAGACTAGTGGATTCGGGACTATTGACAGTTAAAGAGATAGACCATAGCTTGAAGGGAAGGGATATGAAGCGCTACTCTGCTTCAAAGATGGCTTTCCTCATAATCCCGTCTGATGTTTTAGAGGATAAAAAGGAGACCATCTCCAAATTGAGAAGATCGGCCATGCGGGCGTTCTTCAAGCGAATCTTATACTCTTTGGTGGGGCTTGCTGTGGCAACTGGATTATCGCTCTTAATACTTCCGATGATACTCCCACCATTTAGGTACACAATATATATCCCACAAGTGCCAGTTCAGCCTCCTGGAAACGGGTCTGCGATTCTTCCGCCGATAGAAGTTGTAATATATGCAAAGGCAGACGCATTACCAATATCAATAGCAATGGGCATTATAATCTTTCTAACGATGTGGATCATCCTAGGGTGGAGAGCAAGGCACTGGTCTCGAATGACATAAAACTCATGGTATCAAACAAAGAGCATAAATCACGTATTCAAAACTAATTATAAAACATTAATATCTATGGGTTGTCATAGATCAATAAGCATGAGCGAAGAAGAACTTGATCTAGAGTCCCTTGAAGGGGTCGGGCCCGCAACAAAGCAGAAGCTCACGGCTGCTGGCATATACAACGTACTAGATTTGGTCTCGAGAGGACCTATCGAAATATCCGATGTCGTGAATATCGATCTGAGCAGAGCCATAGAGCTCGTCAACAAGGCAAGGGTAAGGTTGGTCACGTTGGGAAGAATAGAGAAGGATTTCATATCCGCTACAGAGCTCTACAAGAAGCGCCAGACCATAGAGAGGATAGGCACCGGATCAAAGAACCTAGACGATCTTTTGGGTGGAGGGATAGAGACCCAAGCAGTAACAGAGCTCTATGGTGAGTATGGCTCTGGCAAGACCCAATTGTGCCACACCCTCTGCGTAAAGGTTCAGACCCAAAAAGATCAAGGAGGCTTGAGTTCTGGAGCCATCTACGTCGATACGGAGAACACATTTAGGCCCGAGAGGATAGTGGAGATAGCAGAAGCCTACAACTTAGAACCTGAAGAAGTTCTGAGCAAGATAATAGTGGCAGAAGCCTACAACAGTGCCCACCAAGAGCTCATAGTAAGAGAGGCTGGCAGGTTCATAGAGAAGGAGAGGATAAGGCTACTGGTAGTAGACTCTGCAGTAGCCCACTATAGGGCAGAGTTCTTGGGAAGAGGAACTCTAGCAGAAAGGCAGCAGAGGCTGAACAGGTTTATGCATAACCTGTTAAGGTTAGCGGAGCTGTACAACGTGGCTGTGGTGGTAACGAACCAAGTCCAATCCGCCCCTGACGTGTTCTTTGGCGACCCCACGAGACCCGTAGGGGGGCACGTGGTAGCCCATACCAGTACTTATAGAATATACCTGAGAAAGGCCGGGAAGAACCGGATAGCGAGGATGATGGACAGTCCCTGTCATCCCGAGAGGGAGGTCGTATTCATCCTAGACGGGAGAGGGATAAACGATCCACCAGAAGAGACTCCTAAGAGGAGGCAGTCGTAGTAGGCCATAATTTAAGAGCATCTTCCAAGACGTGTTGTTATACTTCTCATCCTTTGTAGCGTATAGAAGTGTAAACCTCGGATGGTAGATAGAATTTATCTGCGTTGCTCTTTTACCGAATTCAAGAACAGCCTTACTTCGGGATTGGTTATAGAAGTCTCTACAGAATCCCAGAACTCGGACAGTTTGTTTTTGTCATAGCCTTCCTCTTCATACCTGAGGGCCTGGAGGGCCATATCCAACTTGTCCAAATCTCTTACGAGCCTTGCCTCCAACGATGCCCCATCCTGAAATTCCTTCCAGAGCCCATAATACCTCTTTTTGATAGCCTTTGGTAATAGAGAGAGTATCTTTGTCATGGCATCTTCCTCCATTCTCCTCTTCTGTAACTCCTGCCTTCCACTCATCCCATAGTGAGTCAGGTCCCCAGTCATACTCTCGCATAGATCGTGAATCAGAGCCATCTTGAGCATCCTTGGAGTATCGAGACCCTTCATATCCCCAAGTATCATACAGAGCATAGAGGTTCCAAAGGTATGGTCTGCCACAGACTCTGGCTTTTTGACTCTGACCTTTCTTAACCATCCAGACCTTGGGGTTTCCTTCAATCTCCCCGCCAGCCCGATGAAACGAATCACGCCATCTATTTCTTGCAAACCATGTCAATCAAAAACATAACCCTTTATATAGAGTTGGAATGGTTAATTACAATTTGTAATGATGTTTTACTAACTGCAAAACTCTTGCCATGACATAGGGCAATGTTTATCTTTCATGTGCAATTAATTATGAATTGATTGAAGAAAGCAATTCTCATAACGTATCCAGACAAGTTTGCAATGGATGAAGCTTTGGGCTTGGCCGAAGCGGCAGACTATGAAGTAGCCAAACTGATGACCCAAAAGTATCTTTTTAGGGCAAAGTACGGCATAGGCTCTGGGAAGGCCGAGGAGCTGAAGAAAGTTTCAGAGGAGCTGGATGTCGATGCCATACTGTTCGATGAGAGGTTGAAGTCTGTCCAGATTTACAACCTTGCGAAGCTAACGGGTTTGGAGGTCATAGACAGAGAGCGTTTAATTCTAGAGATCTTCCATAAGAGGGCATCGAGCGCTGAGGCGAAGTTACAGGTCCAGCTCGCCGAATTGAGGTACGAAATACCAAGGGCGAGGGAAAAGGTGAGGCTGGCAAAAGCAGGGGAGCAGCCAGGCTTCTTCGGCTTGGGCAGATACGACGTGGACGATTATCACATGATGATAAGGCGAAGGATGGTAACTATAGCGAAGAAGCTAAAGCGGGTCGGCAAGAGGCGTGAGCTTTACAAGATTCAGAGGCTCAGAACGAATCTGCCTTTAGTATCCTTCGCTGGCTATACGGGAGCGGGAAAGACGAGCCTTTTTAACATACTGACAGGAGAGAAGAAGGATACGGAGAGAGGTTTCTTCACTACCCTTACAACCACGACAAGGAGCCTGCAGCTATCGGGCTACAAGGCTCTGATATCGGATACGGTCGGCTTTATCAGCAGGTTGCCAACATATATGATCGAAGCCTTTAAGGCGACCCTAGAAGAGTTGACCTACGCCAACCTAGTGCTTTTGGTGATAGATGCTAGCGAACCCCTTCAGAGCATGACCATAAAGTACCAGAGTTGTGTAGGCATCCTTGCCGAACTTGGTGTCTCCCCCTTGAATGTCCTAGCCATCTTCAATAAATTCGATCTGACAAGCAAGAGTGAAGTTGAAGACAAGATCAGAGCCCTCAACATGACGCTCGAAGATGTAATTATAACATCGGCGAAGTCTGACTTTGGGATAGAAGCACTAAAGTCCAAGATAGATGCGATAGTCCATGTTCACGTCCCTAACATCCCTGCCTAGATTAAACTAATTGGTGTATGAAGATGACTAAAGTCGTGGTCTTGAGGTGGGGGCACAGATTGAGAGACGAGAGGTTGACCACCCATGTGGTACTGACAGCCCGTGCCCTAGGCGCGTCTGGTGTGATACTATCGGATGTGGAGGATAAAGATGTCAAGAGCACTATAGAGAAGGTTGTGGAGAGGTTTGGTGGTCCCTTCTTCTTCGACATGGGCACCCCATGGAAGAGAGCTGTGAAGGAATGGAGAGCAAAAGGAGGCGTTGTGGTTCATCTGACGGCCTATGGTGAAAATATAGAAGATGACGACGTATTGGATATGATAAGGTCATCAGGTAAGGACGTTATGGTTATAGTAGGTAGCCAGAAAGTTCCCAAAGAATTCTTCTCCGAAGAATTTTCGGACTTTAATGTCGCCATCGGCAACGAGCCCCACTCAGAATGCTCTTCCTTGGCGATATTCCTAGATCGTTACTTTAAGGGAAAGGAACTGTCGAGAAAGTTCAAGAAATCAAAAGTTAGAATAATCCCCCAGAAGAGAGGAAAGCGTGTAGTGTTCATTTCCAACAGCCCCCAACTAGTTTTATCCCATTTAGATTGAGTAATTATACGACTCGCTTAGAAATTACTCGAGAATGAAATATACTGTATGTTGTTATGATCGCATAGGGCCTAGAAAGCGGTCTACTTCATTCTCAGCATTATCAGCTTTTATGAAGATCGGGACATTCTCTATGCCTGTAGCAATATAGCTGGAGAGCAACCACTCTCCAGGAGCAAATTCCAAAGTCTTCTCCAAAATGCCTTGGTCAATAGTGAAGGTATTGCTCACAAGGTTTCTATCGTAAGGCCTGGGAAGAGTTCCTACGAAGTATGTATGTAATTGTTGTAAAGCATTTGTGTTGAGGTGAGCTATTCTTTGAGTAGCTATGCATCCCCCTAAGCCCTAATTTTGAGGACAAACTCATAAAAGATAGCTGCTGGGCATAATTAAGGTTTGTCGAGATTACTCAAGTTGTTTATGACTCCTGTAAAGCCAAACTAAAGGTTAGCTGTTCATCTAAGGTAGCTCCCTCAGTCTATCGGCGTGTTAAGCCCATAATTTGAACGCAAGATAGCGAAACTATCTCTGAAGTGATCGTGGAAAGTTTTAATAGTAAATTTAAGCTATTAACTATCGTGTCCCTTAACTTTCTTGTCCCAAGATTCTTCAGGAGGAAAACAGCATGATGGCAAAGCACTCGAAGATCGAGTATGAGGATGCTTTTGTAAAGATATCTGGTCTTTTAGGAGGGGAAGAGTACGTGAGGGTTGCGAGGGCTCTGCTCAACAACGAGAACTCTACCGATGAGGAGATAGCCAGCGCTGTGGGGTTGAAGATAAACAACGTCAGGAAGGCCCTCTACGAGCTTTTTGGTAGGTCTCTCATAAGCGGTATAAGAGTTAGAGATTTGAAGAGAGGCTGGTTCGTGTACAGATGGAGGGCCCAAAGAGATCAGACAGATGGTTTCATAGAGGGCCAGAAGAGGAAGGCTTTGGGGAGGCTCAATGAGAGGCTCTTGTATGAGGGTAGCCATGAGTTCTACTACTGTGGCACACCCGTCTGCCAAAAGAGGACTTTTGAAGAATCCATGGATGTCTTCTTTAAATGTCCAAACTGTAGCAAAATTCTCTACCCGACAGACAACAGCGAGATAAAGACAGCTCTCAAATGGAAGATAGACGAGATAATGAATGAGATGGAAAGTAGCAAGGGAAGCGAAGCCAAAGGTTAGTTTTGGGATTTTGGAGCACTTATTAACAGCTAGTCTAGGTCAGAAGTGTATAAGATGGGAAGATATGATGGGAGAGCAAGAAGCCATCGATATGCTGAAGAGGGAGAGGAGTCCAGAGGCTCTAATAAAGCACAGCATGGCTGTGAGCGAGGTCTCAATCATTTTGGCCTTGGCCTTGAGAGAGAGGGGTTATGATATTGACCCAGAACTGGTGAAGATAGGTGGCCTACTCCACGACATAGGCAGAGCCAAGACCCACTCGGTTCGTCACGGCTATCTTGGTGGAAGACTTCTGAGGAGGATGGGCGTGGATGAAAGGATAGCTAGAATAGCGGAGAGGCACGTAGGAGGTGGCATATCAAAGAGAGAGGCCGAAAGGCTCAAGCTACCACAGAGAGAATATGTTCCAGAGACTTTGGAGGAGAAGGTCGTCTGCTTCGCCGACAAAATAGTCGAAATGGATTGTGTAATCCCTCTTGAAAAGACATTGGAAAAGTTTAGAGAGGAGCTTGGTAATGATAGTGGTTCTGTAAAGGGGCTCATAGAACTGAGAGATGAGCTTACAAGGCTTTTGGACCGTGACCCGGAGGATATAGTCAGAAAGAGGTTCCCAAAGGAGCCGAGATGATTACTTTAGATTTTGTAGCGAGGGGTGGATTTGAACCTTCGGCTAAAATGGCCGAAACCATCCCAGTCACCGATCTGCGGGTTATGAGCCCGCCGGGATAAACCTGGCTTCCCCACCTCGCTCACAGTGGGTAAGTTAATTGTAACCTACCCCTCGCCATTTTGGGTTAGTTATACTGCGTCTTAAAAACCTTATTACTCTACGATTTTTTTGATAAATGACTAAAGTATGAATGTAGTATCTCTACAGCAACGATATCCCTGCGATCCTCATAGAAGAGTTATTGCAAGGTCATCTTACGTAGGTTCGCCTATTGGCCTCTTAACATACTTGAACCTAATGTAAAGTTACTCTTAATTCCTACTGCACCGTTACATTTATCCTAGTAAGCAAATATTGTCATCTACGATAGTTTTTATGCAAAAATTAAGTTTATTAAGTAGAATCAATCAAAGTTAAAACAAGAAGGAGATGAACAATGGGCAAATTTGATGAAATGGATATGAAGATACTGGCAGAGCTAGTAAGAGACGCCAGTCTCTCAGTACCAAAACTCAGCAAGAAAATCAATGCAAACCCTTCTGTAGTATATAGCAGAATAAAGAGGCTTGTGAAGAGGAATATAATCAAGAATTTCACCGTAGAAATCAATGATGAATCGCTGGGCTATGCAGTAACCGCCACTATAGGAATGGACATAGATTCAAAGTTAAGAGGTAGCGTCATAAACGAACTTTTGATCTTGGAAGAAGTCAGGGATATTTCAGAGGTGACAGGAAGGTTCGACCTCCTAGTCTCTATTAAGGCCAAGTCTCTTGACGAATTACACAACCTTGTGTCAGAGAAGATTGGCAAGATAAATGGCATTCTACACACAGAAACCTTTGTCTCGATGAAGAAGAAGACAAGGATGCCTATGTACCGATTTTCAAAAGAATAAGGCTTTGGTATAAATCACTCGATCACAGAGTCTGGGCTGGAGCTCATGTAATTTTTAAGGCTAAAACTACTCTGGCACACTTATATTTATGGGACTTTTAATAAGTATGAAGTCGTTGAACCCTTTACTCAGATTGGAGGAGGCGGAGAGGTCAGGAAGGATACCACCACCCATCCTAAACAGAGTCAGGAAGAGAATGAAGTATGTAGAAGAGGGTGTTGCTAAGATTGAGCTGGCCTCAGGGTTGAAGTACCCACCCTATTATGTTGAGGCCATTCTCCCTCTGTCTTCTAGCAGAGTCGAGACGGGTCAGATAGGCATATTTTACGCTAGAACCATACCCACAGAAGGTCCGTCGGGGCTGGAGATACTAATCCAGTTGTCTGCGCCCCTCATCGCCTTCGGTCTGAAGACCACCATAAAGTCGGTTCTAGCCCACGAGTTCCTACACTATATGGAAATCACAAGGCGTTTTAACAAATTGGACGTGGTTTCGGAGGCTCTTTCGACATCTTTGTTCGAATCCCTCTACTCAGATTATGGGAGGCTCTTTGAGCCCCGGCTCATATTTAGCGACAAGAGGCTAGTGAAGCTGATGAAAGATAGGTTTTCTAACGGTCTTAGTGACAGGAGTTTGAACGAAAAGACCTTGAAGGAGTGGATAGAGAAGGGTTTGCCCACCGTGTCTTTGTCTCCCGAAAGCAATGTCATAAGAGTCCCCATTTCGTCGATCATGAATATGAGAGTTGACCCGCTTCTAAAGCTGAAGCTCGAGGAGCTTGAACGAGAGGGTTATGAACGGAAGCAAAGGCGGAGTTAATAAGCTGAAAGAGATCGAGAAGAATCTTATCTTTGAGGCTTTGAGGGGAGTCATCAAAGATAGAGAGACTTTGGCGATTTCTGCCTATGGTTCACGCATCGCTGGTTACGCGAGGGAGGATAGCGATTACGACATAATAGTAGCACTCTCAAAATATAGGCCAAGGATAAAGTACCGTTATATTAGAGGAGGTTTGGACTTAGCGGCCCTAATCGTCGATGGCAAGTCCTTGATGAAGGATGCTGAGGAGGCTTCTCTGGGCGAATTCGTGGCTGGCAGGCTATTGAATGTTTATGAGGCTCTTCTGGGTAACGAGTTTATTGGAGAGGTTGAGAGAAAGCTAAAAGGCAGGGTCACACTTGAGATTATCGATGAGATAGTCCTAGGCTATGGCAACATGTCTACAAATTTTATCATACCAGTAAAGTACCTTCTATTCGAAAAGCTCAAGAAGAGGGCGGCTCTCTATCCACCAGCCCTCTACAGCTATGTAAAGACCTACAGAGGGGAGCATGGTGAGGAAAACCTTAGGGCGGCTCTTGGAGGCTTTCTCGAGTCGTTAAAAGAGATGGAGAGGCAGGGGTGGGTATCCCTTGATGATGATTCCTTCAGAATCAAGGATGACTATCTTAAATCGAGAAGGTTTGGAAGTGTCAAACTGGCACTCTCCTACACCAAGAGGGGCGTGGTATCATACGCAGTCCACGGATATGCGGGGTGTGTTGGTCCTGATGTTATAAAGAAAGAGATAATATCGAAGATCAGCCGATCGAGAGAAGTTGGCACCATACCAAGAGAGATGGAGCGCCCAAAGAGCCTTTGGAGGATAGATGAAGGCCTACTGATTGTTGATGGAGAGGGTTGGCTTCAGCAGGTACTTGGCCATTTGGGCTTGAGCGAAGATGCAAGGATCATTAGAAGGTCGCAGGAGGAGCCCTACGAAGCCCTAAAGGTGTATACACTAGAGGATGACAAAAATAAGGTTAAGATAGCCGTAAAGAACTTCAAGGATATTAGATCCCTAAAGTGGGCTTTCCTGAACCTATGGGCGCTACCTACGAAGTGGTTCGAGATGTCGCCGCTAACAAGGCTTGGGAGGGAGTATGCAGCGACAAGGAGGCTAAGAGAGCTTGGTCTGGATACTCCCCAGATAATCTCTTTGGTGCTGAATGAGAGGATGATGGTAAGTAGATTCATAGAGGGAATAAGCCTTGGCAAGATCGTAAAGGATGTAATAGATGGGCGAAGTGTGGATTCTTCGCCCATCTCGATCTATGGGAAAAGCATAGCCCATGCTCACAGGCATGGTTACTCCTTGGGGGATACGAAGCCTAGCAACGCCATAGTTTCTGATGGAAAGCTCTTCCTTACAGATCTTGAGCAGTCCACCGAGCACGGCGATCCTGCATGGGATATAGCGTTATTTGTCTATTACTCTAACAAGCTCACAATGAACGTCGATGGGGCAAGGATCGTAACTCGAACGTTCTTGGAGGGGTATCTCAAATCTGGAGACGTTAGCATGGTCAAAAAGGCCCTGAACCCTGATTATATGGCACCCTTCCAAGCCATCATCGCCCCAAACGTGTTGAGGGCTGTGAGAAATGAGATGAGCAAGGCTATCGCGTGATGCCCGAAGCCGATAGCGAGGCCACGCTAAGATCGATCATCGATTGGGAGAGGCATGGACTCTTGCTGAAGTATAATAGCAAGGAGGACAAGATCAGACTTACCTGATTCTCTACCAATATTATGTACCATAAATTTGTCTATGAAAAAATATCATTCAAGCGATTCTAGATACTTTTCAGCATCCAGTGCAGCCTGACAGCCCATCCCGGCTGCTGTTATAGCCTGCCTATATCGATAGTCATGAACATCCCCAGCCACAAACACGCCCTTTACGTTAGTCTCGGTATTGTTTCTCACAATCACATACCCCTTCCTATCAAGCTCTATCTGACCTTTGAAGATGTCCGTGTTGGGCTTCTGCCCGATGGCTATAAAGACCCCTTGGCACTCGAATTTTGAAGTTTGGCCCGTCTTTACGTCCTTTATGAGCAAGCCCTCGACCCTTTTCTTGCCTAATACCTCGTCTACTAAACTGTTCCACTTAAAGTCTATCTTCTTGTTATTGAAGGCTCTATCCTGAAGTATCTTGCTAGCCCTTAGCTCATCCCTTCTATGAATCATTGTGACCCTATCTGCGTGTTTTGTAAGGAAAAGAGCTTCCTCCACAGCGGTATCCCCCCCTCCAACAACTGCAACATTCATACCCTTGAAGAAAATGGCATCACAGGTAGCACATGAGGATACGCCTTTACCCAATAGTCTCTGCTCAGACTCCAAGCCCAACCACTTTGTTGATGCTCCAGTGGCTATTATGACCGCTTTTGCCTTATAGGAATCGTCGCCTATTCTGACCTCAAAGGGGTGAGAAGAGAAGTTCACAGAGGTAGCATCATCGTCTACGAATTCAGCACCAAACTTCTCGGCCTGCTTTCTTATCTTTTCTATGATCACGGGTCCTTGAATGCCTTCAGGGAAGCCAGGATAATTTTCGACCTCGGTAGTCAGCATTAGTTGCCCTCCAGGCATTGATCCCGAGATCACGAGAGGCTCAAGGCCAGCCCTAGCGGCATAGATGGCTGCCGTCAAGCCCGCTGGTCCCGAGCCAATTATTATAAGTTCCTTCATAAGGTTGGGAGGATATACTAACCTTTAATATATTTTCTTTCGCCGGATATTTTCCATTAATTATACTGATGTTTAACACAAACTTCTGAATTTTTATGGTCAATTAGTCTTTGTCTCTGCAACGACATGTCTGTTACTTTTTCTTTGGTAGTATAATCCCCTGTCTGATGCACGCTCTATCGATGGCACTCAGGACAGAATCCCTTGATATATAGGCTGCCTTGTGTAGTATGGTGTCTTTTAGCTCTGGGTCCATCTCCATACTCGATGTGCATGGGTATCCATGGTGAGCGTTCGACACGACCTGCTCTATACCGTCTATCTTGTTCCACCTTATCATCTGAGCCACGTACCATGTAGAACCACATGGTGCACTTCTTTTTACACTGGCTTCCTTTACCCTATCTCCCTCAAGATAAACTTCAAGTAGAGGCTTTCCTATTTTGTACCTCCTGATGAAATCGTCGATGACCTTCTTCCCACTCTCCTCAAGGGAGCAGAAAGGCTTTGGGAAGGCAGACTCGACACCAATATCCCTCAAGTCCATCTCGAGTCTCTTCTGGAGGTTGGGTGGGCACCAATTCCTGTTCTCTATGGGCACGATTATGGCTTTGGCGCCCGTCTTCTCTACAAGTAGGGGTAGAGTGGTCAGAAGGTCTGGGGGGATGCCTATGGGTAAGATGACATCACACTTTGGAGGGTTCCTTGGAAGGTATCTCTCTGGCTCTTCTATGAAGGCATCCAACTGTCCCTTGATGAGATCGACCCCACAGATATCTGATGAGAAGGATTCATACTTGATTCTGCAGTGCCCACAGGTTAAGTTACACGCTTTACAGAAATTTGGTAAATTAACAAGATTTCCTATAACTTTCTCGCCAAAATCATCCCCTAGTATAAAATATAGTTGCATTTCCCCTTCACCTGTTGCTTAACGGTCTTATTTTAATAAGACTTTCAAGCATATATGATATACTAGTACGTCAAGTATATAACCATACAAAAAGTTTATAATTACCAAAGTGTAATTACTTTCAATGTCAAAAATTGAGGCTGTAGGAGATATAAAAAACCACAGCATCCTCGTCACTGTGTGTAAGGTTCTCAGCAATAGACACAGGCTCAGGATAGTCTTGCACTTGGAGAAGAAGAAGGCCTGCTCTTTTGGAGAGCTTTTGAAGGATCTGAACATAAATCCGAAGGTTCTTAGGGATCATTTGAATGTTCTAATAGCCAGTAAGCTCGTCACAAAGTCTTTCCCCTATGGGGCATACACTTTGACACCCGCAGGTTACGTAACGAAGCAGGGTTTGGATGCATTTGCTGGCTATATTACGAGAATAGCCGATGTAATTGGGGGGAATAGCTAGGAGAGTTTGGGGGATTTGTTATGAGAAAAAGAAACGTCCACATAAAGCTTGATAGGCTAAAGAGTGACTTAACAGAAATCAGTGGGCTTGAAATATCCATAGGCAAGGCCATCGAAGAGGAATGGGCTGAGCCATTAGGACCTACCCCTTGCCCTTCATTGGCAACACTGAGGGATTGGGATCTAAAGCTTCTTCAGCGCTATAAACCATTCTATATGCCCTACTGTGACGTTTGTTGCCTCTGCACCATGGGCAAGTGTGATCTGACTCAAGGAAAGAAAGGCGCCTGTGGACTAGACATATGTGCTCAGCAATCGAGAGTAGTTCTAATAGCTTGTTGCATCGGTGCGGCCACTCACACAGCTCATGCTAGACACTTGGTCGAATACCTGATTGAAAAGTATGGGTGCGATAGTCCTATCGATGTAGGAGCGGACGTTGGTGTAGAGGTGGAGGCACCTGTCACAAGGCTGGTCTATGGAGAGAAGCCAAAGACCCTTGGAGACCTAGAGGATGTCCTGAACTACCTTGAAAACCAGATTACACACCTATTATCAGTTGCCCATACGGGCCAAGAAGGGAGCAAGTTAGACTTTGAGTCTAAAGTATTCCATGCTGGAATGATTGATCAGGTGGGCATGGAGGTCGCCGATATTGCACAGATTTCTGCATATGGATTGCCTAAGGCCGATCCCAACGCTCCCCTTGTAGAAACAGGTATGGGTGCCATAGATTCTACAAAGCCGGTCATTCTTGTGATAGGCCATAATGTCCCGCCAGCAACCCAGATAATAGATTACCTAGGCGAGAAAGACCTCATGGGTAGCGTCGAAGTAGCAGGGATATGTTGCACAGCCCATGACCTAACAAGATACAACCCCAGAGCCAAGATCGTCGGGCCCATCTCTTGGCAGTTACGGTTCATCAGGAGCGGCTTTTCAGACGTCATAGTAGTCGATGAACAGTGCATTCGCACGGACGTATTGGCAGAGGCTCAAAGAACCATGACTCCTGTAATAGCTACTTCCGAAAAGAACTGTCTTGGCCTTCCAAACCGCACACAAGACCCTGTAGATCAGATAGTATCGGATTTGGTGGAGGGAAGATCGCCAGGCGCTGTGATCTTCGATACAGAAAAGGTAGGCGAAGTAGCGGTTAGGGTTTCGATGCTCCTTTCACCCAGGAGGATGAAGTTCAAAGTTATCCCTGATTTAGCAAAAGTCATCGAAGAGACAAAGAGGTGCGCCCAATGCTCAAACGCTCCCTGTAGAAAGGCGTGCCCGAACGACCTTCCGATTCCCGATGCTATGCACCAAGCTTCAGAGAGCATCTTGGAGGGGCTTGCAAACCTATACGATCTTTGTATCGGATGCGGACGATGTGAGTCTGCATGCACAAACGATCTTCCTATCCATAGCTACATCATTGGCGCATCCAAGAAGATCGTAAACGAGGAGAAGTTCAAGGTCAGGGTTGGAAGGGGGGCTGTACAGGACGTCGAAATTCGCAAAGTGGGTGGACCCATAGTTCTAGGTGAAATACCGGGGGTCATAGCACTGGTCGGATGCGCCAACTATCCTAATGGAGGAATTGAAGTTGCCCAGATGGCCGAAGAATTTGCAAAGAGAAGATACATAGTTATGTCATCTGGATGTGCGGCTATGTCCATAGGTATGTATTGTGATGAAGAAGGAAAGACACTCTATGAGCAGTTCCCAGGAGAATTTGATGCTGGTGGAATAGTTAACGTAGGCTCTTGTGTTGCTAACTCCCACATAGCCGGTGCGGCCATAAAAATTGCCAGCATCTTCGCGAAGAGGAAGCTTAGGGGGAACTACGAAGAGATTGCTGATTACATCCACAACAGAGTCGGTGCCGTAGGGATTGCGTGGGGGGCCATGAGTCAGAAGGCAGCGTCTATTGCGAGTGGCTTCTGGAGGCTGGGAGTGCCGGTGATTGTAGGGCCCCATGGTTCAAAGTATCGCCGCATGCTCCTGGGAAGAAAAGATAAAGTGAAGGACTGGTATGCATATGATACCCGTACTGGAGAAAAGGTCTTCGTTGGACCCTGCCCCGAACACCTCTTCTACGCTGCTGAAACCAAAGAGGAGGCGATGGTAATGGCGGCCAAGCTCTGCATGAGACCCAACGATACACCGAGAGGGAGGGCGATCAAGCTCTACAACTACATCGACCTTCACAAGAAGCTTTACGGAGTAATGCCAGACGACTTGCACCTATTTGTGAGAAGAGATGCCGACCTTCCGATTACGATCAAAGATGAGGTGATGAAGATCCTGAAGGAGAAGGATTGGAAGGAGAACGTAATTCCAGATCCAACCTTACTACCAAGGCTGATCAGAGGCAAAGGAGGGCTAACAGATGAGCGCTGATCCTTGGCAGACGGCAGAAATTCCAGGTCCGATGAAGGCGCTTATAATCACGAAGCCTGTCATCGTCTCAGGAATGTTAAAGAAGGCCAAGCGGGCAATAATGGTAGTTGGACATGAAGCAGCTGAGATCGATTTTGGTGGAGAGAGGGCGATCGACTACGCAATACGAATGGCCAAAGCCCTCCAAATTCCTGTCGTAGCCACTGCTCACATAGCAGGGGAGTTCGTGAAGAGGGGTTGTGATCAAGTATGGTGGATGCCTGCTGTAGACATTGGAAATAGGCTTCAAGACCCAGACTGGCAAGGTCTAGATGGAAAGGGTCAGTACGATCTAGCCATCTTTATGGGGATAACTTACTATATGGAGTGGACGATACTGTCGGGGCTCAAACACCTTGCACTCCACTTGAAGACTGTCTCGCTCGATAGGCACTACCAGCCTCATGCGTTTTGGTCTTTTCCGAATATTTCTCTTGAGGAATGGCAGAAGAATCTAAAAGAAATCCTGAATCAGTTGGAGAAGAGGTTGTAGTTAGGGGTGATTTGAGTGGTTGAACCAATAGGAACAGCAAGGCCCGAATTCCCTGTAGATGTTGGGGAGATGTATGAAGGAGAGAGGATTCGAAAACCTGCTATGCATCTGGAGTTTGGTGGCATGGAAGTTGAAAAGAAGTGGGAGTTGGCCCTAGCAAGACCTTTAGATCAAGTGGAAGATGGGAAGGTTACAGTGGTAGGACCTGATCTATCAGATATGGAGCCTGGAGGTAGCTACCCTATAGGAGTCTTGGTGGAAGTCGCTGGCGCCAAGGTAGAAAAGGATTTGGAAGGAGTCTTGGAGAGGAAGATTCACTACTTTACGAACTACATCGAGGGTGTGATGCACCTCAATCAGAGGTACGATGTATGGATAAGGATCGGCAAGAAATCTTATCAGAAGGGCTTCAACTCTCTAGAGTGGCTCGGAAAAGTCCTTGTTTGGCTCTACAAATCCAGTTTTCCTGTAATAGAGAAGATACAGGTGACGATCTACACAGACAAGGCCAAGATCGAGGAGCTCTTTCCTATGGCTATGGATGTCTGGGGAAAAAGAGATGAGAGAGCAAGGACCCTAAAGGATGAAGATGTCAAAGAATTTTACGCCTGTGTCATGTGCCAGTCCTTCGCGCCCAGCCACATGTGTGTCATAACTCCCAACAGAATAGCTTCTTGTGGATCCATCAGCTGGTTCGATGCGAGAGCGGCCTATAACGTGGACCCAAAGGGCCCAAACTTTCCGATACCCAAGGGCGAGTGTATAGACCCTGTAAAGGGCGTCTATGAGGGCGTCAACAAAGTCGCTCAAGAGAAATCTTTAGGGGCCATAAAATCGGTCTCTCTTTACAGCTCGTTCGATAACCCTCACACTTCTTGTGGCTGCTTCGAGGGCATAGCCTTCTACATACCTGAGGTTGATGGAATAGGGATCGTGCACCGTGATTTTAAAGGGCACACCGTAAACGGATTGACGTTCTCGGCCATGGCTGGGCATACGAGTGGTGGAACTCAGAACCCTGGCTTTAATGGGATTGCCATAGAGTACCTACGTTCACTAAAATTCCTTCAGGCCGATGGAGGGTGGGAGAGGATCGTATGGGTTCCTTCACAGATAAAGGAGAGGGTAAAGGATGCCATACCAGAGCATCTTCTTGGTAAGATAGCCACAGAGGCTGACTCCAAGACCATAGGAGAGTTGAAGGAGTTTCTGGTGAGCAAGAGCCATCCTGTAGCCAACCGATTGGTGATCGAGGAGGCCAAGGAAGTCAAGGAGGAGGCACCAGAAGTCGTTTTGCCTGCCCAAATCCCAACGGGCATAGAGATCCCAGCCCGAGGCGGAATAAGGATAATATTGAAGAACGTCAAGATAACGGCCGAGAAGATCATAGTAAAACGTGAGAAGTAGAGGGGATCTTATGAAAGAGAAGGAGACAGAGGCTCTAACAAAGAAGTTGATTGAACTTGTAGAAAGGCTCGGCGATCTGGAGATAGAGAACGTCGAAATCAAGGCCGAGGAGCTTACACTCATCCTTCAACCCGTCATAGGGGCCATGGTACAAGCTCCACAGTTACTGCCGAAGGTTGAGGAGAAGGCATTAGAAACTCTGCTCAAGGCCGAGTTCTCTCCACCTATCGAGGCCTATCCAGGAGAGGTCGTCGAAGTTCGAATAGGGGCTACGAAGTCTGATGGTGGCTCTAGGAGGAAGGTGGTAAAGATAGGCGGGGAGAAGACCATGCCCTTCTACAGCTTTGAGCTTCTGAACCCTAACAGGCCTGCCTTCACCATGGATGTATTTGATATGCCTATAACGTTGGCAAAGTCCGTCATGCAACACTTTGAAGATGTTATGCAAGACCCCGCCGACTGGGCCAAGAAGTGCGTTGAAGACTTTGGTGCCGACATAGTTTCTCTTAACCTTGTGAGCACTGATCCGACGATAAAGGATGTCTCACCAAAAGATGCTGCAAAGACCGTTGAGAAGGTCTTGCAGGCAGTAGATGCTCCGTTGGTCATAGGAGGTTCGGGGAATAAGGTGAAGGACCCATTGATGCTAGAGGCCGCCGCCGAGGTAGCGAGTGGTGAGAGATGTGTACTTAACTCCGCAAATGTGGACAACGATTACAAGAGAATAGTCAGCGCAGCGAAGCGGTACGGTCATGTGGTAGTCGCTTTTACACCTATGGACATCAACAACCAGAAGAAGCTTAACAGGCTCCTTCTTGACGAGGGTCTACCAAAGGAGCAGATAATAATGGACCCTACCACTGCAGCTCTTGGCTATGGTCTTGACTATACCATCAGCCTCATGGAGAGGATCAAGCTTTCTGGTCTTTTAGGAGACTCTGACCTGCAGATGCCCATACTCTCCCCATCAAGCAACGCATGGGGGGCTAGAGAAGCTTGGATGAAGTCTGAAGAATTTGGACCAAAAGAGTATAGAGGGCCTCTCTGGGAGACCGTAACGGCGATCACGACTATGATGGCCGGAGGGGATCTTTTCATGCTGAGCCATCCTGCCACTGTTAGGGTTCTGAAGGGTCTAGTGGAGAGCCTCTATGAAGAGGTGGATGTAGAGCACGTGTACAAGCCCTCAAAGAAGATTCAAGACTGGATAACCGATATAGGAGTATGAGAAGTCATGCCTGAAAAAGCGAGCTTGCTATCGATCTACAGTTACCTCCCTCAGACGAACTGTGGGGAGTGTGGAGAGCCCAATTGTATGGTCTTTGTCTCGAAGCTTCTGGAGAGAAAGGCAAACCCAGAGGACTGCCCTCCCTTAAAGAAGCCGAAGTATAAGGAGCAGATGGCCAAGTTGGTCGAGCTCCTAGTCCCACCGATCAGAGAGGTGAAGATAGGCGTGGGGGAAGATGTAGTGAAGATAGGTGGTAAGGAGGTTATGTATAGGCACGAGCTCACCTACCACAACCCTACGGCAATAGCCATAGATGTAAGCGACTTGATGGACGATGGAAAGATCGTCGAGAGGTGCAGAGCGGTAGAGGCCTTTTCTCTTGTAAGGATAGGAGAGCGTCTTAGGCTGAACATGATAGCTGTCAGGTGTGCATCAAAAGATCCTGACAGGTTCTCTTATGTGACATCCCTTGTGGCAAGGAGTTGTAAGCTCCCTCTGATCCTCTGCTCCTTCGATCCAAAGAGCCTTAGAGCAGCGCTGGAGGGAGGGCAGGTAGCCAACAGGAGACCCTTGCTCTATGCTGCCACAGAAGAAAATTGGAGAGAAGTATCGGAGCTTGCAAAGCAGTACAACTGCCCAGTGGCAGTATTTGCTCTCAACCTAGGATCGGTCAAGTCTCTGACCAAGACCCTGAAGGCGAGAGGGATTCAAGACATGATAATAGACTTTGGAACTCACACGGAAGGCGGGCTCTTGAAAGAGAGCGTCAACAACTCGGTCATGGTAAGGAGAGTAGCCGTACAGAGGGGAGACAAAGACATGGGCTATCCCATCATGTTCATCCCAGCGATGGTGTGGATGGGAGAGGAGGTGGACCCTGTGACCACTTCTTACAAAGAGGCCTACATCGCATCTTTGTTCTTGAATAGGTATGCAGACCTGATCATAACGCACACCATGGAGGTATGGTCGTTGCTCCCAGTGATAACCCTAAGGCAGAACATATACACAGACCCTAGGAAGCCCGTCTCGGTAGATTCCGGGCTTCGCACCATAGGAAGTCCTCATGAGAAGTCTCCTGTGCTATTGACGACGAACTTTTCCCTGACTTACTACACCGTGGCCAACGATCTGGAGTCTGCGGGGATAGATTGCTACCTCGTCGTCTTGAATACAGAGGGGTTGGCCGTAGAAGTGTCCGTGGCTGGGGGGCAGTTCCATCCATCCGATATCAAGGACATATTCTCATCTGTAAACATGGAAGAGAAGGTGAAGCACCGCAAACTTATCATCCCAGGATTGGCGGCAAGGCTGAAGGGAGACATCGAGGACTCGACGAATTGGGAGGTCATAGTAGGTCCAAGGGATTCTTCACAGATCAAGGGCTTTCTCTCAAAGTACTGGGGTTAGTTGAAGAAAGCATTGAGATTCCATATAGATGTTCTTCACCCAGAAAGGTGTATAGGCTGCTATAGCTGTGTCTATGCGTGCTCGAGGCACCTATTCAACACCATCGACCCTTCAAGAGTGGCTGTGTTCGTGAGGTTGAATGGCACAATAGCGAACCCCTTCTCTGTTATAGCCTGCAGATTCTGCAAGAGTCCGGAGTGCGCTTTTGCTTGCCCTACAAAGGCCCTACAACCATTGCCAGAGGGAGGCATAACTTTGATAGCTTCAAGGTGTGAGGGGTGCAAGACCTTCGATTGTATAAGTGCGTGTGCCATTGAGGCTTTGGCTCTGGATAGGAGGACCAAATTACCGATAATATGTGATAGGTGTGGAGACTGCGCCAAGTACTGCCCTCACAATATATTCAGGTATGAGGAGATGAAGTGATTGCTGAGCAGAGTCCTGTACGTTGATATTGGTAAGAGATCAAGCTGGGTAGTGGATAAACACGATATCTTCTCAAAGTACCTTGGAGGCTCGGGCGTAGCGTCGAAGCTCCTCCTTGAAGAGGCAAGACCTGGTATTGATCCCTTCTCTCCAGAAGCGCCCATAATCTTTTCACCAGGTTATCTAGTGGGGGTGTTTCCTTGCATGGTCAAGGCCGTTGCCATGTTCAAATCTCCTCTGACCAAGAATCTTGGCGAGTCTCATGCTGGGGGGCACTTTTCTAGTGCTTTGAGGTTCGCTGGTTATGGGGCTCTGGTCGTTCGCGGTGCATCGGAGTACCCAGTAGCAGTGAAGATAAAAGACGATAAGGTAAGGGTCGAAATGGCCGATTCCCTTTGGGGTCTGTCTCCCCTAGATGTGGAAAGAAGCCTTAGAGAGAGTCACTATGAAGGCATGCAGAGTGTGATAAGCTGTGGCAAGGCTGGGGAGAGGCTTGTGTGCTACAGCAACGTCATAGTGGACAGATACCACCACTTTGGAAGGCTGGGTCTTGGAGCCGTTTTTGGGAGCAAGAGGCTGAAAGCTATATCGATCCTAGGGACTGGAGAAATCCCTCTGGAGAGCCCCTTGGCTGTGAAGGAGATGTACGAGAAGCTGAACCATGAAGTTGTCCTTAGTGGCAAGATGTCGAAGTATCACGATCTTGGAACCTCGGCCAATATGCTCGAACTCAATGAGTTGGGTGCTCTGCCAACTCATAACTTCAAAGATTCTAGGTTCAAGGGAGCTGAAGGGATTTCGGGAGAGGTTATGGCCGAGTCGTTGCTGAGAAGGAAGATCTCGTGTCCAGGCTGCCCTATAGCCTGCATACACTTGGCGGGATTGAGGACAGACTTTGCCCCTGAGCATGAAAAAGGCAAGAAGGAGGTATTCTCTGAAGAGGTTTTACTCCCCTACAATTATGAGCCCATGTATGCGTTGGGGAGCAACCTTCTTTTGAGTGAGGCAAAAAATCTGCTCAGGCTCATATATCATTGTGAGTTCCTTGGCTTGGATGCTATGATGGTGGGGAATATATTGGCATGGACGACGGAGGCTTTCGAAGAGGGCAGAATAACTCTCGATGATACTCTTATCAAGCCTGAGTGGGGGAGCGTTGAAGCTTACCTGCAAATCATAAACAACATAGTAGATATGAAGAGCCCCTTCTATGCCAAGTTGGCCCAGGGACTTTTGGAGACCTCTAAGAGGTATGGGGGAAGAGAATATGCAATGATAGCAGGCAACAACGGAATGGCTGGTTACATAACAGGCTACGGCTCCATAGTAGGAGCTTTGGTAGGGGCAAGACACTCGCACCTGAGTAACTCTGGCTATAGCATAGACCAGAAGACCATGAACCAGCCTTTAAGTCATGAGCAGATATCCGACTTTCTGATTGAACAGGAGGACTGGCTTTATGCGCTTTACTCTCTAGGGGCTTGCTACTTCTGCCGGGGAGTCTATACAAAGGAGGCTGTCTGTGAGGCCCTCAAGACTGTTGGTACAGAAAAGACCAAAGAAGAACTGATGAAGATGGGCAAAGAGATTTTTCACAATCTCTACAAGTTCAAGGTTAGAGAAGGGTTCGAGCTGGCAGAGCAAGAACCCCCGAAGAGGGTCTATCAGGTCCAAACCCCACATGGGATGCTCAAGGCTGAAGAAGTGAAGGCTATAATAAAGCTCTACATAAAGAAGAGGGAAGGGGAGGGACTTCGGTTGAAGCCCGAGGAGAAGGCTTTGAAGGAGCTTCTTAGGTAAGACGGTCTATACTTTAATTAGCTTCTTTGGGAATAATAATGGTGAATGGTCTTGTGTGAATTCAAGGTCTTCAGTAGAAGGGGTGAAAAGGAGCAGGAAGTTGCGGAGGACATAGTCTACGCGAAGGCTAGCGACAAATATGTCATACTGAGGGATATTCTTGGATTGGCCATTAAGATTCCTGGGGCGGTGATAGATGAGGTGGACGTAGGTTCGGAGATCCTAAAGCTATCGGCATCGCCCATTATCCTTAAGCTGAACAAGTTCTTGAAGACTTGTGACAGGTGTAAAGCCGATAGAGTCTATAGCGACGAACTAGAAGCGCTTTGGAATGAGGTCAAGGCATCCGGCGATGAAGCCGTGCGCGAACTCTGGAAGAAGTATGGGAGAAGAAAGGGTTGACCTTTACCATAGCTGTGTCAGGGAAAGGTGGAACTGGAAAGACGGCCATTACGGCCCTTCTTGTCAAGGCTCTGGGTAAAAGAGTAGACGGGCCCATGCTCGTCGTGGATGCAGATCCAAACTCCAACCTAAACGAGGCTCTTGGCATAGATGCCAAAAGGACAATAGGAGACATAAGAGAGAGGTTCCTCAAGAATAAGGAGAGCCTACCGCCAGAGCAACCCAAGGATGAATACCTGAACTACCTTATTCAAAGCTCTATAATAGAAGGTGAGGATTTTGATATGATGATTATGGGCAGACCCGAGGGGCCGGGCTGCTACTGCTATTTGAACAACATACTGAGGAAGATAATAGACTCTACGTCTCAGCACTACCCCTTGGTCCTCATAGATACAGAGGCTGGGCTAGAGCACTTCAGTAGAAGGACCACTAAAGACCTTGACTTATTGTTGGTTGTTACAGATCCCACTGTCAGAGGCGCCATGACCGCCAAGAGGATAAAAGAGCTCTGCAAGGAGTTGCACATAAAGGTGGGAAGAATCTTCCTCATCATAAACAGGATGTCTCCACAGTTGGAAGGCAGGATAGACGGGATAGCAAAGACGTCTGGGATAGAGCTTGGAGGAATAGTCCCTGAAGATTCTTTGATTCAACAGTTCGACATAAAAGGGGATTCTTTGTTGAACCTCCCAGAGAATTCCCCTGCCTTAAAGGCCATCGATGATCTCGTGGAGAGGGTTCTCCTCCGTTTGATTGCGGCTTAAGATCTTAGTGATCGATTCATGAAGTTGGCCATAGCTGGCAAGGGAGGGACTGGCAAGACCACCCTTGCAGGGACTCTTGCAAGGCTCTTCGCTAGAGATGGGTACAAGGTTATCGCGATAGACGCGGACCCTGCCATGAACCTAGCATCCACATTGGGCATAGCTCCAGATGCTGCCTCGAAGATTGTTCCCATATCAGAGAATGAGGATCTGATAGAGGAGAGGACGGGGGTGAGACCAGGCTCTTCAGGGTCTGTCTTTAGCCTGACGCCAAACGTTCGCGATATAGCGGATAGGTATGGAGTTCGAGGTCCAGATAATACCATGCTCATCGTCATGGGGACCGTAAAGTCTGGCGGGATTGGGTGCATGTGTCCTGCCCATTCACTACTAAGAGCGTTGATGAGACACATACTCATAGACAGAAGGGATGTGGTGATCATGGATATGGAGGCTGGGCTCGAGCATCTAGGTAGAGGTACAGTAAGGGGAATGGATGCCATCCTTTGTGTAGTCGAGCCGAGGACTCAATCCGTGGAGACTGCCGTCAGAGTGTCAAGGCTTGCAAGGGATATAGGGGTCAAATCCATCCTTGCTGTGGAGAGCAAGGTAAGAAACGAAGAAGAGAAGAGCTTTCTCGATAAGAGATTGAAGGAGATAGGAGTCCCCATAATTGGATCTGTTCCTTACGATGAAGCAATAGCCAAGTCCGATATGCTGAGAATTGCTCCTATAGATTTCGCCCCGGATTCTCCGGTCATCAAAGCCATAGATGCAATAAGGAAGAGTCTAATTAAGATCTACGCCTGATCTAAAAAAAGATCGCATATTCACTGTTATAGGTTGGTAAAAGATAAAAAGGCGAAAGAACTGGAGGTTGAACTGGTAGCATAAAGGTGAATATGTTTGGCATCTATCTTATTGAAACTTAAGGCAAAGGTGGAGAGACCTCTCGACGCCTATGTTATAAGTCCTGATGTCTTCGCAGGAAAGTCTCTAGAGGAGATAAAGAACTTGGAGATGTGGCAGGGCAACAAGAAGGTAAAACTGGGAGAATTGTTCGATGTTTCTGGCGAAGTGGGTCAGAAGGCAGATGACGTTTCTATCACAATGGAAGGAGACCTATCAAAGGCTAGAAGGATAGGGAAGCAGATGATGTCTGGCAAGATCTTCGTGGATGGAAATGCTGGCCTATATGTTGGTGATGGGATGAAGGGCGGAGAGATACATGTTAAGGGCAATGCCGATTCTTGGCTTGGCTTCGAAATGAAGGGAGGGATGATAGAGGTGGAGGGCGATGCAAGGGACTTTGTCGGCGCGGGCTATAGAGGCTCAAAGAACGGCATGAGTGGAGGAACCATCACGATCAAAGGAAGAGCTGGCAGTGAGGTGGGATGCTTTATGAAGGATGGAATAATAAGAGTAAATGGCGATATAGGGCTCCATACAGGGATTCATATGCAAGGCGGTACAATCCTCGTCTTTGGAGATGCGGATGGCAGGATGGGTAGTCAGATGACTGGAGGCAAGGTAATAGTGGCGGGAAAGGTCCCCGATATACTGCCGAGCTTCCTGATCGATGATGTCAAGCCCAATGTAAAGGTAGGAGCAGACAAGATAGCAGGCCCCTTCTACTCTTTTACGGGGGACATGATGGAGGGGGGCAACGGGAAGGTTTTCGTGGCCGTCCAGAAGAATGAGCACCTCAAGAAGAAGGAGGCATACATCCTCTAGGGTGATCTGATTGGTCATAAGCGTCAATCTTGGGGCTTTAAAGATAGTAAACGAGATGATAGAGAGGAAGGAAGAGCTTGCAATAGGTGTTGTCAAGGCTGGGAACGGAGCGACGATTATAGACGCGGGAATAAAGGCAAAGGGAGGGTTCTTGGCTGGAAAGTACGTCACAGAGGTTTGCATGGGGGGGTATGGCGAGGCTTCTCTATCCTACTTCGACCACAGCGGGCTGTCTTTACCAAAGATTTCCGTCTCAACAGACCATCCTGCTATTGCGCTTCTTGGTTCACAGTTCGCCGGCTGGAGGATAAGCGTTGGGAAGTACTTTGCCATGGGTTCAGGGCCTGCAAGGGCCATACCGATGAAGCCTAAGGATTTGTATGCAAAGATAGGGTATCAGGACTCGGCAGATGTGGCGGTCATAATCTTGGAGACCTCTGAGGAACCTCCTGTAGATGCTCTAGATTACATCGCAAAGGAGTGCAGAGTAAGCCCAGATAGGTTGTATGCAATACTCACCCCCACTTCTAGCGTTGCAGGCTCTGCTCAGATTTCGGGCAGGATAGTGGAGACAGGTTTGCACAGATTGACAGAGCTGGGGTTCAACCCATTAAAGGTGTTGTATGGCTGTGGTCAAGCACCCATAGCCCCATGCCATCCAAAGGCTACAAAGGCCATGGGTAGGACCAACGACATGCTCATGTATGGAGGCGAGACCTTCTTCATAGTGGACAGTGAAGACGATCAGGAGATAGTAAAGCTGCTCGAGAAGGCCCCATCTTCGTCTTCATCAGCCTATGGAGCTCCATTTTACGATATCTTCAAGGCCGCCAACTTTGACTTCTACAAGATAGACCCTGGTCTATTTGCACCAGCATCAATCAATGTCAACAACATGAGGACTGGCAACAGCTTCAGTGCAGGCAAGATCAACCCAGAGATCGTGAAGAAGTCTATAGGGCTCTAAAAGGACACAAAAGCCCAGATTCTCTCGATAAGGGAATCGTAGAAGAGTGATTCATCTAGTGACAATAAGAGAGAAATCTCTTGAGGATCAAGCTTTCAGGGCCTTGATTTGTAATACGCTCTCTTATCGGAACTTATTTGGAAGGAGATTAAAGAATTATTGAGTCGAAATTAGATTAGGCTCTAGAAAAGAGAGTTATTAAGAGTTCTATGTCCTAATAAAATAAATAAAATAAAAACAATATATAATAGAAGAGAATATAATGTTACTTTACTCCAACCTTTCTCTCTTCAAAAGCTATATTTGCAGCATCGTAAGTTTCTTTCATCTCTTCCTCAGACGCAATACCAACAGCAACGCTATCCGCACAATTATAAACGAATTTAAAAGCATCTTTCGGTGCTAATCTGCCAGCTGCCAGTGGCTTTATCGCTACAACCTTATTGGAGCATTCTCTTATCGCCTTCATACTAGTCTCAAAATCAGGCTCCATGCAGTACCCTATCGAATTTAGAGGCGCAAGTACTACCTCTACCGGTATTCTCTTCTTCTTGATCCATGGGAGCGTTATGCCAGGTTGGTGAGTAGCAATGCCAGCAGTTGCACCGTGTTCTTTCACTATATCTATACGTTCCATAATCTCATTCACATCGAAACTATCTGCGATCTCTGCATGTATAGTGATGACCTCGGGCTCCAAAGGGCTGAGCCTCTCTAAAACCCTCCTCAACCCTACTCCAGAGAGATCTGTTGAATAGATCACAAAGGGCTTCACCCTAGCTGCAAAAGATGCTTCGATGAGAGCGCTAACAGGTCTATCGGATAAGAGCTGAACCGATTTCACATTAAGATCGAAGCTCTTTTTGAATAACTTAACCATATTCTCTGGTTGGAGGTAAAACTTCTGATAGTAGTGGTATGCCTTCGCTCCGAACTGTCCTGCACCGATAAAAGGGCTACAACCTAATAGGATTGAAGGGAGTTTCATTTTTTATTACAACACAACTTAACTAAATAGATGAAGTCTAAATTATCTTTTTCTCGGTCTCTCGATAGATTTTGCTTAGGTCATTGAATATGCGTCCATAACGCTTTACCTTGGTGCTTTCCCATTCTTCTCTGAAGTCCTCCCTCAAAATATAGATGCCATCTAGTTCGTGCTCGGCGATGATTCTATTCCTGCTCTTACCGTTAAATGACTCTCTTCTTGCGTTATTCATAATGATGAAGTCTTCGTCGTTATCTGTGGTGGCCAAGAATACTCTAATGCTTCTTGTTACGTCTGAAGAGACGAGCTTTAGCTTCCAATAGCATGCTTGTGCTATCCTCTCTCTTAGACTTGTCTTGCACGATATTATAGCTAGGATTTCGGACTTCCAAGGTTCCTCAAACGCATGGTTAACTATAGCTATATCGGTATCTGGCAGTAACAAGTACTTTCCATATTTTATGGCAAGCTTTCTCATAATGATTTCATCATTCTTGATTTCAGCTTCCGTAAGAATATCGAAACCTCTAAAATTCGGGTCTTTGGCTTTTAGTCTAGTCACATAGCCCTTAAGGATCGAATAAACTGCTTTTTGAAACTTATTGCCAATAAAAACGTGCCAAGACTGCTTGGGATCCTTGACTTCAGTGTGAAAATTCCTTAGCCGTTTAACGTAGTCGCCTTTAAGCTTTCTTATCTCATCCCAAGCTCTATCTGGGGCTATTTCTCCTCTCTCAACCTTTAGAATTAGATTATTGACCTCACTTTTTGGATCAGTAATTGCTTTCTTGCTCCTAGAATAATAATCCAGTTCTTCAAGCTAGTATCCTCCACCTTCTCACTGATTGGTTTTGGAGTGTTTAACCCTAGGATAACGTGCCCACTGAATTTTTCTTTCGCGGGGTGCTAAGGCATTAGGAGGTGTTTTTCGCATTATAAATAGATACTTAAAACCACGTAGATAGAAGTTGAACCGCCTAGCCCGATTATACCATAAACTCGTATTGGAGGTTTGGCTTCTGCGAACTACACATACGACGTCTAAAGTGTCAAAATATTTACATAGTCGTTGGTAGACCTTGAAGCCCACTGGAGTAAACTTCTTCTTAACCCATTGATCTCCAATCAACCATCCAAGAACTTTGCAAGGCTTTAGCACCCTATGGCACTCTCCCATCACTTTCTCCAATTCATCGTAGAATTTTTCAATCTCGGAAGAGATTTTGCCTATGTCGTCCGGATGATCGTTGTATCTTACGTTGTCTCCGTATGGAGAGTCGATAAATATCATGTCAACAGAGTTCTCAGGAAGAGGGATATTTCTTGCATCGTTTTGAATGATGTCTGGCCTCGTGGGTGAAATATCATACGCAATGACCTTTCGACCTTCTTCCTTGCAGACATCAATTGTTGTGCCACTGCCAGCCATAGGATCGAGGACCAAATCACCCGGCTCTGTGTAGCGTTGTACAAGGTTATAGATGATGAAGGCTGGCGTAACCCCAGGATATTTGTTATCTCCTTTAGGTTTCTTGCCATAGCTCTGCCTTGGATAATCCCATAATGTGGTGGCTTCGATTTGAGGTTTTTCTTCCTCCATCCCTACTGCTAAGGTGCCTGTACTTGATTGTTGTTTATCCTTTATGACCGTTATCGCAGGGATCAGTGAGCCCCACGTAGATTCTTTCAAATACCCAAAATAGCTTAAGAGCAATTTTGTCCTAGTTTCATCCAATGGGGCGATCCAACTAATACCAAACCGAGAAAGTAGTTTCTTAGCTTTTTTAACGATCTTTATTTCTCCATCTTTTTCGACTTCCACTTGATAGGGATATTTACCACCCCATGCCTCATGGACTATGTCTTTCTTACCATCAGACCTCGCCCTGAAGACACCATACAACGTATCTGAGTCAAAGTTAAGTAAGAACAAATAGTCTCCTTTTTTGGTCCGCAAAGTCTTATTGGCATGAACTTTATTGGTCGAAAAAAGCATCCTCTCAAGACACTCCCTTTCTGTCTTATTGGTGCATGCGAATATTTGTCCCCGCATGACCGATATTTCTTGAGTCGACTGTTCACTCAAATTGGGAAGCTGTATCTCTAACTCGCTCATATTATTCTACCTCCCCAAAGCTGGCGAGCTTAGCCTCCGCCATTAGCTCGATCCTACCATAATATCGTAGAGTGAACAATATAGAGTCATTCAAAAGTGAGCCGTACTTTCTATATAATCTCTTTGCCCACCTTAGAAAATAGGCACCCCGAGGTAACAGTGCCAGCAAAACCTATCGGCGTAACGCTTAAAACAATAACATTTGCCTTAAAGAAGTTGGGCAAAACAGAATCGTGGTGATTCTATGTCTTTCTTCAAAAAGATTAAAGATAAAGTAACAGGTCCTAAAGCAAATATTTCGCTGAAGTTTAACAAAGACAATTTTATTTTGGGCGAAGACATCGAAGGTACTTTAACTGTGGCTTCAGAGGAGGAGTTTGATGCTACAGAAATAAGATTTGAAATCCAATGTGTTGAAGAAGCAAAAAAGATAAGACGGATGTATGATGAAAGAGCCCGACGAGAAATTGAGACGGAGTCTTGGGAGTCAGCAACGCTCTATTCTGCCAGACCCACAGTTAGCGGTCCGATGCACATAGCTAGGGGCTATATAGGAGCATTTCCATTCAGTATAAACATTCCATTGGGTGGAAGACCGACATACAAAAGCATCGATAGAAAGGTTGCATGGTCCATTAAAGGCGTAATCGCAGTTGATGGAAGGCCGGATGTGACAAGCAGAGCAATAGAGGTTCAGGTAGCCCAGAGTGCTACATCAATCATTAAGGAAAGAGAGGTTATCCGTGAAGTCGTTATGATACCATGCAAATACTGTGGGGCTCTAATGCCTCAAACAGCTACAGTCTGCCCGAATTGTGGCGCAAGAAGGACGATATGAGAATTTGCTTGATGTGAAGTACTGTTAATAAACTAAATTAAGAAAAGATATTAGATAAGAGAAAGATAGACCTTATGATCGAAGTTGCCTCTAAGGATAGGGCTTATCACTAGGAATCCAGAATCTTGGTGCTCCGCCCAGATCATAAAGTCAATGTCTAAGAAGGGCATCGATTACAAATGCTTCAGCCTATCAGATCTTGTTGCCAGAGTAGCGGGCAATCCTCTTGTTACAACTGTCGAGGGAGTGGATCTGCTCAAGGACCTGAATGGCGTCCTGATTCGCCCCATAGGCAGAGGGTCTTTGGAAGAGATCATCTCTAGGTTGGATATCCTTCGTACTTTAGAAAGAAGAGGCTTGCTTGTCGTAAATCCACCAAGGGCCATAGAGATCTCTGCCGACAAGTACAGATCTTTGACACTGATAGAAGAGCAGGGGATACCAGTACCTCCCACCATAATCACAGAAGATACGGAGGCAGCTATGAGGGCCTTTGAAGAGCTGGGGGGAGACGTCGTTATGAAACCTCTGTTCGGTTCGAGGGGCATGGGGATAGGCAGAATCAACGACCCTGAAACAGCTTGGCGGACATTTCATGCCTTGACATACACCCGTCATGTCCTCTACCTCCAAAAGTTCATCCCTCATGGTACTAGGGATATAAGGCTCTTTGTAATCGGCGATAAAGTAGTTGCATCCATGTACAGAGAAGCGGATAGTTGGAAGACCAACATAGATAGAGGTGCGAGACCGATTCCTCTTGAGTCATCAAGGGAGCTCGAAGACATAGCAGTAAAGGTCGCCAAGGCCATAGGCTGTAAGATCGCAGGAGTAGATGTAATGGAGAGCCGAGAAGGATACATGGTCAACGAGTTGAACAGCCAGCCAGGATTCGGTGGACTTCAGATGGTGACGAAGGTCAACATAGCTGACAAGATAATAGAATATATGATCGAGAATATCCGACGGTAGCATGCCCGGACTTATTCAACTTGTGCTACGATCTTTTGAAGATCTATCTATTGTATGCTGATTTACTTCATCTCTAGAGCATCTTTGAGCTTGATCAGGATCGGACCTAGCTTACCGCCGAAGTTCACCGCAGATATCTTCACTATGCCAGGGACCTTCATAGCCGCCTTTATGCTTACTGCTGTACCCCTCTTGATGATGTCTTCTGTCAAGCCGTTGAAGACGAGCTCGTATATGCTGTTTACACTTGAAGGGACCTTTGAATCTGGCACTACCCCCTTAAGAGCAGGGCAGAAGAAGTGGTTGGTCGTTGCGAGCAACTTGTACTTCGAGGAGCCTACCTTCGATCCAGAGCGGCATATCCCCCCTGGGAAGGTCATCACCAATCCCTCGATCTTGCCCATGGCTTCTACTGCATCCTCCGATGCTTTAAGAGCCGCCTTCTGATTCTCACCCATTATCAGAAGGTTACCACCAGCCACGGCCTTCTTGAGACCGAACCTATCCTCTATCAAGAACTCTCCCTCCATCACAGGAATCCTCCAAACCTTCTTGCCGTAGGCCTTGTCCAGTCTCTCATAGCCATCTCCGAACATTCGAATGGATTTGCCCAGTCTAGTGTACTTTTTGGCATCTTGTATACCGTTAAAGATGGCTGTCGTTGGGCAAGTAAGGATGCACTGACCTATCCTAGCCAGAAGTTGGAACTTCAGCATGGGCAGAGTCCTATGGTAGATCTGAATCATGGCTCCAGGCCTACCGTCTGGTGTCTTGTCCGGGGGAACAAGACTCTCAAGACCGGCCTCTGCGGGGGACATGATGATCGATGATGCGAAGCCCGTGGCAGTCTTTGCAGCAGTTAGAGCCCACTTCTCGTTCTCAGCGGTTATCAGAAGCCTACCTGCGAGCATAGGAAAGGCTTCAGCATATGTATCTTCAACTTCTACAGGCAATATTGTTAACCTCGCCTTTGGGTGTTGATTACTCATTTAAAATATTTTGCTAATCAGATATGAATAGGATCGATTCTCTAAAGAAAAAACAGTTATAAATGCCAAAAGGAATCGTAGGTTGGGGATAAATATTGGCAGGATTAAATGAGATCATAAATAGAATCCCTCAAAGCTCGTTCGAAAAGGTTTCAGACGATTTAGTCAAGCTTCTTCTCGGCTCTGCAAATGCAGACAAAGTACCTGAGGGGCTTGCCAAGGGCATACTCCTGTCTTGGGAGTGTGATGAACTCACAAAGCCTTCAGGCCTTCGAACACTTCTTGAAGCATCCATGATTGCAGAGAAGGACAAGACAGTGGCTCTCCTTCAGGGCCTTGGGATCCAAGTGTAATGGAGGGGATGGCTATGTTCAAATTTGGAATCGAGTTCGTGCCAACAGACGTGTATTGGAAAGTTATCTACCATGCGATACAGGCTGAGAAAGCCGGCTATGACTACGTCTGGATAACAGATCACTTCAACAACCGCAACGTCTATGTTCTACTCACCAACATAGCAGTCTACACGAATAAGATTAAGTTCGGACCCGGTGTTACGAACCCCTACATGATTCACCCTATAATGACTGCCCAGTCCATGGCTTCGTTGAACGATATGGCTCCAGGGAGAGTAGCCTGCGGGCTCGGGACAGGGGACAAGACTACATTGGATATGGTGGGCGTAGAGAGGGCAAAGCCCTTGGCCGCTGTGAGAGAGGCTGTCAGGATTATTCGTGACGTTACAACGGGCAAGGCTGTAAAGTTGGAGGGCGAGGTATTCAAGGTGGCTGGAGCGAAGATCAACTTCAAAGTGGCCAATCCAATACCCATCTTCGTAGGCGCCCAGGGACCAAAGATGATATCTCTAGCTGCTGAGGTAGGGGATGGAGTTCTCATCAATGCATCCCATAGAAAGGACTTTGAGGATGCCATGGGACATATAAAGGAAGGGGCCAGTAAGGCGTGCAAGAAGCTGGATGACTTGGAGGTTGTAGCTGCCACATCCTTCTCCGTGCATGAGGATGCCGCTAAGGCCCAAAAGGCCGCTACCATAGTTGCAGCCTTCATAGTCGCAGGTAGTCCTGAGCCTATCCTTCAGAGGCATAACATATCAATAGAGGCAGCAAACAAGCTAAGAGATGCCATAGCAAAGGGGATGTGGAAGGACGTATTCGCCAATGTTACGCCTGATATGATAGAAGCCTTCTCAATAGCTGGCACTCCTGACACGTGCATAGAGAAGATAGATCAGTTAAGGAAGATAGGAGTCACCCTATTCATAACAGGCTCACCGATAGGCCCGAATGTGAGAGATTCTATAAACCTCATAAAGAACAAGATAATACCACACTTTAAGTAAGTCAGGTACATTTCAAGTCTGGCAGAAAAGGAGTCATACGGCTAGTGTAAAATATACTTTTTCATATATGAATATCGGATTTCTGCCCATCAACTCGTGATCTATTTTATGTAGGAAAAATTCTTAATAGGAGCCATAGCGAAGAGTTTATCAACTATTGAAATCAGGGTCCTTCTAATGCAGCGTACGAGCTTGATCGACAAAGAGCTTCAGGATAAGGTTCTGTCAGACCAAGGGTTGACCTTCTCCGAAAAGATTCTTTCACTAAAAAGGAGTGATGAACCTGGGAAGATAGCTTTAGCAAGTGAAATTATGGTAGCAAAGGTCGATCTTGCCATGGCCCATGATGGGACTGCTCCTCTCGCTATAAAGGTTCTTGGAGAGTTAGGGATAAAGAGGGTTTGGGACAGCAGCAAGGTCATTTTGCACATAGACCATACATATCCTGCTTCCTCTGAACATATAGCCAATTTTCATTCCATTATGAGGAAGTTCGCCAAGGACCAAGGATGCTACATACAGGAAGGCAATATTTGCCATCAGTACATGCTTGAACATTTCGTAGTTCCAGGGATGCTGGTAATAGGCGCCGACTCCCACACAACTACTCAAGGTTCTTTAGGGGCTTTCGCTACTGGCGTAGGCAGCACAGAAATAGCCGCTGTATGGGCAAGTGGTAAAATCTGGTTGAAGGTCCCCGACTCTGTAAAGGTAGTATTTGACGGCCGTCTGCCACTGGGGGTGTACGCAAAAGATCTAATCCTTTTTACCATAGGAAAGATTTCTAGCGAAGGGGCCAACTATAAGGCCATAGAGTTTACTGGTAGTACAGTAAAAGACCTGTCGATAGATTCAAGGGCAACTCTGTGTAACATGAGTATAGAGGCTGGAGCGAAAACAGGAATAGTTGAGGCAGACAGTGTAACAAAAGAGTATTTGACATCATTAGGAAGAGAAGTTCTTGTTGATGTCCATGGAGGAAAAGAGGCGATATACGACAAAGTTGTAGAAGAAGATGTAGAGCATATGGAGCCATACGTTGCGCTGCCCCATAGTGTAGATAACGTAAAAGCTGTGAGGGAGGTTGAAGGAATACCCATAGACCAGGCCTTTTTAGGAAGTTGCACAAATGCAAGGCTCGAAGACTTTTTAATAGCCATGAAGATGCTCAAGGGCAGAAAGATTAAGAAAGGTGTAAGGTTCATAGTCACACCAGCGTCAAAATCGGTCTACGAAGAGGTTTTAAAGAAAGGAATTATGGATGTGTTGTTGGAGGCTGGTGCATTGATAACAGCCCCAACTTGTGGAGCATGTGTTGGTACTCACTGTGGCGTACTTGGAGCTGGTGAAGTATGCATATCCAGTAGCAATAGGAACTTTATAGGACGGATGGGATCGAGTGAGTCTAAGGTTTATTTGGCATCGCCAGCAACAGTAGTTGCTTCGGCCATCGAAGGAGTCATAGCCGATCCTAGGGATTACTTGAGGTGATTTTTTTGAAGGGAAGGGTCTGGAAACTCTCCGATAACATAGATACAGATGTCATTATACCCTACAAATACAAAGCAAGGAGCATAGACCCAAAAGAGTTGGCAGAACATTGCTTGGAGGGTATAGACCCAGAGTTTTCGAGAAAAGTCCAAAAGGGAGATCTTATAGTAGCGGGTAGAAATTTTGGTTGCGGTTCGAGCAGGGATCAAGCCCCAATCGCCATAAAAGCCAGTGGTATATCTGCGGTCATAGCAGAGAGTTTTGCAAGGATCTTTTATAGAAACGCCATCAACATAGGTCTGCCAGCCATTGTTTGTAAGGGTATCTCGAAAGAAACCAATGAGGGCGATATAATAGAAATAGATCTAGGCGAAGGAACAGTAAAGAATATAATGACTGGAAAGAGCTTAAAGGCAGACAAGCATCCTGAATTTCTAGAAAAGATGCTCGAAGCTGGTGGTCTTGTAGAATACTACAAAAAGTTTGGAAAGTTTCCATGGGAATAACTTATTAAAATTGAATAAGATTAGAGTTCACGTCTATATTTCGGGTTTCGTACAGGGAATCTTTTTCAGGTCCAATACAAAGAAGAAGGCTTTTGAACTTAATCTTAAGGGATGGGTGAGGAACCTCCATGATGGTAGAGTTGAGGCCGTCTTTGAGGGCAGTAAAAACGATGTTTTGAAGATGCTAGAATGGTGCAATGTAGGGCCCCCTAGAGCTCAAATAATAGACGTAAATGTAAAGTGGGAGGAGTACGAAGGTAGTTTTGCGACCTTCGATATAATTTATTGATTTTTGATATATTAGTAATAATAACATTGAGACAAAGTTTAACTAAGAGTACCATCGAGCCCTCGATGAAACCTATGGCAAAGCGTGTTGCATTGATCCGTGGAGATGGCACGGGCCCAGAGCTAGTAGGAGCTATGATAAGAGTTTTGAAAGCGAGTGGGGCCAATGTAGAGATGGTGCCGTGTGATGCTGGGATGGAATGGTGGGAGAAGCATGGAGGCGACTCTTTCATACCTCCTGAAACTTGGGATGTCCTTGAGAATTCGACAGCGTGCTTCAAAGGTCCTACAACAACCATTCCGAAACCAGGAACCCCAAAGAGCGTTGCTGTGAGTATAAGGCAGAGGTTCGATCTATTTGCGAATGTTAGACCCATAAAGACCTTCCCCAATAAGAGCGGCCCCCTCGGCGATGTAGATTTTGTATGTGTCCGTGAGGCGACAGAAGGCCTCTATACAGGAATAGAATTCCGCCTTAATGATATAGCCATAGCGATAAGAAAGATCAGCAGAAGGGCATCGGAGCGGGTGGCAAGGTATGCCTTCAACCTGATCCGAGAGAAGAACTGGAAGAAGCTAATAGTAATAACCAAGGCGAACATCTTGAAAGAGACTTGTGGGCTATTCAGAGAGGTTGTAGGGCAAGTTGCCAAGGACTTTCCTGAGATCATAATAGAGGATTATTTTATAGACAACTTGGCCCAACAACTGGTAAAGAACCCCCAAAGGTTCAATCAGAACGTGATATTGAGCACCAATCTATTCATGGACATAATATCTGAGGAAGCGTCTGGCTTGATAGGGAGCATTGGGTGTGTATACTCTGCCAACATAGGAGACAATTATGCTATGTTTGAGCCTGCTCATGGCAGCGCTCCCAAGTATAAGAACATGAACATGGTCAACCCTACAGCTACTATACTTGCAGGTGCATGGATGCTGGACTACATCGGTGAGAAGGAAGCTTCTAGGGCCATATTCGAGGCTACAAATGACATAATAGCAGAGGGTAAGCTTGTGACCTACGATCTGGGCGGTAATGCAAGACTGTCCGAGATGACTGAGGCTATAGCAAAAAGGACTGAAGAAAAAATATGACAAACACGTATGAAAAATCATTTTTGGTTAAAAAGATGCTGAAAGAACCTATCTTTATGAGGCATTATTCTTAGCTCTTCCCCCTCTAAGCACAGATGGTGGGATAGCAGCTGTATTCAATGCGGCAAGCCATAGGTATGTCTTCTTCAGCCCTTCAGCAAAGAGCAACTTATCCGGTTCGGGGATGACAATAGAGTTCGTGGGTGATATTATATTTGTCACTATTGCGTAGGGCACTGTAAAGGTCATTATTAGAATGGCCAGATTGAGGCTTATTGTGAAACCGACATTAAAGAATGTGGCCCTGAACGCTGATGCTATCCCCCTTCTTTGAGCTGGGACAGAGCCCATTATCGAACTTATGTTTGGGGATATGAACATGCCTACACCAACACCAAGGAGAATCATGTAAATGACTACAAGTGAATAAGGCGTGGATGCATCTGCAGTTGAGAAGAGGTATAGGGAGATGCTTGTGAGAGCTAGCCCAGATGTGGTGAAGGGGAGGTGTCCGAATCTATCGGAGAGTCTTCCGCTCACTACCCCAAGGAAGAGGAATACTATATCGAATGGTATTATCCTTATTCCAGCATCAAATGGGCTCAGACCAAGAACAAGCTGGAAGTAAAGGCTGAGCAAGAGCAATACAGCGCCCCATGCTATTGCATTCAGTAGCTGTGCAATCACACCGCCAGTAAACTCCTTTATCCTGAGGAGCTTTAGGTCGAGCAATGGGTGCTCAATGCCTCTTTCATATGCTACGAAGGTTAACATGCTTATCGCGCTGATAGTGAGAAGCGCATAGACTGTAATCTGCTCTGCTATCCCATAAGCAGCAAATGTGAGAGCTAAAAGGAAGCTGGTTATGGATGCTGTGAATGTTATAAAACCTACCCAATCGATTGGAGCACTCCTCTCAACGCTCGCTATCTCCTTGAGCCTGCGGTGGGCCCAGACAGTTCCGAAGATACCTATAGGCACATTGATGTAGAAGAGGGCCCTCCAATCTAGGAAGGAGAGAATTACTCCGCTTACAGTCAGCCCAGCCATCGCACCGAACCTGAAGGCTATCTGATTTACACCAAGAAAAAAGCCGAGCTCATTCTTTGGCGTTGCATCCGTTATCATAGCTATGCTGTTTGTGAAGAGTATAGCAGCCCCAAGCCCCTGTATACTTCTGAATAAGATGACCTGTGTAGGTTCCTGTGCTATGCTTGTTAATGCAGAGCCTACTGTGAAGACTGTGAAGCCACTTGTGTAGATCTTCACCCTCCCAACTATGTCCGTAACTCTACCTATGAGAAGGAGTGCAACAGTAGAGCCAAGGACGTATGCCTGAGTAAACCAAATCGCCTGCTCGGCATCCGCTCTTAATGCTGAGGCCACTTGAGGGAGGCCGACTATGACTATCCTGGAGTCTAGCCCAGCCATAAGGATTCCAACAGTTGTTACTGTAAGTACCGTCCACTTGTACTGCAAGTGAAAACCTCCCTAGACCTTTTCTAAACTCTCCCTAACCTTCCTAAGAAGCCAGAATATTAGGCTTGACATGGAACCGATGATGGTTATGATATATTTTATAATCATTTCCTTGCCTCTTTAGTTGGATGTTCAGAACATAATGACACATGAGTTTGGACATTGGTGCGGCTTAGACGACCTCTACAATAGCAGCGATTACTGGCTAACAATGTATGGATACTCAGGCTATGGAGAAACCTACAAGCAAACACTAGGATGGGGCGACATCCTCGGACTAAAAGCAGTGTACGGTCCATAGGCACTTACCCAAAAACCGTGGACAAATTTGATTCGTCTAGAATAGTCTTTATTTCCTCAACAAGATTCCAAGGATAGTAACAACGACCTATTTCTAAAGCTGTTGAGGGAGAGGTAACATAATTTCAATCCTTGGACCTTTTCTCTTTGCATAGAGAAGGATATCAGGTACTTTAGACTTCTTCCAGATTTATTCATAACCGAGTTTGTCACTATCATCCATGCTATGCACACCTTAGGCAAGTTCAGTTACGAATATCTACGTAAGTCGATTTATAATCGTTACATTTGATCGAGCCCAGAAATGTTGCTAGAGCCTTGAACTTATCGAATGTTTCCCATCTTTAATTAAGTACCGAACTCTCCACTTGCCTCTCATTCTTTTGTATAAACTCTTGAAAGAACCTTTCCTGCCTGTAACGAGATATACCATCATGTATGAAGGATTTCACCATCTCCGTGTACCCCTCCCTCTCATGAGAGGATGATGATCATTAACATAGTGCTTGTTTCATGACCTGTTGGCGGGGTCTTGATCCCTACAGACAATCTCAATCTCATAGCACCTTGAATAGGCCTGGCTGCAATAATGGCATCTGTGCCACTGGGATCATTATCATAAACAGGCGCAAAGTCTGAAACGTCCCTATTTTTTAAGCGCAGTAATCAGCTCATGAGACCCTAATCTTCCAAAAGATTTGAGTTTATAAGCCAAGGGGGGTAGACGTTTTCACAACGAGGAGTTATCAATCAAATGTCGTGTTTTGGAAGCCTTCATGTAGGGCAAAATCGAATCCATTATCTATCAATTCATAATCAGACCATTTTTCATAAAGAGTTTGAACAAACTAATGGATTCGACATTGAATCTCTCACTTTGCAGACCACCCAACGAAGCAATTATGGCAAGGGTGTTTTCTTCACGTTCTATAGAGCAAGATTCTGACTCTTGGGTTTCTAGATTTACAGAATAACCTACCAAATCTCCTTGACTAAAAGTTGAGTTCATCTTCATGTATAACTCGTATGCTTCTAGCCCATCCTGCAAGACTATCATTACCATCGATTATTTACCTTTCCACATTCATGATTATGGTATGTTTGATTCCTAGAGCAGGCCTATGAAGAGCACCCACAAACTCAGAATCTCCCTGCTTCAGCTAGGAGAGGGCCAACATTTTGCCTCTTCCATCAGCCTTTTTGCCACTCTTGCACCTTCCGAAGCATCCTTTCCGTAACCGTCTGCCCCTAGCCTTATACGCCATTCCTCAGAAAGGACTGCCCCTCCCACCAAGAACTTGTATCCTTTCCTTACTCCCTCTTTCTTGAACAAATTTATCACATTTGCCATACTCTCTATCGTAGGTGTAGTCAGGGTGCTCATGGCCACGATCTCTGGCTTTATCTCCATAGCTTTCTTCAAGAACTCTTTATTCGGTACGTTCACACCCAAGTCATGGACATCAAAACCAGCAGCTGCCAAGAACACCTTTACTATCTCTTTTCCTATAGAATGAATGTCGCCTTCAACGGTGCCTATTACGACCCTGCCAGAAAGATGGGCCTTCTCAACGCTTATGTGGGGCTTTAGGATGTCTGTAGCAGCAGACATGGCCTCTGCCGAGCAGATTAGATCGGGCATAAAGTACTCGAACCTCTCGTACTTGTCGCTTACGACAAACATGCCCTTGGCGCAACCTAGCATTATGGCTTCGTAGGCATCTATTCCCTCTTCTATGGCATCCTTCGCAGCCTTCTTCGCTTCCTCCACATCTCCCCTTACAACAGATTCACTCAGCCTCTCAAGAATTTCTTCTCTCTTGAGCATAGCCCATCTTCTCTTACCAATTTATGGCGATCAGCTTTTATTAATGATGCTAGGAAGAAGGCTCATGGCATCCTATAGGAGCACCCTTCCTGTACCAGAGAGGTATGGCAGTAGGGAGATGAGAGAGATATTTGATGAAGAGGGCTACCTAAAGTATCAACTCATGGTCGAGGGCACAGTTGCAGAGGCTCAGGCGGAGGTAGGTTTGATCCCAAAGAGGGCTGCAATGGAGATAGCGTCAAAGGCAGATTCCAAACATATAACCATAGAAAGGTGGCGAGAGATAGAAGCAACGACAAAGCACGAGACAGCTTCTCTGGTAGAGGCCATAGTAGAGTTGTGTAATGATGAGGCGAAGCCGTGGGTGCACTACGGCCTTACGAGTAATGATGTTCTGGATACTTCTCTATCTCTGCAGTTGAAGAAGGCTTTGGAATTACTTGAAGGGAAGATGATTGCTTTGACAGAGATTCTTTGTAAAAAGGCCCTAAAGTATCAGGACCTACCTGGTGTGGGCAGGACTCACGGTCAGCATGCCAGCATATTATCCTTCGGCCTAAAGTTCGCTGTCTGGGCCTCTGAAATGAATCGCAATATAGTGCGTCTGCGCCAGCTAAGGGAGAGGACGTTGGTTTGTAAGACCCTTGGAGTGGTAGGGACAGGATCGGTTATGGGCGAAAAGGCTCTTGAAGTTCAAGCGATAGCTTCTAGAAAGCTCGGCCTAAGGCCCATGGAGGCTGCCACCCAAATCGTTCCCAGAGACCTTCTTTCCGAAGCCATCTTCTTCACGGCCTTGGTGGCATCAATTCTAGACAAGATGGCAGTAGAGGTTCGTAACTTGCAACGCACAGAGATAAGAGAAGTTGAAGAGCCTTTTGCTGCTGATCAGATAGGAAGCTCAGCAGTTCCAATAAAGAGAAACCCGATAAGGTGTGAGAGAGTATCGAGCTTGGCAAAGTACATCAGGTCCTTGCCAGAGGTCGGCCTCAACAACATACCCCTTTGGCATGAGAGAGATTTGTCCAACTCTGCAAACGAGAGAATCATCTTGCCCTCAGCCTTCATACTATTGGATGAGTGTATGAACTCCATGATGGAAGTAATGGAGGGTCTGGTGGTCAGAGAGGACAGGATAAGAGCCAACATAGACCTGACCAAAGAGCAGGTATACTCTGAATTCGTATTAGATGCTTTATTGAGAAAGGGCCTATCAAGGTCGAAGGCTCACAAGCTATTGCGTAAGTCTGCTAATGAGGCATTGAAGGAGAATATAACATACTCTGAAGCTATCCTTAAAGACGAAGAATTAAGCGCTTTATTGAAAAAAGATGAAGTCATGAGTTTATTTAATCCTAAAAAGCACTTATCTGCATCTAAGAGGATAATAGCCAACGTGGTAGAATCCTATCGGAGGACGAGAGAGACCTAGCTACATACCATCGTTTGCTTCTATGCAGGAAGACAAGAGCTCTCTTTATAGAGATGTCCACTGTACTCATTCTTTGTCTATCACTTATCCATAAGTGATTTAATCTATACACATTATTGTATATTCATTATGAATAATTACAATGAGCTGAAATATAAATTTCTATATACTTTTCTGGAAGAAGAATGAAAGCAATACTGAATAAAAAGGCATTTTCGATCTTCGTTGCTACAATATTCCTAATCTCAGTGTTGGCGGTTCCAGTAGTACTTGCAGTACCCAAACCAGTTAGCAAATATAACCCGTACGCAAAGGGCAACGGCCAAGCAGGGAAATCAAATATAGCTTACTTGTATTTAGTTGAAAAAAACCCAGCAGACTGGACAATAGTCCCAGATGGAGCTTGGGGCAAGATGAAGTATAATTTAGCAGGACCTACATTCGACTACGTCTTTAATGGACATGGACTGGACATGGGTATGTCATATTCTTTGATATACTACCCTGAACCACAAAACATGTGGCCTTGGCCCATGATAGTGATTGCAAGTGGATTAGCTGACAGCGATGGAAACATACATCTAGCTGGTTCATATGATTTTGAACAAGATCTAACCGATGCAAAGATTTGGCTGGTACTAAGCGATGATATCGTTGGTGGTAGTCTGTCGGGCTGGAGTCCAACTGAATATCTATTTGAGTACGACCTGATCAATTATGACGACATGGATGTAAGCGATGATGGCGTAGGTGATGGCTTAGATTGAACCAAACTCCCCTCTCATTTTTTATTAATGTTATTAAGAACAAGTTTTTCTAAATGAATGTTTTTTTGGCTTCTAAGAAGGCATAAAGAAAGAGCTATTATACATCCAAGAGTCTTAAGGGTTTGTGCAGATTTGCTCTCGGATAGCATCAACGGTATAGTCGCCCTTTTGGGAGAGAGTAATGTAATTCCTAATCTCACCTCAGCTCTAAAATCCATCTCGCATCGTGCTCGGTATGGATACAGGATTCTGACTGAGGAGGGTTCTTTAGACGATGTCTCAGCCCTTAATAGATCAAAATCCAATTTGGCGATAGGCTGTTGCCTTTCCAGACCATCAAATAGCCATAAAATTGCCGTTCATGGTAAAGTTTACCATCCCGAAGGTTTTGACCTATCAAAGAGATTGAAGGAGGTTTTTGAAGATATAGAAAAAGCTCCAAAGATTCTATTGAAACTAGATGCTGATTTTGCCTTTGTAGGGATAGAAGATAATTCATTGATATATGGCAGAGATTCATTAGGAATAAAGCCGCTATACTCTTCTAAAGAATCAGGAATTCTTGGCATAGCATCCGAAATAAAAGCCCTCAAGTCCATAGGATTCAAGAATATAGAGAGAGTCCGTCCAGGTAGCATTCATAAAGCATCTATGAAGGGCGAGGAGAGTTTAGTGTTTGATAAAATCGAAGTAGTGTCTAAATTGAACGTTAGCATGGATGAAGCCTCAGATACTGTATTAAAGCTTCTTTCAGAATCCATTAAAAGAAGGATAAAAGGTCTTAACAGAATAGCCATAGGCTTCTCTGGTGGTCTAGATAGCTCTCTTTTGGCTTTGATTACATCAAAGCTGGCAAAGGTAACTCTTCTTTCCATATATACAAAAGGCTCCAAAGATGAAGATGTGACAAATTCAGCGAAAAGCCTTGGATTGGAGCTCGAAGAGCTTCAGATTGATGTTAAGCAAGTAAAAGATAAGATTAGTTTAATACAAAATCTGATAGAGAGCGATAGAATTATGGATTTGGCCATAGGCTTAGGCATGAATCTTTCTGCTGAGAAATGTTTACAGATAGGTTGTGACGTTCTATTCCTCGGCCAGTTCGCAGACGAGCTTTTTGGAGGATATGTAAAGTATGTAAGGGCTCTAAGAGAAAGGGGGGATGAGTTTGTAGAGAACATGATGCTGCAAGACGTTATCGATGCTCATAAGAACAACTTCGAGAGGGATGAGAAGGCATCTTCCTCCCATACTGAGATAAGGTTGCCTTACGCAAACACCAGCCTTGTAGACTATGCACTATCCTTGCCTTTGAGACTGAAGATAACTATGGACGATCAACGCAAATTGGTCCTGAAAGAAGCGGCAATAAAGGCGGGTCTGCCGAGGGATATAGCATCGAAGAGGAAGAGAGCTTTCCAATACAGTTCTGGACTGCAGAAGCTGATAACGAATGTAAAGGGTTGAAAATGAGTTTACATAACAATTTGGGGGTGGTAGGATGGCTCATTTGGGCGGTATAGTCTCTCTAACAAGGCCCATCAACTCAATTATGGTAGGCTTTGCAGTAATAGTTGGGATTGGTGTGGCCTTCCCTGAAATGATAATCTCGATTTACTCTCTTTTGGGCTTCCTGACTGGCTTCTTCATATCGAGCTTCTCCATGGTAGTTAACGATTACTACGATGTAGAAGTGGATAGGGTGAACAGGCCCGACAGGCCCCTTCCCAGTGGAACCTTGTCAATGAACTCTGCCATATCTTTAGCGTTCGTTCTTCTTTCTTTGGGGATTGCATCATCTCTGTTGATAAGCTTTAACAACTTTGTAATAGCATCTTTATTCGCCCTCCTCTCATGGCTCTACAACTTCTGGGGGAAGAAGAGAGGCGTGATGGGCAATGTCATGGTAGCATTATCCGTATCGATACCATACATCTATGGAGGCATGGCTGTAAACAATGCAAGTGATCCTCTGTTGATATGGCTCGCACTAACATCTTTCTTGGCAGCTGCTGGAAGAGAAGTCGTAAAGACTGTATGTGATGTAAAAGGGGATGAGTTTAGAAAGGTTATGTCGGTGGCAAGGGTTTACGGACCAAGATTCGCTTCTAAGCTTGGGGCAGTGATGTTCTTAATGGCAATGGCTTCTAGTTGGATACCCTTCATAGAGGGCATAGTGGGCATGGTCTATGCAATTCTAATACTGATTCCTAATCTGATCTTCGCATACGCATCCATAAAGATCGTCAAAGAACCATCGGAAGCTAGTGCCTTGCACGTGAAAAGCATTGCTCTCCTTGGCATGCTCATAGGACTTATGGCCTTTCTCATAGGAGGAGTCAGCCCTTAGCGATGCAAGAAAAGATATTTATCACGTAAAGAGTACTTTGGTTGATGCCTTATGCCTTTCACACCTTTCCACTGGGGTCCTGCTCTCCTCATAGGAATGTTGTTCTTCTCTATATTCGATTTGCCTGCTCTCTTTGTATCGAGCGTGATCCCAGATATTGAGGGTATCTACGTCTTGATGTCTGGCGCCCCATTACCACTCCATGGATTCTTCCACTCCTACCTCGGTGTATCAATTCTTGGAGTTTTGACAGCAATAATCGTGTTTTATCTTTATAGATGGTTGAGTAAGATCATGAAACTATTCCTGCTTGAGCAAAAATCTTCTTTTAAGAGGATTCTGTACACATCTTTGTTTGGGGTTTATTCTCACGTCTTTCTTGATTCCTTCCTGTATGGAGAGATGAGGCCCTTCTATCCACTAGATGGCAACCCGTTTCTGGGGCTTGCTTCAACCTCCCAAATTTACTGGTTCTGCATAGTCTCCTTCCTCTTAGGCTTGATCCTGTACGCCTATAGGCTCCTTGTAGCCCTTCGAAAGTCAAGCAGATAGACTGTTTCTTATGTTGTTCTAGATTCATATAAAGAGACATTCAATTTCTCTAAACTAGATATTCATAAATAATACGCCTATAATTCATTTTACAGCGACAGAGTCTATCCTTTTCGTGTAACCCATTAAGTTCCTGTGGCCCGATTTCATGACAAAACAGTAAAACTAAATGTTTTTTAGAGCACTATGATATTAGAGCGTCAATGTGGGTTGAGAAGTACAGGCCAAAGAGCGTAGAGGACATGGTAGGGAATGAGGATAGCAGGATAGGTTTCTTAAACTGGCTAAAGGAATGGAGGATGGGTTCAAAGCCAGCCCTCCTCATAGGAGCCCCTGGAACAGGAAAGACAACTCTTGTGCACCTTACTGCCAATAGACTTGGTCTTAACATAATAGAGTTGAACGCCAGTGATGTAAGAACCAAAGAGAGGATGGAGCGGAAGCTAGGACCTATGCTGGACTCTCAAGGATTATTCAATGAAAGGCCGCTGATATTCTTGGACGAAGTGGATGGCATGTACGATAGACAAGATAGGGGAGGGGTGGAATTCGTTGAAGAGTTGATGGAGAGGAGTCCAGCTCCTATTGTGATGGCCGCGAACGTTGAGGATGATAAAAAGATAACGAAGCTCATAAGAAAGTCGAGAGTCTTCAGGTTCAGGAGACTACCACCAAGGTTTATGGAGATATACATCGAGGACATAATAAAGAAAGAAAAGGTTAGATTCGGCAAGGAAGCCATTCGCATATTGGTGAAAGAGGCAAAGGGGGACATGAGGGCGGCCATAAACAGTGCCCAGTCCCTTGCCGGCCTATCCGCCGAAGAATTAAGGTCGGTAATATCGAGCAGAGACCAGTCCTACAGTCTAAGGGAGGGTCTTGAAAGTTTCTTCAACGCAAAATCCAAGGAGAAGGCATATGAAGCTTTAAGGTCTTGTGACGCCACGCCAAGGGACAAGGTAAGACTAGCGTATACTAGCATTATCAACGGCAACTTGAGCAACGATGAGCTCATAGAGGCTTTGGAGGGCTTAGGAGATGCTGATGAAATAATTAGGAGGATAGAGAGGACTCAAGAGTGGAGGATTTTAAGGTACTTTGATAGGGTCTTGGCCTATTCTCTCTTCAAGGCTCTTCCTAAAGGGAGAGTTAGCTATAATGAGGATGATATGCCATGGGATCTGAAGCTGAGGATGTGGAATGAAAGCAGGGCTTTAAGAGATGCAAGCAAGAGCCTATCGAAGTTCCTTCATGCGTCCTCTCGGGAGATCATGTCTGTTTTCATGTCCTATCTGCTCTTTATCTTGAGTAAGGATAAAGAATCCATGGAGAGGTTCGTCACGCTCTTGGGTTTAGAAGGTAGCGTGCTAAAGGTTCTTATGAAGGAAGCAGATAGGGTGGTTTCGAGGGTGTGAGGGCTTGATAGTAACTGTTGGGGAATGGTTCAGGCTACCCAGATTGGGCAGAGAAGCTTTTGTCAGCCTCATGAAGGCAGGCTTGGTATACGATAAAGCTAGGGGGTTTAGGGCAGAGGCAGATGCAGACTTGATTAAGATAGTGTCTATTTTGAAAGGTGCGCTGGAAGAGGACTTTGAATTCGTTCCAAGGTGCTTTACTTGTGATTCGATCATAGAGTGCTACTCTTGTGCCTATTATCAGGCCTGTGGTGTGAAGAGCCTGACCCAAAACTGCCTCTGTGGAGAGTGCGTGAACAATGGAGATGCTTTATCCGTCTATAGAAGAGTATTGATTAAGAGGATTGTTTGATCACTCTTTATGGTCTATTTGTTACGATGCTATTCTTCAAAACTTAAAGAAGGCTGTACCCTGAATTCCGTAATTGAAAAAGAGTACTAACAAAAAATCTCGCCACACTCACCATAGTTATCCTTATATCACTGCATCGAAGACTTTCATATATTAGAGGAGGTATAGAGATTCGATCCTTTCATCGAGGTCCTTGACACTACGTTAAGAGATGGAGCCCAGACCTATGGGGTAAGTTTCTCTCTACAGGACAAGGTGAGTATTGCCAAGCGATTGGACGAACTTGGTGTCAGATACATAGAGGGGGGGTGGCCAGGCTCAAACCCAAAGGATATGGAGTTCTTCAAAGTCATAAAAGAGACGACTCTAAAGAATTCTGAAGTAGTAGCTTTTGGTAGCACGAGAAAGAAGGATACCTTGCCAAAAAAGGATTTCATGCTCAATACCCTTCTCAATACAGAATTAAAGACAGTAGTGATCTTTGGCAAGGCTTGGAGCCTTCACGTCTCTGAAGTGTTGCAGACGACATTCGACGAAAACCTGAGGATGATCGAAGATTCCATAGATTACATCAAGAGCCATGGTATCGATGTCATATTTGATGCGGAGCACTTCTTCGATGGCTTCAGGGACGATCAAGATTATGCCTTGAAGGTGATAAAGAAGGCAGAAGAAGCAGGGGCAAGACTGGTAGTGCTCTGTGACACCAACGGAGGAACGTTGACCCAGGATGTTCAAAGCGCGGTCAAGAGGGTGAAGGATGAACTAAAGTTGCCCATTGGTATTCACTGCCACAACGACTCTGGGCTTGCAATCGCAAATACACTAATGGCCGTATCTGTAGGAGCAATTCACATACAAGGCACTATAAACGGTCTTGGCGAAAGATGTGGCAACGCCGATCTCTGCCAAGTCCTACCAAACCTCTACTTCAAGATGGGCCATAGAGCCTTGCTCAATGATAGAGATGTCAATGATCAGTTAAAGGGTTTGTCGAACCTATCAAAGTATGTCTATGAGTTGACGAACCTGCCTCCCAGGTCTTATCAGCCCTATGTGGGAAAGAATGCCTTCGCCCATAAGGGTGGCGTGCATATAGATGCCATATTAAAGCGGCCGAAGGCTTACGAGCACATCGATCCAACCCTAGTCGGCAATCGCAGAGAGATTTCCATCTCTGAGCTATCGGGAAGATCGAGTGTGGTGAACATAGCCTCAGGACTGGGACTGAAGTTGGACAAACAGAGTGATGTAGTGGATAGAGTATTAGAAGAGATAAAGCGCATGGAGGCTCAAGGCTATAGAGTGGAGGATGCCAGCGCCACCGTGCATCTTATCCTCTTAAGGGCAATGGGATACAAGCTCTATCCCTTTCAGGTCCAGCTCTGGAGGGTCTCCACGATGAAGAATGGGAGCTCTTTCACAAGTGGCGAAGTCATGGTAAAGGTTGGCGACGAAGTTCTGCATGAAGCATCCATAGGAGTCGGTCCTGTGCACGCTCTTGATCAGGCCCTAAGGAAGGCCCTCCTAAAGTGCTTCCCTCAGCTAAAGGATGCCAACCTCATAAACTACAAAGTCAGTGTTGTAGACAGCGGTACTGGTACAGCCTCTACCGTCAGGGTATTCATAGAGTTCAAGGATGATGGGCTTCAGTGGACCACTACAGCTCTGTCTGAAAATATAATAGAGGCAAGTGCCATGGCCCTCATAGACGGTTATGCCTATAAGCTCGTAATAGATGAAGTCAAAAAAATGAACAAAAGATAGATCACCACAAAAAGTATAATATCTTAACGAGAAGCTTCCTTAATCAACCTAAAGCCAAGTACGATAGACCATATTGAGGCTGAGAGTGAAGCAAGGGCCTCTGGAATTGCTACTCCTTTCTCATAGGGAAGAGCCCAGACAAAAACTGTTATCGAAACAACAATAAAAGTGAAAAGTGCTAGATTTGTCTCTGAAATCCGAACAAAAGCAAGCCCAATAAGGATCAAAGATACGGGGAAAAGGACGAAGAAGGACACAGAAACGTAGAAGTGTATCATACCGGCTGTTTCAGGAAATATTCCTATCGCCGATAAAGAAAGAGCGTCAAGGGCCAGCATCAAACCCCCAACACGACCCAAGAAGTTCTCTCTCAAGAACTCAAATATGCCAGATGCAAAGACCAAGACTAGAAGACCGACGATGATGAGACCGAAATTGAAGATAATTTCAGCAAAGCCTCCTTGAGCACCCAAATCGCTTAGAGCATTTTCCGTCCAGCTGAACCATGGAGAATGGTAAATTGAAAGCAAGATCGATGTAAATGCGATCAGAGGAGCGAATATTGCGCTTAATCCAGCTATTCTAAACCTTGTGACTCTTTTCATAACTATACCAACCTCTAAGCGATTAAATAATAATTCCGCCTTAAAGTCTTCTTAAGGTACCTTGCAAACTCTAAAATCACATGAGTAACGCCCATGACACACATGATATTCTTGTCCCTCGTCCTCTCGAAAAAAAGATCAAAACGACGAGTCCAGTCTTCTTTTCTTATGCCAGAACCAAGTCTGTCTATCTCTTCTTGCTTTGGCAATAAACTGGCTCTGGCAAGGGCAGGGTTGAGCTTTGAGTAGGTTCCTGAGCTGTAGCCATAGGTAAACAGTCTCTCTCCAATCTGTATGGTTCCAACCATAGATGGAAAGCTAAGGTTCAGGATTCCTCCAGCCAATATTTCGTAATCCTTCCTCCTCAAAGCGTAGTTTACGATGGCACGAGCCCCGCATGAAAATATCTGATCAAGATGGGCCTTTGTGATGGGTATGACTTTTGGTCGACCTGTAGTACCCCTAGTCATGACCCAGTTAGTTGGGGGCTCTGCCAACAAGGCTTCGTAATGCCCTTCTCGAACCTTATCTATCATGGGCCTTAAACCGTCAAACTTTACAATTGGAAAAAGGCGCTGAAAGTCACTGATACTTACTATGCTCTCCGCATTGTGCTCTCTTCCATATAGAGTCTGGCTGTAAGATTTGATTAGGTTCATCAGAAGGTTCTGTTGCGCACTTTGAGGGTCTTTTAGAGATCCGTACCAAGGTTCGAGAAGCGATTGAAGGAATTGTATGCTATCTTCCAAGGCTTTGCCGCTAAGCTGTAGTGAAACGCACGAATAAGCTTGTTGTAATCCACGAGAGATGAGAAAAGGTATATACAACAACGTAATTTTGATTCAATTGACAGAACTTGTATGATGTAATAATCGTTGGAGGAGGGCCCGCGGGCCTTGCGTCTGCCATCTACTCTTCTAGATTCAAGCTAAAGACCCTCGTAATAACAAAGGATATGGGGGGACAGACCCTTATCGTTTCTACTCTTGGGAATTATCCTGGCTTCATCAGTACAAGTGGCACAGAGCTGATGCAGAGGTTCGAGGAGCACGCTCTAAAATCTGGGGCAAAGATTGTCTGTGATGAAGTGGTAGAGGTAAAAGAAGCAGAGGTTGGCTTCTCGGTCGGGACTCACATAAGTGATTATAAGACAAAGACCGTCATATTGGCTTTAGGGAATACACCAAAGGACTTGGAAGTCCCAGGAGAAAGGAGGCTTTTTGGGAAGGGCGTGTTTTACGGTCTAGTTCGTGATAGGTTGCTATTTGCTAATAAGGCGGTCATGGTCGTGGGTTGGAGAGATTTAGCTATGAGCATTGCGCTTAGTTACTCTGATACAGCCTATAAGGTCTATATGAGCTACAAGACTGGCAATCTTTTAGGAGATGATAAGTTAAAAGAGATGATAAAAGTCAAAGAGAATGTAGAGTTGATCCCTTCCTCTCAAGTCATGGAGATAAAGGGAGAAGAGAGAGTCGAGTCTGTGGTCTTGCAGGATTTATGGAAGAATGAAAAGAAAGAAGTAAAGATTGATGGTGTCTTTGTAGCCCTTGACTATGTTGAAAAGACCGATTTCCTGAAGGGTCTCGTAGAGTTCAACGCTGTGGGTAAGATAGTAGTGGATAAAGGTTGCTCGACGAGCCGCTCAGGCGTCTTTGCGGCTGGAGGGATAACCGATAATCCTTCTAAGCAGATAGCCATCTCTGCGGGAGAGGGTGCCATGGCTGCTATTTCGGCCCTCAAATACATTCAGAGACGTTACGGGCCCTAGGATCGAATAGAATCTAGCCTTAAGGATTATCATTTTCGATCCTTAAATCTAAGGTTGTAAAGTCAAATAGCACATAGAATGCCAAAAAGCTCATCTATCGATAACACTAAGTAAAGATGGGTTTGACAGAGGGCAAAAATGGAGTAGCCGAAGTACTGGGAAAGTATAGGAATATTGCAGCGGTAGGGCTGTCTAGAGACCCTGAAAAGGACGGCCATAGTGTTGCCAAGTACCTGAAGTCGAAGGGTTATAGAATAGTGCCCATAAACCCCTTTGCTAATGAAATCTTGGGAGAAAAGTGTTACAAGACTCTACTAGACCTCACTGAAGATATCAAAAAGTCCATAGAGATAGTGGACATATTTAGACCGTCCCAAGATGTACCACCCATAGTGGAACAGGCGATTAAGTTGAAAGAAGATTATGGCAGACCCTTAGTGATATGGATGCAAGAAGGGATAGTGAACGAAGATGCGGCAAGGATGGCAAGAGAGGCTGGATTGGTGGCAATAATGGATAGGTGCATGAAAATAGAGCACAGAGAAAGGGAGAGGGCTCTAAAGTCCTCTTTGTAAAGAGAGATGATAACTCTCGCAAAAGATAAAAAGTTCGTTATTATAAGGGCGAATAGTTTTGAGACTCATAGGCATCTCAGGCTCCACAAAATCCATCAGGTCGTCACTCACAGAAGAGGTCATGAAGGAGGTCATGAAGGGAGGAGATAAAGTGGCAATAGCCATATGCACAAAAAGCAGGGACTTAAGAGCTTTTGAGAAGGATGCTCATCATTACCTAGATTTGGGTGCCGAGGCCGTGATGGGGATCACGCCATCCAACATGCTGGTCTTAGCTAAGTCGCGCCCAATACTGGATGCTCTAGAGCTGGTTCCTCCCATAGACTACCTTCTGGCCGAGGGCTGTGAAGATACGCCCATACCAAGGATAACCATCGGGGAGAAGAAATCACATGCTCTGAGATCATGGAGCCCCGGTGACTCTTTAGATGGTGTCCTAAGCAAAGTTAAAAGTCTTCCCTCCATCAGAGTCCGGCTCACAGTAGATGGCAGAAGGATACCTTTAAAACCCTACGTTCAAGACGTGATAGTAGCCATAATAGAGGGTTTCCTCTCAACACTAAAGGGTTACGAAAAAAATGCCAGAAGGGTTTCGTTAAGGATGGACTTGCAAAAAGAGTCCTGAAAAGTAAATAGTATAATTACGATAGATTTAAATAATTATTACTTCTATTAATATGTTTGGCGCGTTTACGGCGGCGTTAGGGTTAAGCCTATGGGCGGAGCCCTTTGCGATGCAACCTCTAACCTCCAAATGCGCTAATATTGATGGGGATTCGACCTTAAGTTGAATCTGACATGGGCCGTGTGCCCTCGCATAAGCCAACCGTACTCTTGACTCCGGTTGATCCTACCGGACCCGACTGCTATCGGAGTGGGGCTAAGCCATGCGAGTCGAACGTTTCCCAACTGTGGGAAGCGTGGCGAACGGCTCAGTA
>JACAEJ010000024.1 GCA_013388925.1 Nitrososphaerales archaeon
ATATCTGATGCGTCACATTCCTTGGGTTGTAGCACATATGGATCCGGTGCTGTTTGAAGAAGCCAAAGACCATCTCTTAGATTGGAGCTATGCAGACTACTTCTACATTATATCATATCCAACCTACAGTGGCTACAGAATAGAGCACGATCCAACTTACACGGTGTATCTGACCATACCCTCAGTTACAGCCCCAAATCCGCTGGTAGGTCTGTTCATATTGATCGTGATAGCAACAGGTACCGTAGTCGCAGTTTTGCTTAGTCGAAGGGGACGGAAAAAGACAAGAATCAATCTACCTATGCCGCCTTAATGACATAAAGCTTACCAGCTTGCATAAGTGGAAAGTGTGGATATATGACCGAGGGTGAGGCATCAGATAAATGCTTTATATGAAGAGCACAAAAAGGAAGAGTCCTAGTGTAAGAAAAAATACGTCTTGCCTAAGCTCTCGTCTTCGCCCTGATCCCTATATGTTTTCCACAGTAAGGACAGGGAATCTCAGATTGCTCTCCCTCCATGATGGTAAAACTCTTCTTTGCCGTTTCCCTCATGGGCTCACCACCCTCAAACTTTAGAATGTAGTACTCAACATCCATATCGATGGACTTACCCTTTGTCTTCTTCATGGCATACCCTAACCAATATGGACTAATTAGATGTTTTGGCAATGTTCAGAAGTTCTAAGACAGATTGATTCAAACCAATAACCTTTTTATAGAATGTGTAGTGTCTCATCAAGACATGGTAGACTTATTCTCCCTGATAGTAGTTCTTGTCGTATTGATCGTTCTATGGATTGCGGTATCCATACCAGTTTACATAGCAGCAAAGATGGTGACTGGAGGCAAAGCAAGCCTTGGTCAGGCCATGATTGCCACCCTTCTCGGTCCCATAGTGTTCGCAATAGTTCAAACCATTGTAATACTATTTCTAGGATTTCTGGGCGTTGGACCAGCAGCCTTATTGGCTTTGGTGCTTGCCTTCATCGCGTGGCTTTGGGTCTACAAATCGAGCTTCAAAACTGGGTGGTTGCAGGCTCTAGGCATAGCCTTGCTTGCCGTAGTAGTCTTCTTCGTCCTTAGCTTGATCATCTTAGCCCTTGTACCCATTGTTAGTATCATACTGACATTCTTCTAGCGCAACCGTATATTATCAAAGAGCTGATAAAAGTGGTTTCTTAGTATAAAGAATTTAAATCATGTTTTTGAGGCCTGAAGAAAGAGCCACAAATTTTACACTTCTTTCTAACGAAGCCGTTCTTTCTCATGAAATCGATATCAAACTCGTCATCTTTAGTGGTATGCCACTATGAGAGATCAATAAACGATTATACAAACCCTAAAATACATAGTAAATGTCTAAGTCCTCATAAGAACAAAAACTATAGGAGATAAGTCAAAGAAAGTTATTTATATAGAAAACAAGAATATTGTATAACTGCCTGCCTATTCGATGGTTAAGTTTGGTGGAGGGGCTCAAATGAAACTAAGGATAATATACTTCCCAAAATGTGAGTGGAGAAAAGATGCGAGAAGATTAGGAGAAGAAGTAGAACGAGAGTTATGTATTGAATTTGAACATAAAGAGAAGGATATTAGAGATGGAGGGATCTCGCCAGCTTTTTTCCTCGATGGGATTGAACTGTTTCCTGTTGAGATTAGTGGTGCGGGATGCCGCCGTCAGCTTCCATTAAAAGATGAATTGGTCAAGGAGATTAGATTAAAGATGAAAAATGTTGGATGTGAAGATTGATTTGGAAGGGTGTTTTAGAGATTTCCAATTAGAAGGTCGTACAATCTTCAAAGACATTATAAGATCGCTAAAAGAACTTGCGTTCTGTTGGCTATGTTATGGTAATGGAGAATACTTTGAAAAAGAGCTTTATGACCGTGAGTGGGCCGATTTCTATGCATTTACTCGGCTTGAGGAATTTAAAAGACTGCAAGAGATCAAGAGTAAAGAGAGCAAGAGAGCCTCTAAGAAGATAAAGGAAGATTATATTTATAGATTTATTGCTTGGAATGTTGTTGAAGATAAATTAAGAAATATGTATATTTTACACTGCAATTATTATGAAAGACAGTCCTTAGAAAAACCATACAAAGGGCCTTTTGATTTTGCCATTCGGACTAAAGATGGTGGGATAATAACCTTGGAGATTGTGTACATCCCTCCAGATTACTATAAACCGCCTAGTGAGGATAGACATATAGTAAAAAATTTCATCATACCTGAGAGAAAGTGGAAAAAATGCGATTATGCAATCGGGGTTAAGATACTTGAAATTGAAGTGAAAGATAACAGGATCATAGGAAAGGGCGCTATAGTGGGCTATTTATCCAAAGAGGAGATTGAGAGAATACCGTTGAGAAGAAAAGGGGAATATCCATGCATAAAATTTGACGGAAGACCCATGCTTATATCTGAATTAAATCCACAAGAAAAGTTGTGGGGTATTTTGAAAGAAAAAGCCATTACCCTCCCTTCTGAAGCGTGAATCTCCTTTTAAGAATCATGTTACATATGGACATTCTAAAAAATTGCGATTATTAAAGTGGAGTCGATTCATAAGACAATAAACTATTATTTGAAGAATACGGGATAGTTTACAAGTATAACGCTGTTCTTAAAGATTCAGCTTTTATGATGTAAGTAGTGTAACATAATGGAGTACGTATATACAGCCCCTACTGCTTTACAAGCTGGATAAGAAGACAGACGAAGAGAGCCTAAAGAAGGTAATTAAAGGTAGCAGGTGTTGAACCAGACGAGGTGAACGTGAAAGCCTTAGTTTCAGCTTTGAGCGATATAAACATAGGTGAAGCTTTGAAGAGTGCTTTTCACTCTCATGGTAGCTTCTATAGTGGCTTCAACTCCCGTAGCGCCTCCTGAGAGGGGGAAGCCTTTAGAGAAGAAAGAGGAGAAGGAAAAGAAGGAGGGAGAGAGTCTAGAATCGGTCCCTGTTAGCCCTTACGTTCAACTCTGCCCTTCTCTTGTGAATGAGGCTTACACACCTCTCCACGTGCTCTTCCTTAACGATGATCAGTATGCTAGAAGTCTCCTTTTGAGCGTCGGCATTCTCTATGTTAATGTCGTACCCCTTTATGGCGCTCTGGACTTCTGCCGAAACGTCTGGCACTCTATACATCTCATCCCCTATCAGTGTGATGGCTCCCAAGTCATACTCTACCTCCGAGAATTCGTCGTACCTTCTTATCTCCTCCCCGTTCTTCCTGAAGAAAGTTCCATCAAGAAATAGCAATTTGGATACCCATTCATCATCTTTCTTGTAAGGTCTCAGCTCCGTGAAGTTCTCGAACCTTCGGTTCTTCTCCAAATAATCTCTCAAAGACAGTTTGTTTCTTTCTCTCATCTTCATGATGATGCAATCCTTCCTGCCAGTCACGATCTTTATGGGGTTATTGTCTTCATGTGATGCTTCTCTTTGGATCTTTGTAACTCTTTTTGGGTCGTTTATGTCTGTTACAGTTAAAGGTATCTCCAAATTTGCATGCTGTATGTCTATGAAGGCAACAGAGTCCACGATGTCCATGCCATACTGAGCCCCAAGAATGGCTTCATTGTACGATAGATTCCACACAGGGTCCAATTCTTTCTTGTCTATGCCCTCTACCTTTGGGTTGGCGCTCATGACCATGCTGTCCTTCTCAAAATCTACTGTTACGTCATAGGTATGAGATAGAAGAATTCCAAGATCGACAGCCGTTCTATCAGAGCCCCCCCTCTCATAGGTAGTCTCCCTTCCATAGATCGTCTTCCCTACAAAACCACCAACAATGGGGACTTTACCGTCCTTGATACATTCGATCAAATGCTGTGATTCTCTTCTTGACTCGTCCAGTAAGAAGGTGGCGCCCTCGAAGCTCCTGTCGGTGATTATAGGCCATTTTTCAAAGGGTATACCCACAGAATCTATTTCATTACTCCTCAGAACAAAGTCCATGGCCCTTGCCATCAAGAGTTCGCCGCTATAAGCGAGGACGATGGCCCTATTCCCGCCCTCAAATTCTTTATTCCTTACTACGTGCTCTAGGGCTTCATCCACTTCCTTAAAGCAGTCGTTCAATTCATCGTTGAAGGTGTCTTTAAGAGGCTCTCTCATGTATGAGTCTCTAATTCTCTCATAAGGATGCCTTAGCTTTAGGGATTTATTACTGACGAAACCTGTCTTAGCACAGTCTTCGCCTATGTCTATGGCAAGGTCTGTAATCCCCTTTGGGGCAGATACAACTACAACTGGGCCATCGTCATCCTTCTGCTTTATCGCTCTGACCCTTTCTACTATCTTGGGAATGCCTTCTCCATAGGGCTTTATAACGCCCCCACCAAACTTGACGATGGTAAGGGCATCTTTCTTTTCTTTGGACGATGGTTGATTGCTCACAGAACTAATCACGCCCTTTTATAGAATGGTCTCCTAGTGCATCTACCATTTCTGGGGTAGCTCCTTGGTTCAGCCTCTTCTTAGTCTACAAGAAATTGAGTTATTTAAAGGTGAATGCTCAGAAGATAGTTAGTACTCTAAGTCAGAAGGCCCGAGGTACGCTTTAATTTAACGAAAAAGATGCTTAGACAATCCTTTTTCCGGCTTCATAAGATGCGCTTTGATTCCAGACTTCAGCTGGCTCTAGAGTCCAAACTCCTCTTGCCGTCAACCCTAATTTCTTAATTTCTTCACTAAACCTTTCAAAGAGTGGGCCTGAAGTTTCATAGCTCTTTATTTTCGCTCTTACTTGATAGGATTCCATCCCAGAGATCACC
>JACAEJ010000025.1 GCA_013388925.1 Nitrososphaerales archaeon
ACTTTACTCCGGGCCTGACGGTATCCTTGGCCTTGTCATATGCATCGTGCAAGGCTTTGTGGGCTATCCTCGCTTCTTCTGGTGCTCTGCCCACAAATACGGTTCGGGTTATGTTGCTGTGGTAGCCCATATAATCGGCAGAAATGACTACCATGACGGCACAATTGTCTCCAACCTTAACATCGCTGCGAGGCTCTGCATGAGCTCTTGGGTTTGGGCCTGCGTTCACGTATACGTGAGGAGATTCTGAACCTGCCTTCATCATAGAGTATGTGGCCTCGGCGGCTATATTGAGTTCAGTGGCGCCTATCAAGATAGAGTCTAAGGCCTTGTCTAACCCTCTTTCGGCGATCTTAGAAGCCTTCCTTATCGCTTCGATCTCGTTGTTGTCCTTTATCATCCTAAGGTCCATGATCATGCTATGAACGTTACGCACCTCTATCTTAGGGTTGAGACTCTTAAAGAGCTCGAAGAAGGCGACATAGGAGTCTCTTTCGACACTGTAGTCAAAGCCTACGGTCTTGTAGCCATTGTCCTTTATCCGCCCAGTAACGCCCCTCATGAGCTCCTCAACCCTTCTATAGGTAACAACATCTTTGACCCACGTCTTGCTGAGGAATTCTTCGGCCTCTTGTTCCACCACGAATGCGGTTGGATTCCCTTCAGCGGGTATCAGTAAAGCTGGCCTGAGCCACTTGACACCAGTAAAGTAGACAAAGGAAGATAGAGTTCTGATATTGGAGGCGTCTATCCCAGACTCTCTCATCGATCTTTGAAACTTCTCAACCCTTTTTCTCAGGACATCCTTGTTGAACATTTGGTGGTTACACCCATTCCTCTTTGGGCCGTGAACAAATCATAAATTATATAAGTGTTAAACACACATAAGTACCTAACGCTTTATAGTAGGATGGGGAGAAGAGTAACATAAGATTAAAAATGCTCCTAAATCTTTTATATAGGCCATTGAGGTCTTAATGACAGATTGACAAGATCAAAGTCCCCCAAGGGAGAATTCGCTGGCAGAAAGCAGGGAAAGAAGAGGCAGAGGTTAAGATGGTCTGATAAGTATTATAAGCGCAGGCTTTTGATGCTCGACAAAAAGGCAGACCCCCTCGTAGGCTCTCCTCAAGCCAAGGCCATAGTCTTAGAGAAGGTAGGCGTTGAGTCCAAGCAGCCCAACTCTGCCATCAGAAAGTGCGTCCGCGTCCAATTGGTAAAGAATGGAAAGCAAATAACGGCCTTCCTTCCAGGCGATGGAGCGTTGAACTATGTAGATGAGCACGATGAAGTCATGCTCGAAGGCATAGGAGGATCTATGGGGCGGGCTATGGGGGATATACCCGGAGTCAGATGGAAGGTATTCAAGGTCAATGGGGTGTCGTTAAACATGCTCGTCTTGGGCAAAAAGGAGAAGCCCAGAAGGTAAGACTATGGCTACAGAAAAGCTATTACTCTTTAGAAAGTGGGATACAAGTGAGGTAAAAGTAAAGGATAGAGGCTTAGAGCGAGTCATTTCTCTTAAGCCCATCATCATGCCAACTTCTATGGGAAGGCACGAGCATCGCAAGTTTGCAAAGGCTGAAGTGAACATAGTAGAGCGCCTCGTCAACAATCTTATGCACTTTGGCAAAAAGTATGCCAAGAATATAGGGAGGATGGGAGGAAAGAAGGCCAGAGCCATAAATATAGTGAAGACAGCCTTCGATATAATTCACCTGAGGACGGGTGGAAACCCTGTAGAGTACCTTGTCAAGGCCATAGAGAACGCCTCTCCCAACGAGGACACAACGAGAATAGGCTATGGTGGTGTCATCTACCACGTCTCAGTGGACATATCGCCCTTGAGGAGGGTCGATCTGGCTCTAAGGTTCATCTCAGAAGGGGTCCGTGAGGCTAGCTTCTCGAACCCGAAAAGTATTGAAGAAGTGCTAGCGGATGAGATCATAATGGCAACGAACAAGGACATAAACAGCTACGCCATCAAGAAGAAGAACGAGCAAGAGAGAGTAGCCATGGCTTCAAGGTGATTCGAGCATCTTCTTGGTTTTTCGGACATGAACTCCGATTTCCACTATTCGTTCCATCGATAGTCTCAATATGGAAGATAATTCCATGATGGTATCCATAATTTAGAAAATATTATTAAAGGAAACGAATCTCACCAAAAGGATGAGAGAATGGACGAACAAGAGTTCGTAGTGACCCCTTGGGAGGTCAGGGGGAAGGTAGACTATGAAAAGCTGATAAGGGACTTTGGCACAAATCCCATCACTGAAGATCTTCTCGAAAGAATAAGGAAGCACACACACGAATTGCACCCTTTTTTGAGGAGGGGGGCATTCTTTTCTCATAGGGATTTTGATTGGATTTTAGACAAGTATGAGGTTGGTGAAAAATTCTTCTTGTACACTGGCAGAGGTCCCTCTGGTCACACACACCTTGGCCATCTCATACCATGGATCTTCACCAAATACCTTCAGGACAAGTTCGATGCCGAGCTGTACTTCCAGATGACAGATGATGAGAAGTTTCTTCACGACCCAGAGTTGAACTTGAATGAGACCACCAAATATGCCTATGAAAATGCTCTAGACGTTATAGCCTGTGGCTTCGATCCAAAAAAGACCTTTATCTTCCTAGACACCGAATACATGAAGACTCTTTACAAGATAGCTGCTCAATTTGCAAAGCACGTAACCTTCTCGACGGTAAAGGCTGCTTTTGGCTTTGATGCAAGCACAAATATCGGCTTGATCTTCTTCCCATCCATACAGGCTGCACCCTGCTTCTTTCCATCGATCCTTAAAGGTAAGAACGTTCCGTGCCTTATACCCGCCGCAATAGACCAATCGGTCTATTGGAGGGTTGCCCGTGACGTTGCCCCCAAGCTTGGCCTTTATAAACCAGCAGAGATTCATTCAAAGTTCTTTCCAAGCCTTATGAGGGGAGGTAAGATGAGCGCGAGCGAGCCGGAGACCGCGATCTTCACGATAGACTCTCCAAAGGTCGCAAAGAGAAAGATAGGAAATGCCTTTACAGGAGGGCAACCGACGATAAAGGAGCAAAGAGAGAAGGGAGGAAATCCAGACATATGCCCTATATACTTCTACGAATACTTCTTGTTCGACTGGGATGATAAATCCCTTGCCAAGACCTATCGGAGCTGTAGAGACGGATGTTTGCTGTGTGGAGAGCACAAGCAAACTCTTGCAAAGAGCGTCAAATCCTTTCTCACTGAGCATCAAAAGAAGAGAGAGAAGGCTAGAGACAAAATGGAGAACTTTATCCTCAGGGATTAGCATCTTATGAATTCCTTGTGTAAGATGGATCGATCGTATCTCAACAAAATTTTTTGCAGAAAATCTATGGCCTTCAATAGCGAACAAAATTGTTCACATAATCAAGATAATATCACCAGATCACTTTTATTCTGATCTTTTGTAAAAATAGGTATGCCCTTCGAAATAGTGTGCTATAATTGTAACACATCGTTATACTCTACAGATCTGAAGCTTGCGAGCAATACCCTGAAGCTCAACAACGGCAAGTGCAAGAAGTGTGGCGAGTATTTGGCTCTACGAGATTTTGTAGGAGTTATGGACAAGAACTAACGCTAACTTGCTGACAAAACTCGAGATAAGTTCCAGGTCGCAGATTGCGCTATTGAGGCTGGATAATGATCAAAGAGGCTAGCAACCCTTAAAAACCGTCCTAGCCAAGTCTAAAGTCGATCCATTGAGACCATTACACAAGCTGGAGAGAAGACTCCTAGTATCATTGGCTAGGAATGGTGGAGGCTTCCTCGAGGACGTGACCTCCAGAGCGAACATGAGTATCGATCAGGCCAGGAGGACGGTGGAGTGGCTAAGATCGAAGGGTATGATAAAGATCGAGACTATAACCCGTCATAGAATAGAAGTCTTGAATGAAGGCAAGAGGGCTATAGAGCATGGTCTTCCAGAGAGGCGCTTGGTAAAGGTTTTGGGAGAGATCGGTGGAGAGGCCACAATCGATGAACTCGTCAAGGCCTTCGATTCAACACGGCAAGAGTTCTCCGCTGCCTTTGGTCATGCTAGAGCGAAGGGCTGGATAGATACATTCAGTAAAGAGGGCAGGACCATCGTAAGGGTTTCAGCCTTTGATCGAAATCAGGTCGAGGAGTCTCTTTTGCGAAGGGTAGAGGAGAAGGGTCTGCTCTTTGAGGAACTATCTGAGGAGGAGGAGAAGGTTATAGATGAATTGTCAAAAAGACCGAACTATCTCTCGAAGATAGGAACAAAGATTATCAATATCAATCTTACGGAGGTCGGCAAGAGCATCGCGGAGACCATAAAAGAGGTTCGGGAGATAGATCGCCTTACCCCTGAGCTGATTATGAGTGGCAAGTGGAGGGAGCAAAAGCTTCGCTCTCTCGACGTAGAGGCGGTAGCTCCGGCCGTCTACCCTGGCAAGAAGCATCCTATCCAACGTTTTGTTGATGAAGTAAGAGGAGCTTTTGTCTCTTTAGGTTTCGAGGAGATAACGGGCCCAATAATTCAACCGTCCTTCTGGAACTTTGATGCCTTGTTCGTGCCCCAAGATCACCCAGCCAGGGATATGCAGGACACCTTCTATCTGCCCAAGATAAGGGAGCCAAAATTGGCTAGCAAAGACCTAGTAGAAAGAATATCAAGGGTTCATATGGATGGTGGAGGAACGGGCTCCAAGGGTTGGAGGTATAATTGGACTCTAGACGAGGCGAAGAGGCTAGTTCTCAGGACTCATACAACAGCCGTGACTGTGAAGTATCTTGCAGATCACAAAGCATCTGAAGCAAAGGTCTTCTCAGTGGATAAGGTATTCAGAAACGAAAAGCTCGACACAAAGCACCTTGCTGAACTTCACCAGATAGAGGGCATCATAGTTAGCAAGAGGGCCACTCTGCGTGATCTTATGGGGGTGTTGAGCGAATTTTATAAGATACTGGGCTTAAAGAAGGTGAAGTTCTGGCCCACCTATTTTCCTTACACAGAGCCTTCTCTACAGTCCATTGTTCACGTAAAGGGTTTTGGCTGGATGGAGCTGTGTGGGATGGGGATCTTCAGGCCCGAGGTGACCTTACCATTGGGCGTCAAGAATCCTGTCTTGGCATGGGGGGGAGGCTTGGAGCGCCTTGTCATGGCTAGGCTAAGAATAGAGGACATAAGGGAACTTTACGAGAACGATTTGGGTTGGCTTAGGAGGGTGCCTCTGTGCCTGTAATTACGCTACGCTATGACAGACTTAAGAGTCTCATAAAAGGAAGATTGTCCACAAAAGAGCTAGTGGACAGAATCCCATACCTTGGTGTAACCCTTGAGGAGGCTACGGACGAATTCATCAAGATAGAGTACAATCCGAACAGACCAGACTTCTCTACCAGTTACGGTATAGCTAGGCATATGAACGGTCTCCTCGGCTTTGAAAGAGGTGCGCCATCCTACGCTATAGAGAAAGGAAAGGTCAAGATCATAGTGGACGAATCGACACGCTCTGTCAGACCGTTTGTAGTCGGTTTTATTGGGAAAGGGATCAACCTCGGTGACGAACTAATCGAAGAAGTAATCTCAATGCAGGAAGACCTCCATAATGGCATAGGGCGACATAGGAGGAAGATGTCCATAGGCATTCACAACTTTGATGTTTTAAGACCACCCATCAAGTACACTACAGTCCCTCCAGACTTTGGATTTGTTCCCCTGGGACAGAAGGAAGAGATGAGCATGGGAGAGATATTGAGTAAGACGGATGTTGGCAGAGAGTATGGGCACATAGTGTCCAGCTTCAGCAGGTATCCGCTATTGACCGATAGTTTGGGTAGTGTTTTGTCCTTCCCACCCATAATAAACGGAGAGCTGACAAGATTGACTTCAGCAACGAGGAACTTGCTCATCGAAATAACTGCGACCGATTTGTTGGCCGCTGAAGACGCTCTAGCCATAATGGCTGCAACACTACACGATGCAGGGGCCAAGATCGAGTCTGTAAGAGTGAAATCGAGTAGTTCGATAAGAACCACCCCCGATATGAGCCTTCAGAACATGCAAGTCAATAGGAAGTTAACAAATAATCTCCTTGGTTTAAGGCTGACGGACCGAGAGGTTTCCGAGTGTTTGAAAAAGAGCAGGATTAGCGTGGCATTGAAGGCTGGTAAGTTGATAGCTCTGATACCAAGGTATCGTGCAGATATACTGCACCAAGTCGACCTAGTCGAGGAGATAGCCTATGGCTACGGCTTTGAGAGGCTTAGTCCAACTCTGCCCACCTCCAAGAAGCCAGGCAGGCCGGATGGGAACCTATCGCTGATAGGCTTGGTTAGAAACAGTATGATTGGCTTTGGATACATAGAGCTTATGAACTACAGCCTGACAAGCCAGAAAGTCCTCTACGAGCTCACCGACAGAAGGCCCAAAGCTTTGATTAGAGTTGAGAACCCAAAGTCCATCGAGTACGAAGTTCTCAGGGATGTGCTCTTTCCATCGCTACTCATGACCCTGTCAAAGAATCTACACGAAGAGTATCCCCAAAGAATATTCGAAGTATCTAAGGTGTTTGAGAAGGATGCGAGTGCTCCCAATAGCATTAGAGAGGTTTATCATCTTGCCACTGCCATATCTCACTCTGAAGCTAACTATACAGAAGCCAAATCGATTCTTTCCTCGTTATTTTTGCAGGTATTCAACATGAATATTGATACAGTCCCTGCACACCATCCATCCTTCACGTCGGGAAGAGTGGCAAAGATAAAATTGGCAAAGCGTAACATCGGGGTAATCGGCGAGGTAAGTCCTTTAGTCTTGGAAAACTTTAGGCTCAGGAACCCTATATCCGTTTTTGAGGTTGACTTGAATAAGGTTATCTTCATAGCGGAGCGAAAGACTTAACCTATGGTATTCGATTATCATTTACGGCTCCTGTCGTATAGCTCGCTGACGGCCCTAGCCGACAAAAGATGAGGCATAGGGTTTACCCAGGCGTGCGACAGACAGGAGCGCCCCGGTAGAAAGCTAGATGAGGCAGGTCTTTGGGCCTAGCGATGAGTCATCGCAGTCAGAGACGGGGTACAAGATGTTTTAACCATCATCTAATCTGCCTCAAAAAGTTCTCAATTACCTTCTTGCCATGAGAAAACTCTTGGGTACAGTTTTCAGGGTGGAACTGAACGCCATATACCAACTTCCTTCTGTGCTTCACGGCCTCTATGGGGCAGATCTCAGAGCTGGCAATCAGCTCAAACCCTTCTGGAACGGCGCCCACCCTGTACATGTGGTTCTCCCTTACTACTATCTCTTCCTTCATCCCATCGAAGATCAAATCTTGCCTGATGAGCTTTATCGGAAAGTATCCTGCCCTTTTCTTGTTCATTTTAACTATAGGTGAACCGTAGGCACGGCACAAAAGCTGATGGGAAAAGCATATAGCGAGCGTAGGAACGCCCACCTCTCGGATTAGTTCGTACTCGCCTTGGTACCCTGCCAGATTGGATTCCTCTATGTGGCTCTTCGAACCACTCAGAATCAGCGCATCGTATTTTTTGATAACTTTTGGAAGTTCATAGTACTTTATTACATGGCTTCTGTGCAGATCTGTTAGAGCATCCTTAATCCTTCTTATGGGTTTCATCCTGTTTTTCGAGTAGTTGTCGACTATTGCTATCATGCAAAGGTAATGATGGAATAAGAACTTCTAAATCTTTCGCACATGCTTGAGAAATGATGTAATAGACAATACTTATATCATAATGGGTCCCTATCACTAATTGAACAGTTGGTCATGATAGGGGCCAGGTCGAATCAAGACATCATCCAAGCCCTAACTCTATTCATCCGCAAGTTAAACGATGAATGTAGGAACAAGGCCCTTGTAGTTATAGAGGGGCAACGCGATGCAAATGCGCTAAGATCGATAGGATTTGAAGGAGACCTCTTTCTATTATGTCATAACGGGAGCCTGACCAAGCTGGCTTCCAAGGCTGAGAAGTACAAGAAGATAGTACTCCTTCTTGACCTAGACAGGAAAGGGAGAGTGCTGACAAAGAGGACTGCCACGATTCTGCAAGAGAAGAACAGCAATATAGACCTATTCTTTAGAAGGGAACTGGCCAAGGTTACGAAAGGGAGGATAAGACACATAGAGGAGCTGGCTAGATTCGGAGACCATCTCCAGAATCTAGTAATTGGACTCTAGAGAGCTCTTTGGCTAATTTTCTTGACTGCATGTCCTGTGCGCGAACAAGTTATAAAACTGACTTCTGTTCTAGAGTAAGTTCTATGGGGCGAGTAACTTTTTATGGAAGAATCGAAGAATCAAATAGTCCATGTAGATGTGTGAGTTCGAAATGAAATTCTCCTTCATCAACCCTGGACCGAGTGGAGCTTGGGAGCATGTTGTCACTGCCCCAGCCTCGTGGCCTCCTCTTGGACTGTTATACATTGCTACTCTGTTGAAGCAAGAAAATTTTGGTGTATCTGTCCTAGATATCGCGAATCAGGTTTCACCCAAAGATGTCCTCAAATGGGTCGAGAGGGAGGGCCCAGAGATACTTGGTTTCTCCACTCTATCCAGTTCCGGCAGGTCTGCCGCTATTATCGCCGAAAAGGTAAAGGAAAGGTATCCAGACATCAAGATCGCATTTGGAAATTATCATGCTACCTTCAACGCCCCAAAAATTCTCGATAAGTATCCCTTCGTCGACTTGATAGTTCGAAATGAAGCAGAGTTTACATGTCTAGAAATAGCCGACCGATTGGAGAGGGGGAAGGGCTTTGGAGACGTTGGAGGCATCACCTTTAGAGAAGGGGACAGAATCGTCTCCACCCCTGACAGGCCGCTCATAAAAGATATCGACGGACTTCCATTTCCAGATCGAGGGTTACTGAAGGATGAGTATACATCGACCCTGGCTGGGCTGGAAGTGGCAACGAAAAGGTTTACCACTGTAGTCTCTTCTCGTGGCTGTCCTTTCAACTGCACATATTGTGCCTGCTCCCTGTTCGCCCGTCGCACTTGGAGGCCCAGGTCTCCAGAAAACATCGTTGAAGAGTTGGAGATGCTCTACAGTCAGGGGTTTAGACAAATTGTATTCGTAGATGACAACTTTGCCCTGAACCAAAAGAGGGTGATAGACATATGCCGTCAGATGAAGGAGAACAGGATCGATATGGAATGGGTCTGCGACGCAAGGGTTGACTGCATATCCATGGAAGCGTTGAGGGCCATGGCCAAGACTGGATGTAAGATCATCTACTATGGCATGGAGAGCGCGAACCAGAGAATCCTGGATTTTTATAATAAAGGCATTACTCCATCGCAATCTAGAGCGGCAGCAAAGGCCGCTAGGAGGGCTGGTATAGATATCATCGTCGGCTCTTTTATAGTCGGAGCACCAGATGAGACTAGAGAAGAGATTGAAAATACGTTTGACTTTTCCCAGAAGATAGATATAGATGTGCCCCTCTTCCATCCTTTGGAGATTCACCCAGGAACTCCTCTATGGGCTAACCTCTCTTCACAGGGATACTTGGACGAAGACATGTATTGGGAGAGAGGTGTGTATGCATCGGAAATATGCCCAAAGGCAGTTCCGTTGGGGGAGATATACCCTATGATCTACAATGCCTCGAAGAAGTTCCTGCTCAGACCAGAATACTTGACATCTGGCTTTATGAGGATGCTCAAGAGTCGTTATAAGCTCAACATTGTATCCAAAAACCTAGGCAAACTCATAAGTCGCAAATTCAGCCTATCAGAGGCCATTGAGATACCAGAAAGCTATAGGAAGAAATAGAATGACATATGGCACGATCGATACTCCTTTACTCATAACTTGTGCATATGTGATACCATTCAGACAACTTCCTACACATCTTTTACGAACGAATTGTTATGGGTTTAAATATAGTCACTATATATTAAGAAATCGATGGAAAGCACCTTTGAGGAGTTGGCAAGAGTAGAGCTCAATCGTATTCTCTTCAATGTCCACTGTGTGTGCGACAAGGACTTTAGAACGGAGGACTTCCAGCCTATATGCCCTTACTGTAATCGAAGGTACTTCATAGAAATGGTTGTAACAAAACAGAAACCTAGTCCTATGTACCTGAACATGGGTTTCAAGTAGCCTCCTTGAATTCAGTTTCAAACTACGGGAGTTAAGCGAGCGTTTTAGTGTCTAATTGTATGTCCTTCCTCATCTATCTCTTTGTTCCTAATTCTAGTTGATGATACTGGTAGCCTATCATCCGCTAAGACTGTATCGATCAGTATTATCTTCAAAGGCTTCAATCCGTTGGACTTTCTTGATCTGTTGGCCTCCTTTGCTCTACCTAGGGTCTCTTCACTAACCACGATTGCATCTATATCCTTCTCAGTAACGACTGGCCCAAAGTGGTCCTCTAGTACATGTATCTCATACCTTCTATTGGGAAAGATAGAATTCAAGAAATTCTTCAACCTATCAACCCTATCTAAGAAGTTCTGCTTCACGCCCTTGCTCAGCTCTCTAGCAAAAACATCCGAAGATACCCCTATCACCACCGATTCTCCAGATTCGAAAGCAGTCTTTAACAAAGCCTTATGCCCTATGTGAAGGTAATCGAAAGTTCCCCCTACCGCTACTCTCCTATACTTACTCATTTCGATCAACACCTTTTTAAAAACCACATCTATTAAACACATAGGTTCTAGAGTAATGGTATTGAGCATTCCTCGAGAGTACTTTAAGGCTGGGAGGATAGCATCAAATGTCATTGATGATACGAGTAGAAAGGTCTCCGTCGGTGATAGGATTCTTGACATATGCAACGAAGTCGAGGCTATGACAAAAGCCCTAGGGGGAGAGCCAGCCTTCCCTTGCAATGTCGGCATCAACAGCGTTACTGCACACTACACTGCTGAAATAGACGATGAAAGTCTAATCAAAAACGGGGATGTTGTAAAGATAGACTTTGGGGTTCATGTGAATGGGTACATAATAGACACGGCCTTCACCTTATCCTTCAACCCAGACTACGATGCATTGGTGAGAGCGACGGAAGAAGTTTTGAAGGAAGCCATCAGCACGATAAGAGAAGGAGTAAGGGCGGGGGAGATAGGGAGAGTAGTTGAAGACGGCGCAAAGAAGAGAGGTTTCCAACCTATATCCAACCTTAGCGGCCATCTCTTGCAACAGTACAAGATCCATGGGGGAGTCTCTATACCTAACGTATGGTTGGCCAGTACCCCCTTGCTAAAGGCCAACGAGGTCTATGCCATAGAGCCCTTCCTTACAACTCTAGACGGAGCAGGGGTGGTTGTAGATAGCAGCATAAGGAACATTTACTCTCTGATAAGTAGGAAGAAGACTGGTGATAAGAGACTCGACTCCTTGATCGATGAAATATGGAGACGCTTCAAAACTTTACCCTTCACTGCTAGGTGGCTCATAGACATAATAGACAAGAATGAGGTCAAGAGTATGCTAGACAGACTAACCAAAATGAAGGCTTTGCATGCATATTCCGTCCTTGTAGAAGCTTCACAAAGGGTAGTGGCTCAATTCGAGCACACGCTGACCCCAACGGAAAATGGTGTGATAGTTTTGACTCAGAATAAACAAGATATGGGGGATGAAGTTTATGAATAAGATTGGGACAGACCGGCAAAGCAACTTTCGATCATTAGCCTCCTTAAGATAAACCAAAGTAAAGTCCTTACTTTATTGGCGGGCCCGCGGGGACTTGAACCCCGGACCTACAGCGTCTTTAAATCTCGCCATACGTTTTAATAAACCTATAAGTGAAGAGGATAGAAAGAGGGCTTTAGAGAAGGCTGCGGAGAAGATAAAGAAGGCTTTAGAGCCATATGAGAAGGCTACCGAGACAATGGAGAGCTTAGAGCCATGGGAGGGGCTGCAGCATTTAGAAATAAGCCCTATATCCAATTTTACAGGCTATGGTGAAGATGAAGTTATTGATAAGAGTGATTTAGAGGCTTTCAAAAGCTGGCTACAGGATCAAAATAAATCAGCTGTAACTCAGAGAGAATATCCTAGATTGTTAAGAAGATCCTTCAAGCATATAGGAGAGCCTATTACATTGAGCGAGATAAAGGAGTACTTAAGATGGATGAGAGGCTGTTATTCCCCAGATCATTATTCTCTTACCCTCTCTGCCTTCAAAGCGTATATGAGATTCAAAGGCTATGATAAGGCTCTGGATGACTTCAAATTCATTCATAAAGGTTTTACTCCAAAGAAGATACTATCAAAAGAGGATCTTCAAGCCTTCTTTCATGCCGTGCCCAGCTTAGAAGTGAAGGTCTATTTCCTTCTTCTAGCCTCAAGTGGATTAAGACCTGGAGAGGTAAAGAGCCTTACTCTTGATGATGTGGACTTTGGCCAGAGGCTCTTAAGGCCTTCCTGCCATAGTGGGGCTACAAAGCATTCATGGGCTAGTTTCTAC
>JACAEJ010000046.1 GCA_013388925.1 Nitrososphaerales archaeon
ACAAGATCGTTCATAAGAAATCTGAGCTTCAGATTCACGGACAAAGTTACAGTCTTCGTAAAGGCTCCGTCAGGATGGAGAGAGTGGTATGCTCAGAGGAAGAGGTGGAGTATAGGTGCCGCTCTGTGGCTGAAGGATCACTATGCACACCTTGTCAGAATCATAATAAAGAAGCCTCAAGTTGTCCTTCCTTCTCTATTGCTGGTTCTGCCTTCCCTCCTCCTTCTATCATTGATCTATCTTCTGCCTGATACGGTCTACTACCATCTGATCGCTTTTGCACTGACTGTCCTAGCCACCTTCACAAGCCTTGCCCTGCCTCCAATATTCCTGACCTCGTTCGGCATCCCCATCTTTAAGAACTTGATAGCAGCACTTCTAACCTTCACCATCTTTTCAGGAGTGTATTATCCTCTTGTAAGGAAGATGGGCTCGTCCTTCAACCCGATAGAATTTCTGCTCTTCTACTTCTTCTATTCACCTATTGTTCTTTTGATGACCTTTATAGGCCTACTTAAGGTAGTCATACATGGCGAAAGAGTTAGAACAGACTGGAAGGTATAAAAATCTTCGAATAATCACTTGGTAGAAAGGTTGACCTCTATGAAGACATCATCAGGAACCCTTAGCCTCATGAGTTGACGCATTGTCCTGTCGTCAGCATTTAGGTCTATGAGCCTACGATGTACCCTCATCTCCCATTTGTCAAAGGTATGGCTGCCCTGACCACTGGGCGCTTTCCTTGTAACCACCTTGAGCTTCTTCGTTGGTAAGGGAAGGGGGCCTCTAACCTTTATGCCCGTCTTTTCTGTTATATCCTTTATCTCCTTGCAGACCTGCTCAAGGTTGCCCAGATTCGTACTGGTGAGCTTTATCCTAGCTGTCTGAGGCATGACATATTATCTCTCAATCGGCCATCTTTTAAGGCTTATCATTGAGGAATACGGCATAAATATCTGTCTTTGAGACACGATCTTATGGCAAGTAGTGGCACCAAGCTTTACCTCTACCAACTTAGACCTTATATTATTCTAGCTTCGATTCTCTTCGCCTCTTTTTTCATGATTGGATACGTTGTTGGAGAGTTGCTACAATTTGGCATTCTTAAAGAGTTTGGAGAGGTTTTTCAATGGATAACAGAATTGAACCCCATTATCCTGATGCTCTTCATATTCCTGAACAATTCCGTCAAGAGCTTCTTTGCAATACTGCTGGGCTTCATCTTTGCCATAGCACCTCTCCTCTTCGTAACCACCAACGGTCTTTTGATAGGCATGGTAGTCTCCGATGCTATAAGAGAAGGAGGAGTGGTTTTTGTCCTATCGGCGATACTCCCCCATGGGATAGTAGAGATACCCGTCTTTTTACTGAGTGTTGCCATAGGCCTAAGGATGGGAGTTCAGACCGTTCTCAAGCTGGATGGAAAAGATGTTGAGCTAAGATTTGAGTTGAAAAAGGCGTTAAGGTTCTTTGTTTTGTACATCTTGTCCCTCTTCCTCTTATCAGCCTTCTTGGAAGTCTTCGTAACATCATTTTTCATAAGCATTTCATTATGATCGCATTGTTTAGCCCTATTTTTCCATCAAGACAGAGTAAAAGTATCTGATGACTCCATCTCCTTCAAGGGATGAGTAATGCTTTAATTCCTTGATCCTAAAGTAGCCAGAAAAGTGCCTGATGATATCGTCTTCAGTGAAATGGTTCCATGCACGGCCGTTTTTGTAGCTAAAGCAAGTTAAAAAGTACTTGCCGCCAACTCTTAAGGTTCTATGAACTCCTTTTATGAAAGCCTCTCTATCCTCGGGCAGGATGTGGTGGAAGCAACCCATGTCGAAGATAAAGTCGAACTCTTCGTCCTTGAAGGGTGGATGAACGACGTTTCCCGAAATAAATCTTATATCGACTCCAGCTTTCTTGGCCTTCTCTTTTGCCATCTCTATGGCTTTTGGGGCTATGTCCATCCCTGTCACTTCAAAACCCTTCAATGTCATATAGACTGTGTTCGTACCTGCACCACAGCAGATATCCAAGGCTCTGCCTTTTCCAATCCTTCCGCTTTCGATCAGCTCTACCAAGACTTTTCTTGGCTTACCCAATTCCCAGGGAAGGGCCTCTAATGGATAGTCCTCGTAGACCCTTTTCCAGCCTTCATACTTTGAGTTTTCATTCACAAGTTATTCGATGGAAGAGTTGTCTTAAAACTTTCTTGGTTTGACGGGTTCGATCCATCTTAGAGCTTATGCTCTGCCATATAGTATGCTTTCTGCCTTTTAGAACTGATGGGTCTACATATGGTTAAGCCTTCGCCACTGCCTTCTCGACAGTCCATTTTTGGGTGATCTCTTTCACGATCCCTGCTGCTATCGTTGTTCCCATGTCCCTAAGGGCGAAGCGCCCTAGCTCCGGTACCTCTTTGTAGAGCTCTATGCAAAGGGGCCTTAGTGGTTGAATCCTGATCATAGCCGAGTCTCCTGTCTTGAGGGATTTCGGCTTCTCTTCTACCACTTGACCAGACCTTGGGTCTATCTTGGATATGAGTTCTGTGATCTGAGCAGCTACCTGCGCTGTGTGGGCGTGTAATACGGGAGTGTAACCTGCTGCTATCGCAGTGGGATGGTAAACTACTATTATCTGGGCTATAAACTCCTTGGCTACATTGGGTGGGTTGTTAGGACTGCCTATTACATCTCCCCTTTTGATGTCCTTCTTGGAGATGCCCCTTAGGTTGAAGCCTATGTTATCGCCGGGAATGGCTTGGGGAATTCCTGTGTGGTGTGTCTCTATGGACCTTACCTCTGCCGTCACCATAGAGGGAGCTATCACTATCGTATCCCCCACCTTGACGACACCCGTCTCGACTCTCCCTACAGGAACTGTGCCCACTCCCGTGATGGTGTATACATCCTGAACTGGGAGGCGGAGGGGCTTGTCGATGGGTTTTGAAGGCTCGACCAACTTGTCAAGGGCCTCGTATACAGTTGGGCCAGTGTACCACTTCATCTTTTCAGATTTCTTGACAAGGTTCTCACCGGTCCAGCCCGAGCCCGGTATAAAGTTGATCTTTGATACATCATAGCCTACAGTCTTAAGAAGCTTCACCATTCCATCCTTGACTTCTTCGTACCTATCCTTACTGTAGTTGACAGTATTATCGTCGAGCTTGCTCATGAACACCACCATCTGGTTTACCCCCAGGGTTCTCAGGAGGAAGGCATGCTCACGAGTCTGCCCTCCAGGGCCTGTGCCTACTTCATACTCTCCCTTCTTGGAAGAGACTACCAGTATAGCGGCATCGGCCTGGCTTGCTCCTGTGATCATGTTCTTGACGAAGTCTCTATGGCCTGGTGCATCTATGAGGGTAAAGAAGTATTTGTCCGTCTCGAACTTCTGAAAGGCAAGGTCTATAGTAACTCCTCTCTCACGTTCATCCTTCAGCCTATCCAGAACCCAGGCGAACTTGAAGGTATCCCCTGCACCAGTCTTCTCAGACTCTTTAGCATACTCCTCAATTGTGCGTTGGTCTACAACACCAAGGTCGAAGAGAAAGTGGCCCATGGCTGTAGACTTCCCGTGGTCTACGTGCCCACAGATTACAAGGTTCAAATGAGGCTTTGCTGGCATGCTTATCCACTTTCACAATTGATTATAAAAATCTTTTCATTATATAAGAGTTAAGGTGCTTCACAATATTCTTCGATAATTTTTAATAGCACACTCTCCCTATTGCCTTTTTGCATTTTTGTGCAATAAGAACCAAGCTTATACTCGAAGTTTTCAATGATTCTTAACCAGCCTTTAACTGCATCATTGATCTAAGACCATACTACCGTCATTAACGAGATAGCGGGCCCGGTGGGATTCGAACCCACGACCTTCAGCTTCGGAGGCTGACGCCATGATCCATGCTAGGCTACGGGCCCATCTAAATACGAGTTCACATATATAACAACATTAAAGAACCACGTATCTTTATTTCAATATTGGTCATGTGATAGATAGGTGCTCATCATGGAGATAAGGGGCTTCGCCGTCGATGTGGATGGCACTATAACTGAGGATGGAGGGGTCATAAGCCTTGACGCTGCCTATACTCTACGTTGGTTGGAGAGGATGGGCTATAGAGTTATATTAGTTAGTGGAAGGAGCGCATGGGAGGCCCTCGCTCTATCCATATACCTTGGAACGACAAAGGTAGTGGTAGGGGAGAACGGTGGGGTTGTCGCAACATCTCCCTCAGACATGGCCCTACTGGCAGACATCTCCTATAGTATGATGGCCTATGACCTTCTCTCAAAGAGAATTCCTAGCGTAAGGAAGAAACTGGTCTTTCCCCGCTTTACCGAGGTTGTTCTGGAGAGATCCTTCGATATCTATGAGGGTAGAAGGGTCCTTGAAGAGAATGACATACCGGTAATGATTCAAGATAGCAAGTACGGCTACCATCTTACCCACAAGAATGTGAACAAGGCTGTGGGCTTGAGAATCGCAACAAAACACCTCAACATAGAAGCAGGTAAGATAGTAGCCATAGGTGATAGTGAAATAGATATCCCCATGTTCACGGCATGTGGCTACAGCATAGCCTTGGGCAATGCACCAGACAGTCTAAAGGAGAAGGCCAGCTTCTCCGTGAAGGCAAGCATGGGAGATGGGCTCGTTGAGGCGATTCAGCACGTCACTGAGAAGTTTATGAAACTCAAATTGGACAGAGGTGCCAAGCAGTGAGCTTTAGAGAGTTCAAGGATCAGGTCAAGAGAAGTGTCGAGAGGGCTGTAGGCAAGGCGGATTTCCCCATCATAGACTTTGAGCCCTTCGATCCGCCCAGACCCGAATTTGGCGATCTGTCGATAAATGTTGCCTTCATAATAGCCAGCAGACTGGGTCTTAACGCCTTTGAGGTTGCAGATGTCATAGGCAACAATTTAGAAGTACCAAGCGAGTCTTTGATAGCGGATTTTGAGGTCCGTAAGCCAGGCTACATCAACTTCAAGGCAAGATATCCAGAACTAGCCTATAGATCGATCTTCGAAGCTGTATCCAAGGAGAATTATGGGTCTTTGAACATTGGAAAAGGTAAGAGGGTCTGTGTCGAGCACACGAGCGTAAACCCGAATAAGGCATTGCACATAGGCCACTTGAGAAACCTTGTCCTTGGTGACTCTATTTACAGGATATTAAAGTTCACAAGGCACGACGTGCATGTATTGAACTACATCGATGACTCAGGGTTGCAGATAGCAGATATAGTGGTTGGTTTCAAGTTCTTGGGTTTCCCTTCCAAACCACCCAACGGTGAGAAGTTCGACCATTATTGTGGCGATCATGTTTATGTTAGGGTGAACGAGCTTTACTCCATAGAGCCTGATCTAATCGTGAAGCAGAAGGAGGTATTGAGAGCCATAGAGGAGGGTGGATCAGATATAGCAGACTTCGCCAAGGAGCTGACAAGAAGAGTTGTAAGGGAGCAACTCAAGACATGCTGGAGGATAGAGGCGTACTATGACTGCCTAAACTTTGAGACCAACATCATAGAGACCAAGCTCTGGAATAGAGTCTTTGAAGACATGAAGGACAAAGGAGTAGTTCAACTTGTAGAGGATGGCAAGCTTGCTGGGTGTTGGGCCATAAAGATGGAGGGAGAGGAGAGCGAGAAGGTTCTCAAGAGGAGCGACGGTACTCTGACCTATATTGCCAAGGACATACCCTATGCTTCATGGAAGATAGGTTTGGTAGAGGATCCATTCCAATATGATGTTTTCATAAAACAGCCCAATGACAAAGCCCTTTGGTCTACAGTATCGGGAAAGGGTAGAAGAGACCACCCTAACTTTGGTAATTCCGATCTGGCAATAACGGTAATCGATGTGAGGCAGAGCAGGCTTCAAAAAATAATTTCATATATTCTATCTCTTTTGGGCGGAGAGAAATTTGAAAGGAATTATGTGCATCTTGGCTACGAAGTAGTTTCATTGAGTAAGGGCACCGCCGATGAGCTTGGCATGATGATAGAGGGAAGAGATTTCGTTCACATGTCGGGAAGGAAGGGAGTCTACGTCAACGCTGATGATGTTCTTGAAGCTCTGCACAAAAAAGCCTATGAGGAAACCAAGAAGAGGAATCTAAAAGAGGGCGAGGAATGGCTCCATGAAATAGCCGAGAAGGTTGCCGTATCGGCCCTCCGCTTTGAACTAATAAAGCAGGACCTGGACAGGATGATAGTCTTTGATTTGAATGAGTCCCTCAATCTAGAGGGTGAAACGGGTCCCTATGTCCAGTATGCCCACGCAAGGGCATCAAGCATACTCCAAAAGGCTGGAGCGATACCGAGGATAACCCTTGAAGGCGCTTCTTTACTGAACGATGTCGCAGAACTAGAGTTGGTAAAGTTGATATCAAAGTTCGACCTTTACGTTGAAGATGCCTTAAGAAACTTGTCGCCGAAGATTCTTGCAAGGTATGCCTATCAGCTCGCAACGACCTTTAATGTCTTCTATGAAAAGAGTCCTGTGCTGCAAGAGAAGGACAAGAAAAAGAGAGAGGCAAGATTGGCTTTGGTTCA
>JACAEJ010000042.1 GCA_013388925.1 Nitrososphaerales archaeon
AAGGTGGGGTCGGTGGGATTTGAACCCACGACCTACAGGTTCCCCCGCTCCAGAAGCACATCATCCATATTGTCAGCGAACCTATAGATAACCTCTGGAGCCTGCCGTCCTACCTCACTAGGGTTCTTGAGAACCATGCTAGACGACGACCCCTCTAATCGATGATTTCTAGGAGGGTATAAAGCCTTATGGTCTTGAAGAAATAATTGTTCTTGATGATTAGATCATAACGTATACATAACGACTGTATGCGCTAAAGTAACGCACCGATGAAATATTTATAAGATAGATTTCTGCTCTATAGCTCGAATCTATCGAATGTCAATCGATAGTATATTTCCCATGGGAAGGGATGACCTTACGAATGGAGTCGTATCTCAAAGCGTCCCCAAGGGTAGAGCCCTGATTCATGGTAGAATTCTGCCTCAGTTGGAGGTGCCACCAAAGAGGCATACTATAAAGCCACACACTGTGCCCAATAGAAAGGAAGGGTTAAACTCTCTCTACAAAGCGGGCGCAATGCTATGGCTCCTTCTTTGCCACCGCTACCCTTCCTTGAGAGCTGGCAATACTTACCGCCTCATAAATGAGGCTATGAGAAGGTATAGGTACAGATTGTATAATCTTTCTGATGATCCCGAATGCCTCGATTACTCTTCTTTGATAGATCGCCGTTATGTAAAAGAGAAGCACTGGACTTACGCTGCTTATATCGCTACTATTACATCTTTGCCCTTGTTGTATAAAGTGTGTGACAGTCAGAAGATTTTGATGGCCATCTTGACAAAGACATCCTTCGGGGCCAATGCCAAGTTACTGGATAACCTTAACGATGAAGTTCATGACACATCACAAGCAGTAGACGCACTCAAGAACTGGCTATCTGCCCATACGAGAGGAGAGTATGACAATCAAAAACGGGATCGAGATCCTATAATAGCTAGGGCTGAAAATTCTGCCTTTAAGATGGGGACATGGGTCTTCAGGGCTGTAAATTCGTGTCGATTGCATACTTCCCAGATGTATGGGGCCTACTTGAACGATGTCATAAAGATAGTCGATGGGCAAATAAATTCCATCAAGCACAAGGCGGATAGAAAGGGCAGGCTACCCTCCTTAAGAGAGTACATAGGTCGGATCTCTGAAAAGAGCATCGGGGATTTATGGATAGATATCGATCTATGTTTTTTGGAAGAAGGAATTGAAGGTTTTGATGGATGCCAAGAAAGAGCCATCGAATCACTAAAATTTGGGAATTCTCTCATCTTCAAGTCGTGTCTATTCTACGATGACGTCCAAGACATATATGAAGATTTGAGCACCAAATCCATCAACAGTTCGATAATCCTTGCCCTTGAGAGGGGCGTCATTTCCTACAACGATCTCGAAGAAAAGAGCGCTCAAGAGATGGTCAAGAAGCTTCGAGAGACCGGCATCCTCATGGACACTATAAGGCTTGCAGACCTTTTCTTCATAACGGGGATAGAGACGCTCTATGAGGCAAAAGACTCTTTGAAAGGATTTTTGGATTTAGAAGGCCTGATTCGGAGTTATAGGCTTCTTAGAATGTTCTTAATGAGGAAGATACTCAACATGAACAGGGATTATGAAAGTCTGAAACTCTTCTTCTCCTCGTTGGGCGACCTTGATAAAATAAAGAGGGCCATACCCGATGACATAATGGGGCTAAAAAGATACATAATGAAATAGAATTCTAGACTACAAACCTTATTAATAAAAAAGGCAGAAGAATATCGGATTCCGAAGTGGATAGGTTCTACACTGGGCACGAGATTTTTGACGAGATAGTTACGATAAATCATGGCTCCTCGATCCTAGTGCTCGATGAGAGCTTTATAGAAGCCAAGAACTTATTATCAACTCTGTTCAGAAGGGAGAAGCCCTTTGAGCTAGTCTCTCATGGAGTTGAGACCCCTAGCGGTCAGGTCATTGTCATGGGTGACCTATCCCTTAGCGATGCCAGCGTAAATATCAACAAGTTAAGAGAAGGTTCCAAAAGTTCTATCATAATCCATAGCTACCTCCCAGACTTCATTATAAAGTACGAAGCCGGGGCATTCCTACGCACTCTTGAAGGGTGGCTGGATCGGATTAAGAGTAACAGAACGGTCGAGTTTTATCTTTTGCCAAAGGGTGCTTTTCATGAAGTAGAAAAGAAGATCATGTCCATCGTAGACGGAGTGATTGAGATTAGGGTGAAGCGTGAAGGAAAGCGCTTCGGTCTGAGCTTCATAGCGATGCGCTGTTGCAAGCCAGAGTGGCACCTCCATGAATTTCGCTATAAGATAGAAGGTTCCAAGGTTCTTATAGAATGGGAAGGCGAGTACAGAGATAAATTCCCTCTAATAACCTTAGATGAAATAAGACAGAGGGTCGAAGGCTACAAAAAAGACCTTCCATTCCTAAGGATAGAGTGCGGTACGGGATTACCTACGGGATTATCTACTCATGACTACTGGCTACTGTCACAACTAGAGGGGAGAGATATGTTCTCTCTCAAGATGCTCTTCCATGAGCGTTTCGATAGGATAGTGGAGAAGATAGCAAAGTGGCACATACTTGGCTATGTAAGGGTGATCAAGAAGGCTGAGAAGCTTGTAGATGAGAGAAAGTTCAACATAGGTAGATCTGTTAGTTGGAAGACTGGGCTTGCCTTAAGACTCCCCCCTGTTATTACTAGGTGGGTTGTGGGCAGAAAACCGACAAAATCCATACCTGCTGATGTGTACGTTGCAGAGAAAAGGGCTGTCTTCGAATTCCTGAAGACATTCTTTGGTGAGAGTACAGAACTTGGTATCGAGTCTATCGAAAATCTGCTCAACTTAGAGGAAGGTTTTCACGAATTGGTTGGTCGTAGCACTACATTAGAACGCATTCGAAAGTTGGGAGAGGATGTAACTAGCAGCATCGATCTCAAGTACCTTCCAAAGATTATTAAAATAACCTTGCATATTGGCTATAAACTGGATTGTGATATAAAGGAGGACTCACCAGATCGATTCTTGGTCAATGTTTATGATTGCTTCCTTTGTGAAGGAATAAAATCGATAAGACCCGTATGTCGATCCATAAGTGGAGCATTAACTGGAGCATGCTCTTTGACCTTCAAGAGGATAATAAACTGCAGTGAGACAAAGTGCAAGGCTCTAGGGGACGAGCATTGTGTATTTGAATTGAAGGTTGAGATGTAGCAGATTGTAATATAGCTTTTAATGGGTATAAAAACCATGCCCCAATTACTTGGAGTCGGCTATGAAGTCTTAATGGTCGCCTTGGCCTTATTTGCGTATCTTTTGCTTGATACCAAAACCAGATACCATCTTATTCATGTAGCAACATTGATGTTAATAGTCGAAATATGGGGGCTAAGTACTGGCCTCACTACATACAATCAAGAACTCTTTTCATTGTATCTAGCAGGAGTCCCTGTTGTAATGCCATTTTCATGGTTTGCTCTTATTGGATTTGCAAGCTTTGCATCAAAAGGTTACATGAATTATCCAAGAGCTCTCATAGCTGGGGCTCTCTTAGATCTGTTACTAGAATTGCCAATGGTCTATAGTAAAGCTTGGAGCAACAATTTTGGAGGCACCCAAATAGTCCAAGGTTATCCGTTGATATTGCCTTTTCTTTATGGATTCTATGTCCTATGGTTCGAATTACTGCTTAAGTATCTAGTGCCAAAACTTGAAGATCGTAAGGTAGGGCCTAGTGGATTACTTTTTGCATTCGCTTACATTCCAACCCAATTGATAATCTCTGCTTTATTGGTCAGCTTCATAACTATCTAGCTTTCAGTTATAATTACTCTTTAATCCCTAAAACATGGAGTATTGCCCTTAAGTCCTTTGTTTCTATGGTAGCACGAGCATTGAACTTCACCTGCATCTCAGCTAGAGATAGCATTGAGATCAAGGATGCTTTATCATTGCTTGGAAGACTCAACTTTTCAAACTCCTGCTTTAGACAACCTGTGTTGAAAGCAATACTAAACCCCACTTTTTTGAACAATGATACGTTAGATACATCATCTCCTACAGCAACGCATTCTGATAAATTGAAGCCATACTTTTTAACGATCTTGGCAAAGTGATAGTCCTTATTCTTCATGTCTATAATGGGAGAGCTTATGCCAGTAAAGACACCATCTTTTACCTTCACACCAGTGCCTAAAGCAAAGTCAAGATTCAGTCGATGCTTTAAGACATCGGTAAAGTACTGGGAGGCGCCTGCACTAATGGTTCCGATTATGAAGCCACTCTTCTTTAGAGTTTTTACCACATCTTCAGCCCCTTCCATAAGAGGAATAGAATTTAATATGGGAGAGATGTCACTCTCCTTCAGGCCCGAGAAGAGCTTTAGACTCTCCTTTGTGGCTTGGGAGAAGTCCTTTAAGCCCATAATAACATCTTTGTATACTTCCCTTATCTTGGTACCGAAGCCCAACTCATCAGCAACGTAGATGGATGCATGGCCATCGATCAGCACGCCATCACAGTCGAACTCGATCAGCTTGTAGCCTTTTAAAGAAGCCATACCGCCCACCAAAAGATCAGCCATATCACATTATTCTTACATATGAAGATTCCTTAATGGGCTCACTTAGAGCAAGATTAATTTACTACTTTTATTATCCATAATATAGCCGGCCATAGCGACGGGGTCCGACCTGGTCCCATTTCGAACCCAGAAGTCAAACCCGTCGTCGCCGTCGTGTTAGTGAGGTGCGAGAGCCCTTGCGAAGCGGCGGTGCCGGCGCCTCCTAATGACTTAGATGTGTGAGATATTGTTGACTCCCCTCCTAAAGATGCCCATCCATCCAAACAAATGCCTTGGTAATAGATCCTATTCTTGGTGCTATATCAGCCTGAAATGCCTTCTGCCAGACTGAGAACATAGAAGCGATGAAAGTGATGGCTTGAGCCTGCATTCTAATTCCTCAATTTTAAATATCTGTTTTTGGATATAATAATCAGATGAAGAAAGTTCCTAAATCTGAAGAAGAATTGAAGAAGAGTCTTACGTCAGAACAATATGAAGTTTGTTTTCTAAAAGGAACAGAAGCTCCATTCACAGGAAAGTATCTCTTTAACAAGGAAAAAGGAGTTTATGAGTGCAGGGTTTGCGGTAATGAATTGTTTTCTTCCGAAGACAAATTTGACTCTGGCACAGGATGGCCCAGCTTTACCAAATCCATAAAAGGAAACAATGTCAAACTGCAGAATGATTTTAGTCATGGCATGCACAGGATGGAAGTCGTTTGTAGTAAGTGTGGAGCTCATTTAGGGCATGTGTTTGACGATGGCCCAAAACCTACTGGCAAAAGATACTGCATCAATTCTGTCGCTTTAGATTTCAAAAAGAAAAAGTGAGACTTATGCCAGAGGAGTTGGAAAAGGCAACCTTTGGAGCAGGCTGCTTCTGGTGTGTCGAAGCTGTATTTCAACGAATAAAGGGAGTCAAATCAGTAGTTTCTGGATTTTCAGGCGGAACGGTAGAAAATCCAACTTATGAGGAAGTGTGTAGTGGAAAAACTGGGCATGCAGAGGTAGTGCAGATAACCTTCGATCCTAAAATAGTAAGCTACGGAGAACTTTTAGAAGTATTCTGGATAGCCCATGATTCTACTTCTTTGAATCGTCAAGGGCCAGATGTAGGTACCCAATACAGATCAGTGATATTCTATCATAATGAAGAGCAGAAAAGAATAGCAGAAAGATCCAAAGCTGAAGTTGCAAAAAAGTTCGATAAGCCTATTGTAACGGAAATCAAACCTTTAAACAACTTCTATAAGGCTGAGGGCTATCATCAAGACTATTACAATAGAAATCGAAATGCTCCTTATTGTCAACTTGTGATTCATCCCAAATTGGAAAAGCTAAAACTTGAATAAAGCAACGGTGCCGGTGCCCACTTACCATCTTGAGTTGGGCAAAGGTGTAATGAATTTCTTCTCATGAATAAAATTATCGACAAAAAACGTATCAAACTACGGCAAAAACTAGACATAAATACCATACCAATGGTTCAGGATTCATGGAAGCTGGATTATTGTCTTGTTGCCCATGTGTAGGGAGCAATCTCCTTAACATGTCAACGATGGAAAGCTACTCTTCAACTATCGATGTGAGTTGTGGCGAAATATTATGGCGATGAGTACGTACTATTACACACCAGTGATATGTCCAAATTGTGGTATTCAAATCTTCGGGAATTGGGACGGGTTCATCTGCCCATGTTGTGGTTATAAGATAACCAAGAAATTGGTTTCTTAATCAATATTATGATCAAAGATCATTTCTTACTCATCGAGCTGAGTAATCGCTCTGTTATCATTATGTCTTGAGGTGTATTTGTATTCAAGAATTCCTCGCTATCGATTACAAGTAGCTCCTGATCGAGCTCCTTCTCAAACCTCTCTTCTTTTACCCTATCACCATCTAGGACATTGATCCCGGCAGGAACCAGACGCCTGCCTTTATCTTCGAGAATAAGGTCGATGCTCACACCAAGACCTTTGAATCTTTCTGCAGGGACCATGACGGCCATGACAGGCTTGCCACAGCTTTTGTAATGCTTTACGATCTTGTCTATAGTCTTGCCCTTTAGAAGGGGAAGGTCTGCTGAAACCGTTATGACGTATCTCAAATTCAACTTCTTTATGGCCTCACGCATATCCACATGGTAGTCTTTGCCAGATGTTTGGATAACTTCCAACGAGAGCTCCCTTGCCCTCTTGGCTGTCTTAGGGGTATGCTTGCTGGTAGCGACCACAATCCTAGTCACCTCTCTGGCGTCCTTTAGAGCGTCTAACACATGCTCTATCAGAGGTTTGCCAAAGATCTTCAACAGGGGCTTCTCCTCCTGACCTCTCATGCGGGTTCCCTTGCCCCCAGCCATTATTAGTGCAGATATTCCCATTCAGATCGCCAGGATTATCATTAGAGAAACCATGCGGACTATCTCATTCACGGCTCCAAAGACATCTCCTGTAATACCTTTGAAGTGCCTATTAGAGATCGATACTAGTATCAGGCTGACGATTATGGCTAATAGGATAACGATTAAACCAGCGATGGGCATTAAAGGTATCGCTATGCTGACGCATATGGCTAAAGGTATGATCAATCGAAGAATTCGATGATTGTTATGCATGGCATCAACAACGTAAGTGCCTAGGCCTTTATGAGCAGATTTTCCAACCCATGCTATCATCACCATGGCAAGCTTTGCAGAAATCTCGGCTAAGATCAAGCTCTGAATAACCCTATCTATGCTCAAGAACCCTACACCAAGGGCGGTTGCCATCAAGACTACAAAGCCAAAGGCCAAGCCTCCTGCTCCAGTCTGCTTATCACTCATAACCTCTATCTTCCTCTCCGGAGAGCCTTTGTACATCAGGCTATCTCCAAAGTCCAGCAAACCATCTGTATGGTGGAGGCCAGTTATCAGAAGGATGAATCCCAGTGTAAGTATCCCGACTATTAGGCTAGGAAGGAAGTGTAGGAGAGACCAAGCAAATGCCCCACTGAGAAGGCCTATAAGCAAGCCTATCAGGGGGAAGAGGGGCATGTAATTGGCCATATCTTCAAGGGAGTTATCTTTCCCCATAGGAATTATCGTGAGAAAGGCGATGATGCTCTTCAATCCCTTTATGATCCCCACATTATTCACTCTTCTCTTGACCTTCTGTAGATATCTGAGAGGACCCCTGCTATCAAGCCACTCATCGCATCGTCGAGGAAAGGACCGAGTTTCTTTATCATGCCAGGCTTCTTCCTCTCAAAGTAGAGAAAGTTGTAGAAGCCCCATGTCCCAGATATGTAGTTTGCTATAGCGATTCCAATACTCTCATCGGCCACCAGTGATATGGGGTCTCTCAAGAATTTATCCTTGGGCAAGTTTGGTATCGATCCCATCTCCCCATCCTCTTGCAGTCTAAGAGCAGCCATTATCAAAACTGATACGTTGGCATCCGACAACGCCCTTATCAGACCCTCCCTCAAAAGCTCTGAAGCCTTCTCCCTGCTCCCTATTTCATGGGACGGTGTGAATAGCTTGAGGCCAGTTTCTACCATATCCTCGATACTTATCCCCCTTTCCTTTAGCCTCTCTATAATAGACCTGTCTTGCATGGTTCCGTCCTGCTTCTGAATAGCCTCCTTTGTTGCCTCCTTGACAATCCTTCCTATCATAATCCCTATCTCCGTTCCAGTACCGGCGAACTTTATTGGCTCACCAACACCTGTGCATGCAACCGCGATGGCATCGCTTGTAGAGCCGCTTGCAACGCTATTTGAGAAGCGACTTCTAACATCCAGCTCTCTCAAAGCGACAGTCTTCGCTTCGATAGCGGTCTGGATACAGTTGACTATGCAACTATCTGTAAGATTCCCGTCGATAAGAAGGATTATGTTGATGGTCCCTATATCTGAGGATTGAAGCGTATCATCTCCAGCTGTGGCTGGATAGGATAGGCCTGCTGTAACCAATGCACTTACAACCAAATCCTTGACTCTCTCAGTCCTGATGGCTACGTTATGGACTTCGACAGCTGTCATGAACCCTACAGTATCATCGGCCAATCCCAGATTTTTGACTAAATTCCTCAATATATATGCAGGGTCACGATGGTCGAAGCTCTTTGGGACATGGTGATTTATTATCGCTCTTGCTCTGAATAATCCTCCGTTCAAGACAGCCGAGCTCAGGACATTTAAAGGCTCATTGAATCGTATCACTAGAGTACCCCTCTTGATCTCACATTCAACTTGGCTGATCTTCACATCGATCCTCATATCAATTGGAACCCTTCTAATCAGACCTTCTTTGTATGGACTTTAATGTATTACGGTTCCATTCAACCTTCATGGCAGAACTACTCCCATCAGCAAAACGATAGGCAGAACGACAATCATTGTGAAAAGGAAGGTTGTGAGATTCATTATCCTTATGGCCCTTGGTATCTGTCCAGGGCTCAGAGGGTTTATCGGATCGCCAAGGATGTAAAAGCCTGGCTTCTCAAGTTGAGCGTTAAACGCACCAGCCATAGCTGACATGATCCAGCCTGCGTTGGGACTTTCGGTCTTTTTCCTATCCCTCTTCAATATCTCCCAAGACCTTCTCCAATCTTCATGGAATAGATATGCAGACAAGACTATCAGGATGGCCGTAATCCTTGCTGGGATGTAATTGGCCAAGCTATCCATCCTAGCAGAGAACCATCCTATGTTGGCATGCTCCCTGTCCTTGTAACCCACCGTGGAGTCCAGGGTGTTTATTGCCCTGTAGGCTATAGCTAAAGGAGCTCCTAAGATGCTGTAATAGAATAAGGGGGATGTAATACCATCCACGGTACTCTCTGCCACACACTCCACAGTCGCCGAGACTATCTTCTGCTCATCAAAATTTGCAGGATCCCTTCTCACGATCCTCCTCAACATCTTCTTTGCATCCTCCAACCTGCCCTCTTCAAGGGCTACCCCTATGGGTCTCGATAGCTGAGCCATACATTTGATGGAGAGGGTAGTCTTCAAAACAAGGCTTGCAAAGATGATGTAGAGAATTGTGAAGCGGAACTCCCTGACAAGATGGAGCAAAAAGTAGAATGTTAGAGCGAATATTATGATTACTGTCAGACCGAGCAATATCCCCTTCATCTTTTCTAACTTTGGGCTACCTCCCCTCAACCTAGGCTCCAAAAATTCGATGGTTTTGCCCATCCAAACAGTTGGATGGATCTTCTCTTTGGGCTCACCAAACGCTAGATCGAAGACCAAGGCCAAGAGTAAGATAGCCATCGATTCTAATACGAAAAAGAGATTCAGCAAGGCGTCAGCCTTCAATAGGAGGAATTCCTATGATCTCACAAATTTTTTTCATGTCTAGGTTTGCCTTTATGATTTCAGATAGCTTCCTGAGGCTCCTCCCCCACTCTAGTCTTATATCTCCCACAAACATGTCTGAAGGCTTTACCCCATTCCTCTTCATAAGAAGATCGACCAAGCACTTTCTGATAGGAGGAGTATCAAAGATCCCATGAATGTATGTTCCCCAGATCAAACCACTCGCATCTATAGCACCATCAAGATCGCTAACACACTTACCTCCTCGCTCAATTATTTCAAAGGCTGGTCTAGAGCCCTTGCCCAAAGAAGCCCTCCCCATATGAATCTCGTAGCCTATGATGGTCTTCCCTATGATTGGTTTTAGCATACCATCTCCAACTATCTGAGCCTTGACCCTTTTTGTAATTTTATCATATCCAGAAAACTCGGTTGTGATATCAAGAAGCCCAAGACCATCGAACTCTCCTGGGGCACCGCCCTCGATACCCTTTCTATCTGTTATGCTTTTACCCATGATCTGGTAACCTCCACATATACCAAAGACAGGAACTCCCAGTTTTGCCAATCTGACTATCTCTCTTGCCAGTCCATTCTCTCTTAGCCAAAGCAGATCCTGAATGGTATTCTTCGTCCCTGGCAGAATCACGGCATCTGGCACACCAAGTTCTCCTATCGATTTGACGTAACGAATGGTTAAAGATGGTTCTGATTCTAAGGGATCGAAGTCTGTGAAGTTAGATATCCTTGGGAGCCTTATGATCGCTATGTTTGCTCTGCCCCTATCTACCTTTGAACTTCTTTCAAGAGCCATAGAATCTTCATCAGGTAGCATCAGGTCTTGAATGAAAGGAACAACCCCTAACACAAGCTTGCCGGTCATCTGCTCCAGCCTCTTCAACCCTGGCTCTAATAGAATGGGCTGACCCCTGAACTTGTTTATTATGAAACCTTGGACATACTCTTTATGCTCTTTCCTAAGAAGTTCTAGAGTTCCAACCAAGCTCGCAAAAGCCCCTCCCCTATCTATATCCACAATGAGGAGCACAGGAGCATCGGCCATTTCAGCTATGCGCATATTCGCTATGTCGGATTCGTAGATGTTTATCTCTGCTGGGCTACCCGCCCCTTCTATGAAGACGATGTCATACTTATTCATGAGCCTCTTCAGAGAGTCTTCTACACCCTTTATCCCCTCTCTTAGAGCGAATTCTGAGTAGTAATCCTTGGCGCTCATATCCTTGTAGGGCTTGCCATGAAGGACTATCTGGGAGGTCGTATCGCCTTTTGGTTTAAGAAGGATGGGGTTCATATCCGATGTAGGTTCTATGCCAGCGGCGAAGGCTTGAAGGGCCTGAGCTCGGGCGATCTCTCCCCCATCCTCTGTTACGAACGAATTCAGAGACATGTTCTGAGCCTTGAAGGGAGCGACTTTGTACCCAGCATCCTTGAAGATCTTACAAAAAGCAGCTACAAAGAGGCTCTTGCCACAATAAGACGATGTGCCTTGAACCATCAGAGCTTTAGATTTTCCTGATTTTGTATTTTGATTACTTATGACTTCATCACCTTCTTTAAGGCTTCTATCAAGTACTCATTCTCCTTTCTCGTCCTTATGGCAACCCTAATGTAATATTCATCGAGCCCTTTGAAAGAGTTACAATCTCGAATTAATATGCCAAGATTCAATAATTTATTCTTGAGCTCTTTTGCCTTTAAGCCGGTTTTCTTTATGTTTATAAGAAAGAAGT
>JACAEJ010000045.1 GCA_013388925.1 Nitrososphaerales archaeon
GAAATGTAGTCCTCAACCCTTAGTTCTTTAGCCCTTATCCTTCCAACTAATTTGTAAGCTGACAATTCCATTCGACAAGGCATGAGATTTACCTCAGGTCATCCTAGGCGCTCTCACGAACCTGCCTTTGGTTTGTGGCACATTTCTTAGGCTCTCTTCTGACATAGATGATTCTACTTCGTCTTCTCTGAAGACGTTGGAGAAGTCTAGAACATGATGGGAAGGAGGGATGCCTTCGGTGTCTACCTCATCTATCTTTGCAAAGTAAGCTAGGATTTCGTTCAACTGTTTGGAGAAGACTTCCAGCTCCTTCTTAGACAGCTCAACCCTAGCCAACCACGCTATGTGCTCTATCTCCTTCCTTGAAATCCCTTCTTTCCCTTTCAACAAATCCACCAGTCTATTGCCTATTTCCTTTCTTGGATGAGGATGTCGATCCTTAAAAGTTTTAAAGGCACAAAGAAAGACTTATAAATAAATCATGATCTGATATCAAAAGTCGATATCATGATCAGAAGGTTCTTCCTCGGTTTCATAAGAACCCACGTACTCTATCATGCGAGCAAGGAAGCTATCTGTGGTATAGATATGATGAGAGAGCTCAAGAGACATGGCTACTCCGTCAGTCCCGGGTTGATATACCCCATGCTTCATTCACTTGAGCGAGAGGGTTATCTGATTGGTGAGCAGAGGGTGGTTCGTGGCAAGGCAAGAAGGTACTATAGACTGACTGATAAGGGAATGACAATGCTGAAAAGGTCTAGAGAAAAGATAAGGGAACTCGTTGAAGAAGTGATGTGTTAATGGCTTAATGGTTGAGGTGCGTTTGATTTGCCAAAAGTAGGACTGATGAGCGGACTGACGTTGAATGTAATTATCTTGGGCGGAGTGAGCCTTCTTACCGATGTTAGTAGCGAGATGGTCTTCGCTCTCCTCCCCTTCTTTATGACGACCGTCTTGGGAGTTCAGATAGCCGTTGTTGGGCTTATAGAAGGAGCTGCTGAGGCTACCTCGAGTCTTCTGAAGGTCTTTTCGGGCTGGCTTTCTGACAGAGCGGGAAGGAGAAAACCTTTCGCAACCTTGGGCTACTCTATATCCGCCCTCATAAAACCCCTATTCTATTTCTCAACATCGGCGATTCAAGTCTTCACCATCAGAACCCTCGACAGAGTTGGAAAGGGGATAAGAACCTCTCCACGGGACGCTCTAATAGCCGACTCCATTGATCCAGAAGTCAGGGGGAAAACCTACGGCTTTCATAGGTCCATGGATACGTTAGGGGCTGTCCTCGGGCCCCTCATGGCCTTCTTACTATTCCCCATCATAGGGTATAGAGATGTTTTCTTGGCTTCAATTATACCTGGAGGACTGGCAGTTCTTCTGCTATTGGTCTTCGTCAGAGAGAGGAGCAAGCATGTGAAGACTAGTAAGCCCTTCAGATTTAAGGTTGGATTCAAATCCCTGAGTAGGAGTTTTAAATTCTTCATCTTTATCGTTTTGCTCTTCTCCTTGAGCAACTTCAGTTACGCATTCTTCCTCTTAAGGGCATACGATCTGGGCATTTCCATACCTATCGCCCCCCTCTTATACCTTCTTTTCAACGTTTCTTATGCCGTCTTCGCCTTCCCAATAGGGGTCTTGGCAGACAAAGTGGGGAAGATGCCTCTTCTCTCCTTTGGCTATGCTATGTTCGGTATCACTTGCCTCGGTTTCGCTCTTGCTTATCATTCTTACTATGCTGTAGCCCTTTTCGTAGCTTATGGAGTCTCCTATGCAGCCTTCGACACTCTTCAGCGGGCTATAGTGCCTGACCTTGTACCAACTGAGCTGAGAGGAACAGCTTTCGGAGCCCTCCATGCCACCACAGGTCTTGCGGCCCTTCCTGCCAGCCTCATAGCAGGCTCTTTATGGCAACTGATCTCTCCAAACGCCCCTTTCATCTTCGGCGCCTCTCTTTCGCTCATATCATCAGCCCTGATCTTGATGCTGAAATCCAAAAGGACTAACTTACAAAATTGTCATCTTCAAGACTCTTGAAGTCTGAGGTCAATCTGAACTGCAGATCATCTTAACGCTCAAATACCCCTTGCAACAGTCTTACTCCTCTTTTTTGCGAAGAAATTTAAGGAGTTAATCTGAACTGATCCCTTGGAAACATCGCAACTTCTCTTATATTTTCCTGTCCTGTCAATACCATCATCAATCTATCTAATCCTAGACCAAAGCCTGCATGAGGGGGCATCCCGTAATCAAAGGTCCTTAAATGATATTCAAAGAGCTTTGGCTTCAGACCCTGCTCCTTTAACCTCCTCATCAAGAGCCTCTTGGAGCTTACCCTTGAACCCCCAGATGCCAACTCTATCGAGCCGTACATGAAGTCGAAAGCCTCACATATATCTTGCTTGTCATCCCTTGGCTTTATGTAAAAGGGCTTTATCGATGTAGGCCAATCCTTTATGAAGTAGAATTTGGGCATAACCCCTCCTAAGGCCTTGAGGGCTTGTGTGGATAGGTCCTCCCCCCAGTTTACTGTCAAACCTTCCTTATCCAGAATCTTGAGGGCATCGTCATAGGTGATACACTCAAAGGTGGAGCTGGGGGTTGTCAACCTACGCTCTAATAATTTCATTTCTTCTTTGCATTTTTCATACAATGCTTGAACAAGATGGCGAATCAGTTGCTCGATGAGCTTCATTACGTCTTCATAAGATACGAACGCCTCTTCAACGTCTACCGATACGACCTCACTCAGGTGCCTAACTGTGCGAGACTCTTCGGCCCTGAAGATGGGGCCTATCTCGAAAACTTTCTCAAAGGGCATTATCAACTGCTCCTTGTAGAGTTGGGGGCTCTGTGCCAAGAATGCCTCTTTGTCGTAATATAGCAGAGGGAACAAGGCAGCACCTCCCTCGGTTGCCGTCGCTATTATCTTAGGGGTACTAACCTCCATGTAATCCCTGCTTATGAGAAACTCCCTTATCGCTGTCAATACTGCGTGTCTCATCTTGAATATGGCTTGGGCCTTCGGTCTTCTCATGTCTATGGCACGGATATCGAGGCGCTTATCTATGCTTGGTATCCTCCCTCCAAAAAGGCTGAATGGAGGCTGGCGCAGAGCTGTACTAAGAACTCGTATCTCCTCAGGAACTATCTCGGCTCCGTGGGGTGCCTTGTTCATGCTTTTGACCATGCCTCTAACGCCTATGCTAGAATGCTCACGAAGATACTTTAACTTCTCTAGAACCAGTTTAGGCGCCTTATCCTTGTGCACTGTTATCTGAACAGTCCCCTTCTTATCGTTGATGATGAGGAATACTATGCCTCCCTGCTCACGCACGCTCGATACCCAGCCGAAGACTGTGGCCTTTTTACCTTCCATCTTTGAGACTATCTCTAAAGAGTAGTGAGTCCTCCTCCAATCACCCATCTCATCGGGCTTCGTTGCTATCAATGTCCTCTTATTCGAGTAGAAAGAGTCCTTAATATCTTGTTTCCCGGATACAATTTACTGTACTTTTATGGTAAACCTTTTCCTAACCTTGGGAAGAGAAATTTCAACAATCATGAAACTTAACTTAGCTCTACCTAAAAAAAGTTTAGATTTAATCTATATGCGTAATGTTACTCATTATCTGCCAGATCGAGCGAAGTATTTTAGAAACTTAGCAGACTTCTTGAAGCCAAAGGACAAGATTGCTATTATAGAGTATAAAAAGGGCGGGCGTTTTAGCTTTCATAGAATGGTGGGGCATTATGTTCCTACAGAAACTCTTATGAAAGAAATGGAAGAGGCTGGATATACATTGGAGAAGGATTTTGATTTCTTACCAGAACAATCCTTTACAATTTTTTCCCTGAAAAATGTAGAAAATAAGAAAAATTGTTAACCCTTTTAATCAGAAACCTCCCATTTGCTAGTCCCATCATGGCATGAACGAAGGCCCACATAGAATAAGAGTGGATTCGTCAAAAATAAAGAGTGTGAGAGCCTAGCACCCTGTTCCCATACGGCTTGAGGACTTGATTCATACGACGTTTTTTGGGGCTAAAGAGTCCTTTATATTATTCTAATAATGCTTGACTAGTGATTAAATGGCTATGGTCAAACCTAACGATTTCTTGAATTTTATAAAATCTAGGAGGAGCGCAAAGAGGCTAAGGCTAAGTCCAATCCCTAGAGAAATTGTAGAAGACATTCTTGCTGTGGCGACAAGCGCGCCATCAGCCCACAACGCCCAGCCTTGGCGCTTCATTGTTATAACAAATCAAAATGTGAAACTTAGGCTCGCTGAGGCCATGGCTCAGGCTTGGCAAGGTGATTTGTTGAAAGATGGGTTATCGAGTGAAGAGGTAGAGAAGATCATCAATACATCTATAGAGCGTACCATGAACGCTTCAGTCTTGATAATAGTTTGCCTAACAATGGACGATATGGACAAGTATTTTGATGAAAGAAGGAAGAGGGCTGAGTACCTGATGGCAGTCCAATCTGTCTCAGCAGCTATACAGAACCTTCTTTTGGCGGTTCATGCAAAGAACCTTGGGGCATGCTGGAGGTGTGCCCCTTTATTCTGTACGGATTATGTGAGAGAAATCTTGAGGGTTCCTAAAAGCTTCGATCCACAAGCTCTAATAGAGATAGGTAGCCGCACAGAGAGATTAAAGAGACCCACAAGGAAGCCCTTAAAAGATATCATTAGATACAATGGATGGAATCTTGATTGATAGCAACGCTGGCGGGAGGGGTGGGGGCAGCAAGGTTTCTTGAGGGGCTGGTAAGAGTTACAAGAGAGGAGCTATCAATAATAGTGAACACGGGGGATGACATAGAGCTCCTTGGGTTGCATATATCTCCCGATGTAGATATAGTAATCTATACTCTTGCTGGAATTGTAGATAGTGAAAAGGGATGGGGTGTCAAAGGCGACACTTTTCACTGCTTAGATGCACTCAAAAGATATGGCTGTGATGTTTGGTTTATGCTTGGAGATCAGGACCTCGCTACCCACCTTCACCGCACCCTCCTCTTGAAGAAAGGGAAGAAGCTTTCAGAAATCACCGATGAAGAGCGTAGTGCCTTTGGGGTAGAAGCCAGAATATTGCCCATGACTGATGATAGAGTCGAAACGATGGTCATAACGGACGAGGGCAAGATGCACTTTCAAGAGTATATGGTGAAGAGAAAGGCCCAAGGCAAGGTCCTCAAGGTAATCTTCAAAGGAATAGAACGGGCAAGACCGACTGATGATGTCATCAATTCCATAAAGAGAGCTAAGGGAATAATCGTATGTCCTAGCAACCCTATAGTCAGCATAGGTGCTATCCTCTCTTTGCCAGATGTTAGGGAGAGTTTAAGAGCAACGAAAGCCAAGATCGTCGGGGTAAGCCCATTGATAGCGGGAGCGCCAGTAAAGGGCCCTGCGGACAAGCTGATGGGAGGTTTGGGTATGAGGGTTTCTGCCTATGGTGTGGCAGAGCTCTACCAAGACTTTTTGGATGCCTTCATCATAGATAATCTTGATTTAGACCTTAAGGATAGGATAGAAGCTCTAGGAATGAGGGTCCTCGTGACGGACACAATAATGAAGGGGTTGAAGGAGAAGATGAATTTGGCAAGGGTTGCGTTGGAGGCGCTAGGAGTCTAGTTGGTCTTTGTAGCCATACCCGTAAAGAGCCTAAAGGATGCAAAGAGGAGGCTTGAGGGCCTACTAAGTAATGAAGAGAGGCGCCAGCTCTGCCTCGCCATGCTGAATGATGTATTGAAGGCGGTGGGCATATCGAAATACGTTGAGAGAATTGTGATCATAAGCTGTGATCGATTTGTACTGCGGCTGGCAGAGAAGATGGGAGCGATAGGCTTTGATGAGGGTGAATCGAGGGGGCTGAACTCAGCCATAGCGAGTGTATCAAAGTTCTGTTTGGGTAAAGGAGCAGAGTCTACCCTTGTCCTGCCGATAGACATTCCTCTTGTAAAGAGCACAGATATAGATTACATAATAGGAAAGAGCCGTTCTACAAGATCGGTAGTAATCTCACCATCAACGGACGAAAGGGGCACGAACGCCCTCCTCATGAGACCGCCCCTGGTGATAAAGCCAAGGTTTGGATTGAATAGTTTTAAGGCACATATAGGCGAAGCCATCACAGATAACATCCGATACAGAATCTTTAGATCGCCAAGGGTTGCTTTAGATATAGACACACCAAGGGACTTGGCGCTATTCTCGAAGCTTGGAGGAAGCACAGAAACCTACAGCTATATGACGAAGATAGACCTAATAAACAGAACCGATGAATACTTAAAAGGGATTCATAACCCCCTTCTTAGGAAATAGAGAATCAATTTGCCTCCGGCACCAGAAATGGGGGAAGAATCATCTGAACAGGTCCCTGTTACGAGGTCTGATCAGAGATTTTATAGTTCCATCTCCTTTAAGATAATGATAGCCCCTCACTATCGCTACTGGTACCATACCTGTCTTCCTCATAACAAGCTCAGCCGCCGAAGCCAATTCATCCGCTATGGCTATTGTAGTCACCTTTAGCACGTAGCCATAACTATCCTTTCTCCCCTTATAGTCCAGAATAGGCTCCAACCCGGAGACGCCTATGGATACGTTTGTCTGGCCCTCCCTCCAAGGCCTACCAAAGGTATCCGATATTATCACAACCACGTCAACGCTCAGCCTCTTCCTTATCTCATCCCTAATCTTCCTAGCAGACTTGTCGGGATTCTTGGGCAATAGAGAGACCATGTCTTCGCCCTTCACGTTGGATTTGTCCACACCAGCATTGGCACACACAAAGCCGTGCCTAGTCTCGGCTATTATTACTCCTCTCTCAATCCTGACTATCTTCTTCGCTTCACGGAGAATTACTTCTACCATCCTCGAATCCTTGTTCCTGCCCTTGCTTATCTTCAGGGCAAATTCTGAAGGGCTTACCTTCTTCAAGTCGACGATCCTGCCCTCTGCCTTAGAGACTATCTTGTGAGTTACGACTATGATGTCATTATCCATTATGTCCAAGCCTTGTCTTTTAGAAGCGTCGATGATCAGAGTGGCTATATCATCGCCGGACTCGACTTCAGGAATCCCTTCAATCCCAATAATCCTTATCTCTTCTTGCAACTCTCGAACAAATTGGCCTATGCCTTTAAAGACTTTTTTGATTACGGTCTTCTAAACTTTCTTGCAACTCCCTCTACCGATTCGCCTACAACTTCATAGCCATCTATAAATCCAAGACCCTTCTCTGCAGCCCTATTTATATGGTATATGAGCCTAGGATCGAAGCCCATGACCCTCGAGGCTACAGCATCAGTTGCTACCACATCTTTGCCAGCGATTATCATGTCCATCTTCACCGGCTTTCCATTGATAGGCCCTTTCCCTTCCATTGCTATGAAGCCGTCTATAACCGTCAGGACTGGTCTTATTGCTGTGTTGACATCCACTATTACTTCGTCTATACTGTGCATAAAGTGATACTTTAACTTGAACTTGTCAGAGATTAGCCCGAACATGTTCTTCATGCCAAGAGTTACTTGAGTATCGACGTGAGTCTTCATCTTCGCAGCACTGACCACATAGCTATTTATGACCAACTTTGGCAGGGCGATGCTGGAGAGAGCATCGTGGTTCTCCACCTGTACGGCAACCATCTCACCGGCTCTTCTCAGGTTGACAAATGGTACGTTGTATTGTCCACAGATGTCGTGTATTCCCGAGACTTGGGCTGCCCTATCTGCATCTGTGATGGTTGAATCGGACTCGACAACAAACACGTTTTCATTGACGTTTTTGAAGGCTCTGATCAGACCCTCTACAACAACAGGGTCTGTGGTAACTCCCTTGTACCATCTCTTGCTCGCTATCAGGTTCACCTTTATCAGAACCGGCCTATCAGAGAATTCGTCGACTCCTCCTATCAGCTCAAGGGCCTTGGTTACAGTACTCACAGACCTCTCGCCCTTTACTATAGCTACCTTGCTAGGGACATTAACCTTGGTAGGCGAATAGAATCTAAGCCCCTCTGGTCTTGAATCTGTCAAAACTACTAATCTGATTATATAAACCCTGCCAAGTATTTAAGGCTCAAAAGGAAGGAGAATTGGGTGAGAGTTTGATAAGCATAGTGGGCCTTGGGAGGGTTGGAAGTACTATAGCAGAGCACCTTGTCCTTAAGGGGGTGGATGATCTAACTTTGATAGATATAGTCGAGGGCTTGCCTCAGGGGAATGCTCTGGACCTTTCACACATGGCTTCAGAGCTTGATATCGATGTAAGAATTGATGGTTCCAACAACTATAAAGACATGCAAGACTCTGACATAGTGATAGTATCCGCCGGATTTCCAAGAACTCCTGGCATGAATAGGCTCGATCTCATGAAGAAGAACAGAGAAATCGTTAGACAGGTATCGAAGAAAATTCTAGAATACGCCCCGAAGTCTAAGGTACTTGTGGTGAGCAATCCTTTGGACCTTATGACCTATCTGGCGCTCGGGACAACGGGGTTTGAACGTAACCTTGTATTTGGTGTTGGCAGTGAGCTGGATGCTGCTAGACTCAAGTACCACTTGTCATTAACTCTAAGAGTTCCTTATTCATCCATAAGCGCATCCATCATAGGGGAGCACGGGGACTCCATGGTCATTCTGAAGAGCCAATCAAAGGTAAATGGCATACCCATCAAGAGGGTACTGAACGCATCTCAGATGGCTAGCGTGGTTGAAAAGACAAAGAAATCAGGGGCTGATGTCATATCCCTTAAGGGATCTACCACCTTTGGAGTTGCCGCTGCTACATCATCCATAGTTGGGTCCGTCATCAAGGACAAGAAAAGGGTCCACTTAGTC
>JACAEJ010000088.1 GCA_013388925.1 Nitrososphaerales archaeon
AAAGACATCCTATAAGGTGTCAAGAGGAAAATTGATTGACATCTAGAAAAGTTTTCTACACGATATTCAATTTTCAAAGAGCCCGTTCTTTGACAACTTAACAACTAACGAAGACCTTCGCTGGATTGTAAGGTTCTCCCGATTTCAGCATGGCCAGCATGATCTGGAGGAGTTTCTTCCCGACGTAGATGAGGGCCTGTTTCTCTGTTTTACCTTGGGAGATTTTTTTGTGATAGAGGGTTCTCATTTCCCGGTTATGCTTCAAACTGGCCACAGCGGCCATATAGAGGGCCCATCGAAGAAGCTTAGGACCTCTCTTGCAGATAGTATTGTCCCGTTGGGTTTGGCCGGACTGATAGATTTTTGGGAAGTAGCCGACATACCCTATAGCCTGTGTTGAAGTGGAGAAGTTAGAACCATTGGCTCCCAGGTAGGAGAGGACGGCTGCTATGGTCTTGTCTCCAACTCCAGGGATGGTGAAGAGATTTTCTCCTGGAAAGGAATCTTGAGGTTCTTGGGGTGAGAGAAGTTGTTGGATTTCCTCTTCGAGTTTTTCAATAGAATCAGAGAGGTTTCGGATATGGCCCAGGAGGATCTGGAGAGATGTGGCTCTGGCCTCTTTGGCTCGGCCTGAGTAGATGGAGGTTTTAGCAATCTGGATGAGCGTTTCAATCTCTTTGATATTGAAATTGTTTCCCTGGATGGAGCGGACGATCTTTTCAATCTGTTTGGGTTTGGCTTGGGCGAGATCTTTAGCTGTAGGAAACCTTTGGAGAATAGCCGTAGAAGCTACGGAGAAGGGGTTTTTGATAGGGGTCTTCTCATATTCAGGGAAGATGACCGAGAGCAGAGAGAAGACCTGGCGTTGGTAGTTTTTACGTTCTTTGATCAGTTCATAGCGGAGGTTGGTGATTTCCCTGAGGGATTGAATAGTTTCTTCAGCAACCTGGCTTTGGACATATTCACCGGTTCTCAGGAGTTGGGCAATTACGAGGGCGTCGATATCATCGGTTTTGGCTTTTTTAGCCAGAGCTTCTCTAAATTTGTTCGTATGGTAAGGGTTCAGGAGGACTACGGAGAAGCCATTTTCCTTGAGGTGGGAGTAGAGGTTTTCCCAGAAACCTCCTGAGGCTTCAAGGCCAATGAGGAGATTTTCCTTGGGGATAGAAAGGCCTTTGAGACGTTCCAGGAGGTTTTGGAAGGCCTCATGGGTATTGTCCAATGAGAAGGATTTTAGCTTTTGACCTTCTTCATTGAGAAGAAGATAGCGACAGGATTTTTTTGAGACATCGATGCCGAGGTAAAACATGGTCTATTCTCCTTTCCTTTTGGTCGTGGCTTTAAGCAGGTATCCTCCCTGCATGGATCTAACCCTATATAGCCTGGGAGATAAATGGTCCCTCGGTGTCAACCGAGGGCCATAGCATCCTGAATGAATATTCCCAGTTAGACCGGCAGGAAGCGGTAGTCTTTCGTAAATGGTCCCTGAAGGATCAGGGCCATAAGGAGAAGGCAAACCGTCAAGCCTGCTCAAAGAACCATTTATGAACTCAAGATTTCCACAATTCCACATGGCTTGTAAAGAAAGAAAAAGTAGCAAAAAGAAAGAAATCTACGACGACTAAACTTTAACCTAGATCACATCTGTGATCATTATACCAGG
>JACAEJ010000001.1 GCA_013388925.1 Nitrososphaerales archaeon
GGGAAAGTAAATCCTAAGGCTCAATAGAACGTGATACAATAAGATAGTCCCGGTCTTAGCTTTGCCTTTTTTTGCACCCTTGTCCGCGCTCAAAGGGTGCAAGTATTGTGCTTAAACAAACATTCCAGAAGTGGATTATCTTCGCTAATTTGTTCGTCAAACACAAGAAGTTCTCCACTTGAATATAGCCACCCCTTAAGTTTTACTTTAATATGCCACACAAGAGCGGTTGCATAAGAAATCTCCTTTGTCATGTAAACATTTTTGGTCCTACTCTCTTAGCTTTACTTTAAGCTTGATAACATCCCTCTTAGATTATTGAATGTAGCGATAACTATATTCCTAAATTCTCTATCAATCGTTAGTAGCATGATAAAATAGACAGAAGCACCAAACCCTACTAAGGCTAAGACAGATATGATGTACACGGAAAAAGTGGGGATGTATGTAAGGTTAATCTCCAGCAACTGAAGCACAATTGCCATAATACCTGAACAGAAAAAGTACTTTAAGAGATTGACGAACGGAACTTTAAAGTCCATAACTCTTCTGGCCAGAATCCAACGATAAACTGTAGAGGATAAAGTAACTATAAGAGACAAGATTGACCAGAGGATGACGAGGAATATATAATCGAATCCCCAAACAGTAGAGAAATACACTATCATGACCAATCCTAAGATGTAAAATGCAGATGAGACATAAGTTATCGATGGCACTATGAAGAGGTTGCTTTTAATAAAATCCTTGAACTTGAAGTTTAAATTTAGCTCTACTTTTTCAGTCCCGACCAAGACGGTGCTAAAAATTCCTGATAGAGCGATGATCAACGATGCAGGAATCATTACCCTTAATATCCATAGTAAGTCAGCATAAGTTGGATTGAGCAAGTAGAGAAGAGGTTGTGCCAATACAAAGGCTCCAAAGCCCATAGGGATGCCAAACATCAATACAAATCTAATCGATGTCTCAACATCCTTCTTCCCTCCTCCTGCTAGCAACTTCGGATAGAGGGCTATAGCCAAGGAGCCTGAATATGTGATGACCGCACTTATTATTCCTGGAACTTTGAAGTATGTTAGGGGTATAGGTGAACCTGTAAGAGCGGGGACTATAAGCCCATCAAAATTACTTAAAATTCCTGATATCGAGCCAAATATGGGAAGCCAAAAGACTTTGAGCCATTTCTTGGCCAATTCCTTATCAAAGTTGCCAATGATTGCATCCTTTATCTGAAAAGCTAATAAAAATATTTGGACTATCTGGGCAAAAGCTATTGCAAGTATGGCACCAATCAGTCCTAGTCCAGACTCCAAAACAAGCCATATGGCCAATGCTACTTTTGCGATCTCGAAGACGAAGAACCCATAACTCGGAACTTCTGGCCTTATGCCTTGAGCAACAGCCTCTAAAGTGGATATAGCATAGTAAAGGATGACCTGAATACCTGCCACGAGAAAGTATATCCAAGGAGATTGTACTCTTTGGGCCATAGGTATGGATGCAAGAATGTAAGCGATAGCAGCAATAGGGGCAAAGGTCAAGTTCATAATCAGCCCAGTCTTTGCAACTTTTGCACCCCTTGCGATGTACCGAGTTATCCAATAGTTAGAGATCGAAGCAGGGAATAAGACGTAGCTTACCATCAATCCTACAAGTGTCCAGATTCCAAAGTCTGCCTCTGTCAAGCGCCTTGTGACTATTATAGAGAATATAAGACCAGTAAAGATGCTCATTATTCGTGTACCATAAGCTATCAAGCCAGAGTACCTTAGCCGAATATTACCCAAATCCGTCTCCAAACCTTCGGTGCTATAGGTTCAAATAGCTTTTTAATGTTAAGGCAAATATATCGAAAAGTTTTCTAATCAATATAGTTTTCGTAAGAAATTCACACGTAGCCACGGGCTAGGCTAATGGAAAAACGCTTCGCAAAAGGTCTTGGCCGTTCTGATTGGCTTACCTAAGTGCATGTCTGACGCTTAAACCCGAGATATATCTCTTGGCGGCATTAGACACTAATCTGTCAAGAAGGTTTGGTTAAAAACTCTACTTATAGAGATCTGCTCTGGGTCTCTCCTTCTCTCTTTCGTCCTTCTCCGTAACCTTCTGGTCAAAGTCTAGAAAATTCATGGCAAACTCCTTCAGCATGCCGAAGAAGGTTCTGAGCTCCTCCTCATCGAACTTACTCATCTTTATGGGGTTGGATAGCCACTGCATCCAGCCGTTGACGCTCTGATTTACGGCCAGCAGTGATTGAATGCAACCCTCTACGTAACCGAGGCGGTCCTTTGGGGTCATGGCCTCGAGAGACTTTCTGCGCTCTCTTATTATTGCCGTCCAACTCTGCTCAGACATATCTTAAAGTTCGCCCTCCTTTCTTATAACGCTATCTACCAATTGATTGGATAAGCTTTATGGTCCTCATTTTACGTATTTCAGAGCGAAATCCCTGTAGGCATCCCTCAGCCCTACACTCTTTGAAGTGTGCTTGAAGCCATAGCCACAGATCTCCAAGGGTGCACCAAAACTTCTCTTATCCTTGGTTGCCTTTACGGCTCTTATGATATCGAGCAATACATTGCCAGCATTGGGGCCGTCGGATGTGCGCAGGTATATATCGACCTTTATAGGTGAGGCCAAAAAGCTCTCTCCCTGTATCCAGTAGTAGCTGGTCCTGTCATTCAGCATGTAGTCCACATAATCTGTAGTCCCTGCAACTGTCTCGAACTCATAGGGTAGCTCTATAGATATGGCTTTGGTCTTCATGCCCCTCTTTGTAAACTTTACACCCTCATCAAGAGTGTTCAGGGTTTCGTTGCCTCCACCAACATCCAACTGATAGCTTTTCGTGATCTTTATTCCCCTGCTGTGCATGAAGTCGAGGATGCCTTTATGGAAAGCAGTCCCTCCAAACTGGCTCATAAGATCGTCTCCTACAACGACAAGATTGGCTTCTTTGAACCTCTTTACAAAGTGTTCATCAGAAGCTATCAGAGAAGGGGTAGCATTGACAAAGCAACAGCCCGATTTTATAGCGATTTCAGCGTAGGCCTTAGAGGTCCTATCCAGACCCGACGAAATCAAATTCACCAATATGTCCGCTCTGCTACTCCTTAGAGCGCTTACCATTTCGGAGGGATCTTCATCCCTTATATCAAAAGAGCCTCTTAGGTGATGGGATAGCTCATCATATAAGAAGCCTCTCTTTACCTTCACGCCAATGGTGTCTACATCAAAGTGCCTTCTTGCTACATTTGGTTTTGAAAAAATCGCTTCAGAAAGGTCAAGGCCTACCTTCCTGCCGTCTATATCGAAGGCTTCTACTACTTTTACATCACTTACTCTATAGCCTCCTACAGATTTATGCCATAGACCCATTCTAGAATCATCCTCACCATAGTAGCCTATCCCTTGAACGAGGCTACACGCGCTATTGCCCACGCCTATAAGGGCTATTCTTATCCTTCCACTCATGGCCTTACAGCAAAGAGGTTTACTTTTTAATCTTATTGCCGTCAATCTAACTCTGAGATGAGTGCAGTCAGGCCAGAAACGATGAAGAGGAGGCTGATAAGATAGTATATGGAGGATACCTGAGGGATGAGGGGAGTATTTGCCGTATGGTAGATCACAAAAGCCCCCAAGATCAAGAACACCAGGCCTATGAGGCGGATAGATATATTGGTCCTTTCCTCAATGCCTTTTAGGCTCTTCAAAATCCCTTCACAAGCTCACTTACAAAATGGATTTATAACCTTTTAAAATCATAGGCTCTTGGCAACGTCCAACTTCTCGGGAAGATACTTGTCGGTGATGGTCGTGAGACCGTACTTGGCAAAAGCCTCCAGCTCGCTCTTCTTCCTTATCTTGAGGAATACGTCCAGTTCTCTCTGCCACACCCCGCCCTTATATCTTGGGTCTCTCTTGAGCTCATGGACCCTTTTTATATCGAGATCGGTCAGTGAATTGCTAGGTAGCTTGTACTTCACTATGTCGCTTCCCCAGACTCCGATCCATTTACCTGAGGGCACAGTCAATTCTCTTAAGTGCGCCGCATTCGCGGATCCTGAGATGATCACCATGGCAATATGTTCCCCATAAACATCTCCGTCCGTCAGTACATAGACAGGCAACCCTAGCTCATGGTTCAGCCTTTTCAACATGTACCTTGTCGATCTTGGTGGCTGGCCTGCCGTGTCTATCACCAAAGCTTTGTACCTCTTATGCACCTTCTCCTCCACGAACCTTGTGAACAAACCACCCTTCTCCACTGCCAAGACCATCTCCGCTGATGTATCTACGAAGTCAGCAGTGCTAAGACTGGGGCCTATCAGGTAACCGTCTGGATGTGAAGCAAGGTTCAACCTCTTCCCCTCGTACCCGGGCACGGTGTACTCTATGGTAAGGTCGCCAAAGATGGCCGAGCGTTCTTCTGGATAGACGTTAAAGTCCTCTCTAGCCCTCGATAGTACCGCCTCCAGATCTGTTATGATTTCGTCCGATTCTGCCTGATCGACAAACTCTACATCATAGGCCTGAGCAGAATAGAACACGTCCCTGAGGGTGCTCGTCTTGCTCTGCTCCACCAACTTGTTCACAAAGAATGCCAACCAAATCAGTTGAGTAAAGGGGCGAATGTGCTTTATGTTATGCGTAGATCTTTTGACGCTTGTGTTACCAAGGATGTACTGCTTCAACCCTTCGTCATAGACAATATTCCTTACAGATCTACTCGGAAATATTATCTCTGGAAATTTCCCCTCTTCTATATCTGAATAGACTTTTTTCCCCAATCCTTTGAAGAGTTTCTTTACCTCTCTCCTTCTTATATTGGCTATACCTTCTCTCGGTCTCTTCGAATCCATAGCTTCATTAGAAGAAGATATTTACATAAATGTTTGGATTTAGAACTTTGGATAGGTTACCCCTCTTTGGCCCAGATACGTCCCACGATAGCGGATAGAGTCAGACGTCAACTTTGCCAATACAACATGGCAGAATCTATCTCCTGCGTAGAGCATTATTGGAAACGAGCCTCCCATGAAGTATAGAGTAAGTTGCCCCCTAAAGCCTGCGTCTATTACTGTGGGGGGCAGGCTCAATCCAACTCTTGCATAAGAACTCCTCAAATTCAAGAAGCCCATAAGATCGCTCTGCAATTCTATATACTCAAAAGTGCAGACAAGAACCCTCTCACCTGGGTTTATGACGAAGGAGTCGTTGGATTCCCTCTCGAAGAACTCCTCCATCCTATTATTGCCATGAACGTCAAAGACCACGTCGGTGTTTCTCAGTCTGGCTATCTCGTTCCCAAGCCTCAGGTCTATGCCGTTCTCCCTCACTATGCTTTTATCGAAAGGTTCTACTACCAAGCGCCCCTCCTTTATACACCTGTTAATCTCTGAATGGCTAAGTATCATTCCCTATAAGGAAGGGATGGGTACATTAAAATATTGTTAAAACCTTTGACCTACAAGTTTAAGAGCCCAATCCGTTCATAAAATCCCCTTGCAGTGGTGCGGGTTTGGAGAAAGAGGTATGCTTTAGGGTAAGGTTCAAGCCAAGATCATCGTGGGCCGACAAAGTATTTCTTGGCAACATGCTCATGGAGGTATTGGGGGTAGTATCAAAGTCTACATCTGCCTTTGAATTTGAGGTAGAATCCGTAGACTGATAAGGCTCGATTGAAACTAGTTAGTAATAGACAGAGTTCTCCATATCAAGTGTATTCTTCGATACCCCTCTGAACCTTTTTTGTATCCAACAGTTTCTTATAGTCAGGCAGTCTCTTCTCTCCCGATAGCTCCGTAGAGAATTTCGCAACCAGAGGTAGGTACTTGCCGTATATGTTGAACCTTCGTTTGTCCATCTCTATGGAAACTTTCCTCGAGAGGTAGAGGCTCAGCTTCCTTAGCACTTCCCTTGTCGCGTTCTTCAATTCTCTCTCAAGCTCGGGCCTGTCCGCCAGATACTCTTTACCAACGGTCTTATAGGGTATCTTGGTGGAGCAGACGTGAACTATTATAGCAAGAGGAGCCTCTTCTGGTATTTTGTAACGCCTCCAGTCTATTTCTTCATTCAGAACCTTGCTTGCAACATCGTTGGCTTCATCGTAAAGCAGAGGTATTCTGTTGGCGAACCTAAAGAGCTTCAGACCCCTGGGCAGAATCTTGCTTCCGTAGGCAAGTCCAACCTCCACTATGAAGGGGAAGCCCGAGTAGGCCGAAGGAGGACGGACCGTTGTGGCTATGAACTCTGGCTGTAGCTCCTTCTTTATGCCAGTCATCAGGATTTCTTCTCCAATGGGGGAGAGGCAACTGGCATCTGGTTGCAGGAAATCCTCGTATCTGTGAAGGGCCCTTACGAACTTTGTAATCTCGTCGTTCGACAGGGTCTTGGGGTCTCTATCTTGGTCGAAGCCAGAGTAGTTGATGAACTTTCTTGCTATCTTCTCCCCGACCCTATGAAAGTTCTTGGACATGAACCTTACCATACTGTCCTCATTCGACCGCTTTATCAGCCTTCGAACGGCCTCCACATCCATCCCATAGGGGTGTAGCAGAGTTTCTTTTGGTGGGACGGGCATAACCTTTGTTACTCTCTCATAGATGGACAGGTGCCCGTAGGGGTTGATGAAGGTGATGTTGGCGTAAGGTGTTACCATGGCCGACTGCTTAAAGTAGTCCAGTATCTTTCCATAGGCCCTAGAGTAGTCTCCCTCTAGGGTCAGCTTCACCATGATCCCTGTAGAGCCTTCGGCCGGATGTGAAGCCTTTCTAAGGATTATAGGAGCGTTCTCCTGAACGTCTATGAGCAGATCGAAGGTGAAGGCCTGGACCCCATCTATAGATGTGGTTATACTTACAGGCTTGTTGGTCGTTATCTGACCGTAGAGTATGGCCATCGTGCCTCCCATTCCGAACATCCCCCTCGTCTGCCTCAATTGGAACTTAGACCCAAAGAAGACCTGCCCAAAGGCCTTAGGAACGTACCTAGGGTCTACGCCAGGACCGTTGTCCTGAACCTTTATCATATATGCCTTAGGGTCTGGGATGCTCGTATCCAAGTCAAGTGGAGTTATTCTCACTAGGATGTCTGGGACTTTGCCGTAGATCTCACATGCATCTAGGCTATTCTCAAAGAGCTCCCTGACCGCAGAGTACAAGGCCCGAGAAGGGTTGCTGAACCCTGCCAAGTCCCTATTTCTGTAGAAGAATTCTGATGGGCTGATCTCAGCGAATTCTGTATCATTTCTCTTCATGGGCACCACTCTTGCTGTAAGAAATCATAAGACTGAAAAATCGTCTGTCTATAGTGTATTTAAGCATCTCCATGTAAATGAAGTGTCGAATATCGTCAAGAGAAGATGGGAGTCATAGTAGTAATTGGAGGTTCGAAGGGTTCAACAAAGGAATTATGTTGCGAGTATGGAAAGTAAGCCTCTAGCCGTCGCCTATTTCCCTGCCTTTGACGAAAAGAGAAAGAGCGATTCAGTCATCTTTCTTATTCCTACTCACTTTTAGGTTCTATCTGCTCTTCCCATAGTCGCCAGCGATCCATCTTTGCTTTTGTCCTTGCTTTCTGGAGCATATTGTATACAGCCTTATGGGTGCTACCAGATGCGAGCATATCTATGGCATCTAAGATCAGTCTGACTCCATCCATTTTGCCTATGACACCAATCGTATGGCCAAGGATGGATACGTATGAACCTGTTAGCTCCTCTATGACCCTTCTACTCTTGCCTTCAGAGCCTATGATCCTCCCCTTTACGCGCTCAAGAGAACTCCTTGATTTTCCAACGTAATCCCTTAGGTCGACTATCTGCAGAACCATATCCTCATTCAAGAGCTTGAAGGCCCTCTCGGGGGAGAATCCTCTTCCTATGGCCAAGACTATATCTACGGACTTGAAGGGTTGTGATTGAACAACGTCGCCTTTAGAATTTATGACGACTTCTCCGCTCTTACTGTCTATGAATAGCGATATCCCACATCTTCGCTCTATCTCGCCTTTTACCTCTCCCTTCCTTCCCACCAAGACTCCTATCCTATCTTGTGGGAGTCTTAGAATTCTTTGGAAGCTCAAGAGCCCATCACCCTTTTTAGTATATCTTCCAAAGCATACACCTTCAGGCCACGCTTGCCGAAGAAGCGGTTCACATTGGTTATATCCCTTATGAGGAACTCTCTTGAGAGAGGGTGTCTCACATCTACCGCAGATCCAAAGTCGAAGAGGAAGAGCCTCTTGCCATACTTGAATACATTATATTCAGAAAGGTCTGCATGGACAAGATTGGCATCCTTGTAGAGCTTCTCTATCAAAGATACCAGCCTTCTGTAATCGCTCTCCTTTACTTCGGCTTCGCCAAGAAGAGGTGCAGATATTCCGTCTTTACCAATAAAGTCCATTACAAGTATATTTCTCTTGATGGCGTGGGGCTTTGGGACAGGAACTCCTGCTTGATAAGCTGTAAGAAGATTCCTGTACTCCTTTTGAGCCCATAACATGACTATATTCTTTGAGCCGTGCCTAACACTCCCGAAGCGTGGGTCCCCCGCTATGTAAGACAACCTCTTCTTGAACCCTGCCGTAACGGTTAGGTATATCTTGACTGCCACCGAGGAACCGTCCTCCTTCTCGCCCCAGTAGATCCTTGCCTCTTTGCCAGTGCTCACCACTCCGTTCAATCTTCTTAAATCTCCAGATCTCATAATGTAATGAAGCGTCACTAGAGTGGGCTTATCGAATACTTCTTCTACGACCGCTATCTCGGATGAACGGTCTTTTATGAGCATCCTATCCCTTCTCTCTATCATGTGGATTCTACGCTCAAGGCGCTCTTTTTCTTTGCTGTAAAACTTTCTAACTTCTTTTGGCATAGAGTTCCCTAACCTCCTATATCTGAAAACTCGGATCTCTTCTCCTTTTTTGATAATACACACTGCCATTATAAGTGTATATAACGTATTGCCCCTTAAGATTTCTTCAATTCCTCATCGATGGTAAATTCCCCAACGCCCTTATTATGTCGTGGCCTTTTTTGGATCGGCTCTTTTATGAACTTGAGTGCCATCACAAACCCAAAGATAATCAGAATAGAACATATGAAAAACACACTTCTAAAGCCAAAGGTTTCAGCCATCCATCCTCCCAAAGCGGGTCCTATTACCCATCCTAGGTACCAAGTCATGGTATACATGCCCATGGCTGTTCCTCGCGTCTCTGATGGCACAGTATCAGCGATAAGTGCCGAAGTAGTAGCACCGAGACTGGACCACCCAACACCCTCCAAGACCTGAACTGGGAAGATCTCTAGAAAGCTTCTGGCTAGAGAGTAGAATAGAAATACAACAAAGAAGATGGTCATTGAGGTCACTAAAATGGGCTTTCTACCTATCCTGTCAGAAAGCCTTCCGAAAAGGGGGGCTGCTATTACTCCGGATAGTGAACCGAGTGTAAATATTAACCCGATTTGTGAGGTCGATGCACCAAGATCCTCTTTGATATAGATTGCGAAGATAGAGTAAACGATCCCAGAGCAGATCATTAAAGGAAATATCGATGCATAAGTAAGGTAAAGATGCTTTTTATAGGCCAAAATCATCCCTTTTTGGCCTCATTTAATGAACAATTTTATTATTAAAGCTGTTGCCGACTATATATTCCTTCGTTTTAAGATCCTTAATATGAAAAGAAATCAGGCACTTTGACAGTTTATCTTTATAACTCCTTCGGTAGATAATTGTTCGCCTTTAGCCAATCGACTTGGGCCAGCGTATACCTCCAGATCACATCGCACCTCTCGTCGCTCTTGAACTCCCATGGTACAATCAGCACCACATCGTTCTCCCTTCCCCATATTCTTCTCTTCAACTTCCCCCTTATCCTTCCAAGTCTCGACTTCCCGTCCGTGCACCTCACCATAAGGTGGTCGCTACCCAATAGCTTTACGACCCTTCCTAAAAGCTCTCCCTTGTCAGGTAGGATCAACTCCTTTAGCTCCTCTTCACTCAGCACCTTTCTTTTGCCCATCTCTATCACTTTAGAAATTTGTAATTAATCGATAGGTATTTCATGGACAAGAATATATCCTTACCTTTCTCGGTTCTGGAGCTCTCTTAATATATATCAGGAAGTGACTAGTCAATCATGGCAACCCTTCATTTAGGTAAAATCACTAATCTTTATACACAAAATTAAGAATTTTGATACTCACATCATCAACATTTTATCACAAAATAGCTTCCTTCAGTGCATCCTTACAAAAGCACTCTCTCTTTTCTGGTATTCTACGCATCATCACTTCCAAAAGCTTTCTTGTCTTGTCTACGTTCTCCTTTAGTATCCTCACAATCCCATCGACACTAACAAGCCTCTTCTTCCATACATCATAATCTGTTATTGTGGCGAGGGGAGCGTAGCAAATCTCGGCCTCTCTTGCCAGCACACATTCTGGCACTATAGTCATGTTGATGATGTCTGCACCCCAGCTCCTAAACAGCTTAGATTCGGCCCTTGTAGAGAACCTCGGTCCCTGAACTACTACACATGTGCCGCCTTTGTGGACGGGTAGGCTCAACTCTCTTCCAGCTTCAAAGGCTATCTCGGAGAGCTCTGGGCAGAAGGGGTCCGCTGTGGATACGTGGCAGACCTGACCACCATCGTAAAAGGAACTCGCTCTACCCTGGGTTCTGTCTATGAATTGATCCGGTATCACTATGTCTCCAGGCTTCAGTTCCTCTCTTAGGCTCCCTACAGCGGCTGGGGCGATGATTCTCGTCACTCCCAGTTGCTTAAAGGACCATATGTTGGCCCTGAAGTTTATGATATGGGGGGGTATCTGATGACCCTTGCCATGTCTTGGTATGAAGGCTACACTCTTGCCCCTGAAGAGCCCTACGGTTATGAAATCGGATGGTCTCCCATAAGGCGTGAAGATCTTTATCTCCTTCGAACTCTCCAGTAGACCAGAATCGTAGATGCCGGTGCCACCTATTATCCCTATGTCCACTCTTTCTCCCTTCAACTTTATCACCCTCTTAAAACAAGAAAGATTTTAAATCCTTTTTATGAAGGTTTTGTTCAAAAGCCAGACATGAACGAAGAAACCCGTTATAAAGTAATCGACTGGGATGAGTTGAAGATCTTTATCAAGACCATGGCAAAGAAGATCGAAGAATCAGGGTACAAACCCGATATGTTAGTAGGAATCTCAAAGGGCGGTTGGGTGGTATCTAGGCTACTCTGCGATCGTATAGGCGTCAAAGACCTTATTGGCCTCGATCCTGCCTCTTTACCTGCCTCCTTTAAGATGGACCTCTCAGGGAAGAAAGTTCTCTTGGTAGATGATATAGCGAACGGAGAAAGCATGAAGCTAGCCATCGAGCATCTGGCATCCTTCAGCCCAAAAGAAGTCAGAGCCGTTGCATTATTCTACACCGGAGGAATCAAGCCAGACTACTTCATAAAGAAGATATCCAATAAAACTGTTATATTCTCTTGGAGCCTGATGAGTAAGTGAGAAATATCAGGAATGATCCGAGTTAATGAAAACATCGAATTTTATACATGAACTTCAGAATCTTGGTGTTCATTTCATCATAGATTTCATGTAGAAAAATATTCTTTTTAATAGCGCTTTGAGGAATAGCTCCAGACGACTATTGCTACTAAGGTTATTATGGAGCCCACCACCCCAGACAAAGCAGCTCTCATTAGGTAGCTGTCTATGTTAAGTAGGAAGGGAAGAAAGTTCACTAATGCTTCCGCAAGAACACTGAAGGCCAAGAACCCTATAAAGCCTAAAGCGTATCCAACCAACCCCAGCCCTATCAATATGCTGATTCTGCCCATGAATGGTCAACTATGGTA
>JACAEJ010000056.1 GCA_013388925.1 Nitrososphaerales archaeon
ATATAAGAGTTGAGGATTAGGGGTCTGAAACTGGGCTAGTAAGGATGACGACTCCCATCATCCCCTTTATGGACCTTTGCTTCCAAATGTGCCTTTATGCTCATCGTGGTAGGGCTACTAGAGTTTTTCTAAGTTTATAGTTCAAAGACTATGCCTCTATTAGTAATTCGAAATTGAATCCAATCTGCACTGTGAGTTACTCCTCTCAATGAGTATATTCTAAATTTACGAATCAACGTATCCCTAACTGTCTCAACACTCATCTCAAAGACTCCATCACACATAGACTTAAGATAATTTTCATATTTTTCACTATGAACCCCATTATCTAAGACCAAAATCCCTAAACCTCCAATCTCACTGATTCTAGCCGATAATACTTGTAAAAACCTAGGCATAGGATCAGCCCCACAATTCATAGTTAGATTTGTTATTGAATCGAGCACGAATCTGCAGTTTCTTAGACTTTGTCTAGCCTTATCTATGGCGATACTCACCTCATTCACCACGCCCATATCGCGAACATGGTAATCAGAAGTTGGTTCTGTTCCAGTCCTCCAACTGTAGCAGTCAACGACTCTGATCATGTCCCAAAAAGGAGTTATATCAAGACCTAGATTCTTCATGCTATCCTTTAGTTTGCTGGGAGACTCGTCTGTCAGCACAATAAGAGCAGGCTCGCCCTTCAACAATCCTGAATAGATGAATTGCTTACAGAAGACAGTCTTGCCTGAACCAGGTGGGCCAATCAACAAGATCATTCCTCTTGGGACGCTTCTTTTTACCAGTATGTTTGAACCTGGTAAAACCTCTTCAGCTAATTCTTCTGTAGTAGGCAAGGAGTTTCTCCCCCAAGGAGGACTTAGCTGAAGAAGACGGTTCATCAGGAGAAATTGTTTTTCCTGATGAATCAGTCTGGCAATTCACCAAGTATGACACGAATCTCACAGTAAGGATCACCCCGATTGACACATCTCAACTCAGATGCTTCTGCATCCATGCCATAGACACCCCCGTATAAACCAGCCAAGAATCCAGTAGTGAAGTCGCATTGAGGCATTTCATTCTCAGTTTCCACATGCTCAGCACAGTCATATACACAAAATACGAACTTTTTAGGCTCACTCGATAAAATCTCGAACCTGCCCCAACCCAAAATCTGCTGTAATCCTAATACTCTTGTTATGACGTTCTCTGATTTTTCGTTGGGCAATCTCTTGGCTACATCGGTTGCTCTTTTCTGCCCAGCCTCCTTGCCCATCGAATATATTATCGTGGATTGAGATTTGTCACCATAAATCCTGCTCAATCGATCTCTCATACTTTGGAAAGTACTTTTGCCAAGCACTACCCCTTTTTCCATTGAGCGAGCCATAGGTTCAAATTTATGATATGAATCGAACAGAGAAATGATTATAGGCAAAATTCCTAACAATAATAATACGCTATTAAAAGGCACAATGATCCCTATATCACTCGTGCTTAATGGCAAAGTTATAAAACCCCAAGTATTCATCCATTGTAAAAGCCTAAATATCTGATTGTAGCACAAAATCGCCACTAAGATAAAAAGATATTTGGTGAGATTGACGTATGGCTTGACAATTCCAACATCAAGTTTTCTTACCTTGGCATAAACACGACCGTTAAAGAAGAGAAAAGCAACCGAAGAGCTGAGCATGAAAATTCCAACAGATAAACTAAAAAGTTCTAAGCCAGTCGGAGGCAATTTATTCCTCAAATATAGTACTACTAGACAGGAATATAAGCAATATTCAATTTTTGTAATAGTTCAGTCCTTTTTTTATTAAGAATAAAGTTTAGATTTTACCGATACTATACAATGTAGGGATAGTTTGGACCGAAGGTTAGCCATAGTTTCAGCTGTGCTGGTAGCATCTCTAGTTTCGAATGTGTTCCTTTACGAGCTTCTAGTCTCAGAGCAAGGGAGAAACGTTGGCATCGATGGTCCAACTCAAAAGCTGGTCTCAGCGCCCAAGACGACCGTTAGGGCACCAGCCATAACTGACGATGGCAAGGGGGCGATAATAGAAATCAGCGTAGAGATTCTGGAGGGTGAGAATCAGATACTGATGAATACAGAAACCTTAACGGGAGCAATCTTTCAGGAGTCTGCTAGGACTGCGGTTCGAATCGCCACAACTTTGTCACATGTGGATCTATCTGGAGCAGACGTCGTCTTCACTATAACTACTGATGCGGAGGTCGTTGAAGGTCCTAGCGCAGGGGCGGCCATGACCACTTTGGTCTACTCTGCCATCACAAGTAGGGCCATAAACCAGAGCGTGATGATGACTGGGACTATAGAGCGAGATGGCTCTATAGGCGAGGTGGGCAGCATAATGGAGAAGGTAGAGGCTGCATCAGAAGTGGGCATAAAGACCTTCTTGATTCCTCAAGGCCAATCTATACAGACCACTTGGGTCAGAAAGGAAAAAATCCTAAGCTTTTGGGTCTTCAACATAGTCTGGGTCTTCTATGAACCAGAGACTATCGACTTGGCAGATTACGCCATAGAGAACTTTGGTGTAGAGCTCGTAGAAGTACAAGACATAGGCGAAGTCCTGAGTCTGGCCCTCATTTAGAACCTTATTCTACCGATATCTTTATTGTTCTATCGTCTATCTCTACATCGACCCAGCGAACGCCCTCAGAAGGCTCCTTCAACAAGTTTACCCTCTTTACCCTTACCAAGAAGGCGAGGTCCTTCAGTCTTGGTCCTATCTCATCAAGAAGTTCGTCTTCCAGACCCGCCACATAGGCACCTTCGATGATATCCGTTGGGTTGTAGCCTCTCTCTTTTCTGAGGTTCTGTAGCCTTCTTGCCAAGTCTCTTATGATGCCATCGGCTATGAGTTCTCTATCTCTCTCTATCTCCAGTGCTATGACCATACCATCTCTCTCGAGGGCTAGATGCCTTTCGTCGGAAGAATAGGCTATCTCCAACTCGCCCCTCATGATCTTTAAACTCTCGCCACCGATCTTTGCCTCTACAAATCCTGCTCTCGTTAAATGATCATATATTTCGAAGGGGTTCTTGGATCTGAGCCATTTCAAGAGCTTTGGCATCTTCTTTTTGAGCTTTGGCCCAAGGATGGCATAGTTGGGCCCTATCTTTGGAACTATCTTGGCTTCCTTCGGACTTTTGGTCAGAAGAATGTCTTTGATGTTTATCTGTTCTTTCAGTAGTTCCTTGTGCTTCTCAACCTTGGCGATCTTATCTTCAGCCATCAAGAATGCTACCCACCTTAAGGGCCATCTTCTCTTCAACCTTGCCTTCATTCTGGCACTATTGGCAAGAGATATCACACCCTCTAACAATTCGAATTCCGATTCTAGCTCTTCATTCGTGAACTTTGAATCGGGCTTAGGCCAGTCTTCAAGAAGTATCGTCTTATTCCCTCTTCCTTTTGCATGGGCGCTTTGGTATAGGAACTCGGTCAGGTAAGGGGCGATGGGGTGAAGCATTACGTCCAAGTTCGTCAATACATTATCTAGAGTAGAGTAGATGGCGAGTCTTCTCTTCAGTGTGTCTCTGCTATCGTCCCAAATCTCGCTTCTTGTCATGGGCACGTATTTCTGGCTAAGAACCTCTATTATGAACTCCTCTATCCTTCTGGCAGATTCGTTAAACCTACAGCTCTTGTAGCCTTCGGAAACGACTTTGATCAAGCCTTGTAGCTTTGATAGGAGAAAGAATTCCTGGGGCTTCAACAAATTGTTCTTCAAAGCCCAGCCCATGTTGTTGACAAGAGGATCATAGCCATCGTAGGAGCTGTTCTGCTGGAAGTAGACATGCATGTGGTAAAGAGTGCTCAGAACTTGATAAGGTCTCGAATTCATCTCACCGATGCTGAAGTTCAGGGGATCCAGTGGGCTATTCCTCCAGGTAAGGTAGAAGCGAAGGACATCGACAGATTCTGAACTTAGTATCTTCAATGCGTCTACGACATTGCCAAGGCTCTTGCTCATCTTCCTCCCTTGCTCATCCAAAACGTGGCCCGTAAAGAGAAAGGCTCTGTAGGGCGCTTCAGCTCTACCAGAGAAGATAACGTTGTTTATGAGCAGGGTATAGGCCCAGCCTCTTGTCTGGTCTATGCCCTCTGTCAAGAACTCTGTTGGGATAACGTCTTCATACTCCTCATCACTAAAGGAAGCATAGGGTGAGGCACCGCTGTTGTGCCATGCATCTAGAACAAAAGACTCACGGTAGGCATCGCTGCTACACTCTGGACACTTTAATATGATATTGTCCAGCCATGGACGGTGCAGCTCGAAATCCTTACCATAGGGAAGTTTTGATGCTTTTTCTATGATCTCTCCCTTGCTGAAGGCTGGAACCTTTTTGCCACATTTCTTACAAATCCATATGGGTAAGGGTGTGCCCCAGATTCTTTCTCTTGATATGCACCAAGGGACCTTCTCTTTTATTATCTCCAAGAACCTGTTCTTTGGAGGCTCGAAAAAATATTCGACGGACTCAGCAGCCCTTATCGCCAGATCTCCAAGCCTATCGACCCAGTAGAAGTACTCTCTCTTCGCCAGCCAGACCAGTTTGTGATGTGAGCGCCAGCACGTGGGATATTCATGCTCTATCACTCCCAGCTTCAACACCATCTTCCTCTCCCTAAGCAGATCTGCTACTTTGCCATCCGCATCACGCACAAAGACTCCTTCAAAGACTCCAGCATCCTTTGTAAAGCAAGCTCTATCATCTATGGGGTTGAAGACTGGTACTTTTCTTCTCATGGCAACCTGAAAATCCTCCTCCCCATTTGCTGGAGAGAGGTGGATGAGGCCTGAGCCAATGTTGACGTCGACAAAGTCTTCGGCCACTATCGTATGGACAAATGGCTCTCTATCTAGAGAGGATTGTCCAAGTATAGACTCTGCCAGTGGGTGAGAATACTTCTTTCCTTCCAGATCGACTCCCTTTACAACTTTGATCAACTCATAGTTAGTTATGCCGAGTTCTTTCATCAGGCTTAGTAGCCTCTTCTCACCCACGATCCAAGTTTCATCTCCAACTTTTACATAGGCATATCCATCTTCAGGCTTTACTGCCACCATTTCATCCGTTACTATCGTGAAGGGCATGGTTGTCCATAGTATTATGTAGGCATCTTCGTCTATGAGCTTCATCTTAAAGTAAAGAGAAGGGTCTGTAACAGATTCGTAGCCAAGGACTACCTCGCTCTGGCTCAAAGAGATCTGGCAGCTTGGGCAGTAGGCTACTACTCGATAGCCCTCCCCTAACAATCCCTTCTTCCAAGCCTTCTCCAAGTACTTCCACTCCCTCTCTATGTAATGATCCTTGTAGGTCCAGTAGGCTCTCTCATAGTCCATGGACATTCCCAAGAGTTCATCAGCTTCGTGCCAAGATTTGTAGTACTTGTCGATTAAACCCTTACAGGCTTTTACTATGGCTTCTTCGCCAACTGCCTTTATATTCTCGGCCTTGTTGCCTGTCAGTCCAAGCTCCTTCTCAGCTTGAAGCTCCACGGGCAAGCCCTGAGTGTCCCACCCGGCCCTAAAGACTACATTCGATCCTTTGAGCACAAGTTGTCTGTACCAAAGGTCCTTGATCACCCTACCTCTAACGTGGCCTATGTGTGGATCTCCGTTCAGAGTCGGTGGGCCTTCTACGTACCCTATTCGGGGCTTTCCTTTTAGTCTCTCCGCAACTGTCTTCCCAATATTGATGCCCTTCCAGTAACCCCTCACCTTTTCTTCTATCTTCTTAGGCTCATAAAGAGGGTATAGAGGCTCTCGAAGGCTCTCGGACAACTTATTCCTCATCTCTTGAACCATTGGGATGATTCTTCCAATTAAATAGAGTTTCCTTTTCGGTGTGATTTAAAAACTTAAAGGAGCGAATCATATCGGAATAAAGCCCATGCAAGAGCTAGCCGTCATCTCCGATATCCATGGCAACCTCGATGCCCTTGATGCAGTATTGAAGAGTATGGGCAAGAAGAGTATCTATTGCTTGGGCGATTTGGTGGGATATGGTGCAAATCCCAACGAAGTAATAGAGTGGGCTAAAGATCATGGCGTAAAGTGCGTTATGGGAAACCATGAATATGCGGTTGTAACTGGAGATGCCTCATGGTTCAATTGGGATGCTCAAAGGGCCGTCTTCTGGACTCGATCGAACCTAAAGAGAGAGAATTTAGAATTCATAAGGAGCTTGCCCAAGCGGATGGACCTAAAAATAGATGACTTTAGAATCTTGTTGGTTCATGGAAGCCCTAACGATCCTATCTTTGAGTATGTAATGCCCGAGAGTCATAATGAACTCTTTGATTATTACCTATCGAATAATCGAGTTCAAGTTGTAGGTTTAGGCCACACCCACATACCATTCATGTACAGGTCTGATAGAGGAGTAGTATTCAACCCTGGGAGTGTTGGGCAGCCTCGATCTGGCGATCCCAGAGCATGCTACGCAGTGTTGACCATCGGTAAGGGAGAAGTGGAAGTAGAGCATAAATTGGTAGAGTATGATATACATTCTGCAGCGGAAAAGATCATAAGGGCCAACCTGCCAAGATTCTTGGCCGAAAGGCTCTATGCTGGTTTGTAGCAGAAGGTTAATTTATTCAATAGAATGTAACCCTTTGATGAGCGGTCGTCGTCCAGCCTGGTCTAGGACATCAAGCTAAGAGCGTGTAGGCCCTCCATCCATTAGGGATGATAGCTGGTAACCCGGGTTCAAATCCCGGCGACCGCACCAAAAGCTTAACCAAAATTTAGCGCCAAAGATACCGAACTACAACAAGTATGCTAACTCCCACTCAAGGCTGTAGCTTTTTATGTTATGACTAGTATTCTTAAGTTGCTCTTCTGGTAGTAACTTCAAAGAATCTGAAAAGTATAAATGTCAGTCTTACTTTTGTATAACTTTGAGTAGGAAATGCTAGAGGAAGAAATGAGAGTCGGACCTAAGGGCCAAGTTGTAATTCCACGACCTTTAAGGAAGGTACTTAACATTCAACCGGGTTCAAAAATCATCTTTAAGCTTGAAGGCGAAAGGCTGATTTTGAAAAAAGCTAGCTTTGACACAGTAGGCGTATTAGAAAGCATAGCAAAGAAAGGACCGTCAATGAGTAAGATTAGTCCTCACACATATGAAGAAGAATTGAGCATGAGGAATGTATAGATGCTCTACCTCGACTCAAATGTCTTTATACAAGCAGCTCTAAACTTGGAAGAGATGGGTGATAGAGCTAGAGCTCTCCTCAAAAAGATACAGCAAGGAGATGAACAAGCAGCTTCTTCAACACTAACTTTTGACGAGCTAGTCTGGGTTGTTAAGAAATATAGAACTTTAGAAGACGCGATAGTTGCAGGGGAAGCCTTTCTCAACATGCCTAGCTTAACACTTATACCCGTTGACAGAGACCTTTTGGCATCAGCATCAGAAATCATAAAAAGGTACCGCTTAGATCCGAGGGATTCTATTCATGCAGCTTCAGCTATCTTTGAAAAAATTGGGGAGATTGTATCCACAGATAAGCATCTCGATAGAATAAAGGAGTTTCGGAGGAAGCCTTTATGAAAAGTAATAAAGCCCCGTTTTCCATATTCAAATCCCGGCGACCGCATCTTTAAAGCAACAAGGCAACAACTAAATTCTTCTTTCTTAAACAATCACCTTTCCATATTCTTGATTTATGTTTTGGCTAATTGAAATAGGTCTTGGCGTATAGATTATTGATCCATTATTCTAATATACCGATCCTGAGTTAATTTGATTTAGATGATCAGAAAATCGTTTCGGATGATATGCCTACTGATCATGCTAGGTATTTTAATACCTAGCCTAGTGTATGCTTTTGTATACCAGCAACAATCACAGAGTATCTCCCAAACAATCGTGCGAAAGTGGCTTAGTGGATGGGATAAACGTGTTAAAATCACGATTGACCACAATGACGTTACTAGCGATTTATCCAATTTTCCTGTCCTAATTTATCTGAGCAGTTCTTCGGGACGCAACAATGATGATGTCTCATTTGTTTTCAATGAATTGCAAAGCGATGTTAATCGTAAGAAGATTGCGGTTACAACAAGTGATAAGACTACACAATGCTACGTAGAGATTGAGAAGTGGGATACTGCTAATGAGAGAGCTTGGTTGTGGGTAAAGGTTCCAAGCATAATCAGTACTACCGATACAGAACTTTATTTCTATTACGACAAAGACCATGTAGATAACACAGACTATATAGGAGATATTGGGGATGGCCCAGCACAAAACGTTTGGGCAGATTGGAAGACAGTATGTCACATGGCTCAATCTGCTGATTCAGGAGAAATAGATTCTGTTACAGGCTCTATGGATTATGTAAAGACTGGGGCAGTCACTTCTGTGGATGGCAAGATTGGTAAGGCTAGAGGGTCAACTAACGGAGATAGCAATTACCTCGTAAAGAGTGCGACTGGATTTCCTGACTTTCGACCCATTACAGTGATGGCTTGGCTCAAGTTCGAGTCGTGGCTGACAGGATATGATAGACCTTTCAGCAGAGAACCGAGCGGTTCAGGTGGTTTAGACTGGGAGTGTGGTTCAAGCACCAATTACAAACTTCGGTGGTGGGTAGGAGGTAGCTTTGACTCTAATACAGCGCTCACTTTGGGTACATGGTATTTTGTAGTTACAACCTATGTAAATCCTACTACCACAGCACGAATTTACATTAACGGTGCGGAAGATAAGACTGGCATCATGCCTGATAAGACTTGCTCTAATCCTCTTTATCTTTTCAGGTCTGGTAAAGGGATTAACCGAGGCATGAATGGTTACATAGATGAATTTAGGATGTATAATGGTGAGCTAAGTGCTGCTTGGATTAAGGCATCGTTTGAAAGTGAAAGAGACCATCTGGTTGATTTTGGAAGCGAGGAAACCTAGTAGCTCAGACTAGCGTATCGAAGGAAAATAACGATAGACCACACGAAGATAGATGGATCAACCGACTTCAACAGCCCATGATAAGAGAGCATAGTTTCTCTATTCTTTTCAGCCTTTTTCGATTCTTTAAGGATTTGTTCTTAACTTATCCAAGCCTATATAGAAGGAAGTAAGGGAAGATAGAGCAGTCGATGCTAAGAAGATTATCAGCATATAGTCGTATTCTATGGGTAAGGAAAAAGTTGGGGTTATCAACTTGCTGATTGGAAGGTAAACCACGAGCAACGAGACAAACCATACCATCAGTGCTAAAGCTAATACTACGTATCCCAACCTTCCCTTCAGTGCCACATCCTCCCCCTCCCGACCTATACTGTACTTTTCGCTAATACAGTGATAGTTACCGTCGTTGCAGTGTTCGAGTCCACCGACTTAGGACTTGTGGTTATTTCGAAGTCGAAAGCCCAGGACCCAGATACGTCTAGGTCAATTGAACTGTAATCTGGCGATGCTGGAGTCAATGTGCATGCAACGTCCCCAGGATCGTGAGATGATAAGCCAGGAACGGTAATGAATTTGACGACTATGTTGTATGTGTTGTAGTATGTGTCTAGACTGTTTAAGTCGCTATCCAAGTGCAAGTAGACATTTGCTTTCGTTGTGGTGATGCTTATAGCGCTGCCGAGTTCTGCCACATCAGCCTTAGTGTATGTTTTTGTGTCTCCTTCATCTATGTTGCCCAAATCAGAGCTCTTCAAGGTTATCGTTGCAACTTCGACAATGTTTTGATCAACTGTCTGATTCGCCTGCTGATAGACGAAAGCGGAAGCTGTAAGGATAGAGAGACTCATCAGTATGAACAGAACACCTACCAGTCTTCTCGATTTCGATCGATTCATAATTATGTAGGTTGTGTTATTTTATATAGCAATTGTGAAATTTGACCATAGATTGCTGCTCCATTACCCAACCGTGATTAGTACAGAAAATTATCTTACACCTCACGTGTCAGTACGTGAAGTGAACGAGGGCATACTATATGGTATTCTTAGGTTTTTGGACAGCTAACGAATTAATTTAGATGTCATATTATCTATTTAGGGTATCAAAGCTCAAAAGCTAGTTGACTTTAGAATAGGGCATTTTTTAATTCGCTAGTCTTGTGCTCAAAGATACAACTAATAACGACTTAATCACGCTTATAAGAGCGGAACCTAAGTGTAAGAGAGGATTCACGATGTCAATGGCATCGAGGCTCAGGAGGAAGAGGGGCTGGAACTGGGAGGACACCTTGGTGAAGAGAATCGACTCTTGCTACTCCTACGAGGCCTATCGATTGGGGGGAGCGAGTGCAATACTCCCAGACATACTGGCTATATCAAACAGGTTTGGGAAGATAATGGTAATTGAGGCGAAGTCTGGCACTACAGACTATCTTATGGTGCCGAGAGAGCAGGTCGAAAGATCGTTAAGATTTCTCGATAGCTTCAGGCTCTACCCGAATAGGCACTTTGTACTGGCCTTCAAGTTCTTGAGGAAGAGGAGGCTGAAGCAGGGAGGCTATGAGAAGAGAGATCTAAGAGAGTACCACAAAGAGTTCAACATAAAGCTTCAGAAAGGTGAGAGAGCTCCGGATATAATCTGTACCTATGGAGGAAACTTCTATACAATAAGCAAGGGCTTAAAGAAACATGTTGAATTGCCTGACTTCAGGATGCCCTTTCTGTGATCTCCACCATTCTGGCATCCTTTCTGACCCACTTCACAGAAACAATCCCCATTATCTCCAAGTGCATCAGAGCCTTGTTGAGGTCTTTGATGGTCAAATCTTGGCGCTCCTTCTTCAGTTCGCTGAGGAGATCCACATCCAATACGTTCTTCTGCTGTTTTAGCTTTTCATAGATTATGTTCTTGAGGGGGTACTTCAAATTCAAGACCTTTGTGAAGAACCTCTATTGAATTCTTCCCTTCTCTTATAAATCTTTAACGATACATCGCCCTATCGGAACTGAAGGGACGGCTCTTAAGCTGCTTGTGGAGAGATTCGTACCAAGAATCTACTTCAGGGGTGATGGATGGTCTGACCTTCTTCATAGCCTCATCAAAGTCAGATCTAGTCACCTTTCTTGCTTCTGACCCTCTATCCATCGCCAGTATGGCCGCCTCTCTGCAGAGGGCGTCTAAATCTGCACAGCTGAAGCCTTTCGTCATACCTGCTATGCCTTCCAGCAAAACATCATCTGCCAAAGGCATCCCTGATGCCAGTATGCGTAGTATGTCGAGCCTCTCCTTCTCATCGGGCGGGGGTATGTAGATGAGCAGGTCAAGTCTACCTGGTCTCAAGAGAGAAATATCTACAAGATCGGGTCTATTAGTTGCGCCTATCACAAATACCTCACCGACGTTTTGGGAGCCATCCATCTCTGTCAGCATCTGGCTCAACGCCCTCTCTCCAACGCCAGAATCCTCACCAGCATACGATCGAGGCTTGGCTATAGAATCTATTTCATCAAATAATACTATGCATGGAGCCGATGTCTTTGCCTTTCTAAATATCTCTCTGATGGCCTTTTCGGATTCTCCAACCCACTTGCTCAGTATCTCTGGCCCTCTGACGGTTATGAAATTCGCACCGCTCTCAGATGCCATGGCCTTTGCCAAAAGAGTCTTGCCACAGCCAGGAGGGCCGTACATGAGCAACCCTCTTGGAGGCCTTACACCCATCCTTTGAAACTCCTCGGGGGCCTTTATGGAGCGTATCGCATTCTGGAGAAGAATGCGCTTGACCTCCTTCAAGCCTCCTACATCCCCAAATTTGACAGAGGGCCTCTCTATGTAAAACTCTCTTAGGGCGGTAGGCATTATCTCCCTTGCGGCCATCTGAAAGTCTTGGGCAGTTACCAACATCCTCCCCAAGACCTCTGGGGGGATTCTCTCTCCTTCAAAGTTCATTTCAGGGAGGTACCTTCTTAGAGCCTTCAAGGCTGCTTCTCTGCATAGAGCTCTTAGGTCTGCCCCAGAGTAGCCATAGGCTTCATCAGCTATCTTCTTCAGGTTGACATCTGACGCCAGTGGCATTCCTCTAGTGTGAATTTGGAGGACTTCGAACTTAGACTCAGCGTTGGGCACTCCTATCTCTACCTCACGATCGAACCTTCCAGGCCTCCTCAAGGCAGGGTCTATGCCCTCTGGCCTGTTTGTTGCCCCTATCACAACAACCCTGCCTCTCTCGGAAAGTCCATCCATCAGAGACAACAATTGGGCCACCACCCTCTTCTCCACATCGCCAAAGGTCTCCTCACGCTTTGGTGCAATGGAGTCTAGTTC
>JACAEJ010000054.1 GCA_013388925.1 Nitrososphaerales archaeon
CGTTAAGACCTAGGTTAAGGACCGTATCCATCATGCCAGGCATCGAGATTGGTGCCCCCGAACGAACGGAGACTAACAGAGGATCCGACGGATCACCGAACTTCTTCCCTGCCTTCTCTTCTATATGCTTGATCTTTTCTAGAACCTCCTCTTCCAAGCCGTCTAGAAAGTGTTGACCCTTGGCGAGGTACTCCTTGCAAGCCTCGGTGGTTATAGTAATACCTGGAGGGACTGGCAGGCCTATCCTCGTCATTTCAGCAAGATCTGCTCCTTTGCCACCCAAAAGGAACCTTAGTTTCGTACTCCCTTCTTCAAACAGGTAGACCCACATTTCTTTACTCTGCAATCCCTAACTTGAATCGATATTTTAGGCTTACTGAGAAAATCTGAATCAAAGTCTCATGCTCAATATGGAAAGCATTCAGGAGAGAACAAAGGCCCTTGCTAGGGATGCTGTCGAAAAATCATATAATTGATACTACTTGAGAGGCACGTACAGAGACGAGCGAGACGAGCCTATCCCCGGAGTGCCATGGGCCACTCTCTTGTTAGTTATTACATATTCTCCAAGATAGTGTCCTATCATCTGAGGCTTGATCTCTACAGGAACGAACTCCTTGCCATTGTGAACATGAATCGTCAGCCCGACCATGTAAGGCAGTATTATCATATCCCTTGCATGGGTCTTTATTGGATTCTTCAGTCTGCCATCCCTTGCAGTCCTAACCTCCTCTAGCAACTTCCTCTTTTCATCAGATATCCCCCTGTTTAGGGACCTTCTCTGCCTTGAAGGTAAGAGAGATAAAAATGCATCCAAAGACATGGATTGGAGTTGATCTAACGTATAGCCTCTGTACTTGAACTCCTTGACCATGCTCTAGCCCATCCCCACCTTTCTGGTTATGCGCTTCCTACCTGTCTTCCTTGGTGCAATGATCCCTACCTTGCGCCCTGGCGGTGCGAGCCTAGATACTGATGTGGGTTTGCCAGGGTGCTGATGCCTTCCACCTCCATGGGGATGGTAAACAGAAATCATGGCAACCCCCCTCACTCGAGGGTAGGCCTTTCCTTTCGCCCTCATGGCGTGATACTTGGCACCGGCTCTCAAAAAAGGCTTCTCTATTCTGCCTCCACCCGCTATCTCACCAATGGTCGCTCTGCACCTTATGTCCATTGTAGCGGTTCTACCCGATGGAAACTTTATCACAGCGCCTGTAGCAGTCTTTGAGAAGAGTGTCGCTGAGGAGCCCGAAGCTCTCACGAACTTGCCACCATCCCCAAATCTTCGCTCTATGTTGCAGACGCTCATACCCTCTGGTATCTTCTCCAACGGAAGGATGTTCCCTTGCCTTGGATCTGCTTCTGGCCCCATTTCTATCTTGTGCCCTTGATATAGACCGTTCACGGCGGGAAGGTAGGCGACCCTCCCATCATCAAAGGTTATCTGGGCCAAAGGTGCACTCCTCCCCCTCTCGTTTACTATCCTTGTGATCATCCCCCACCTAGTTTCAGACCTAAGAAAGTCGGGATACTTTGCAGGGGCTATCTTTCCCCTCTCTGGCGCACGGAATTGCATGCCCCCGCGGCCCCTTCTTCGTTGGAGAGTTCTCTTACCCAAGGACTGTCACCAAGAATCTGTTTGTTGCCCCTCTTAAGTCTTTACAATCTCTCGTTATACGAGACCCAGTTTTGTAGCCAAGTCCGTTGCAGAGTTCTCCTTGGAAAGCTTAACATAAGCCTTCTTTCCATATATAGTGTTTGCGGTGTTCAAAGAATCGACCCTCACATCATAAAGAATCTCTATAGCCTCCTTTATTGCCTTCTTGCTGGCCTTCTCTTCCACTATGAAGACGAGTTTGTTCTCTCCCTCGATAAGGCTGAAGGTCTTCTCCGTTACGTAGGGTCTCTTCACTATCCTTGATGCATCTTCAACTCGCAAGCCTTCCAACCACCTCCATCAGGGGCTTACTCAGAGAATTTAGGGCAGACTTGGACCACACAACGAGCCTACCTGGCTGAGAGCCGGGTGCCAAGTGCAATACGCTCAAGTCCCTTGCCAAAACACAATCTATGCCTGGTAAGTTCATCGATGCCCTTCCTACGCCTTTGTCCTCCGATATAACTATCAATGGTCCTTTTGCCACTCTCTTTGTTCTACCCCTCATCCTAGGCTTGCCAGAAAGGGTTTTTCTCTTCCCAGACGCTCTGTTGACATCCTCGTCAAGGCCCAGTCTCCCAAATAAAGAACCAAGGTCCTTCGCCTTCTTTATACTTTGGAGATCGTCGGACACTACGAGAGGTATGCTCGGAACCTTGTCTATCTTGTGTCCCCTTAGCACTATTAGCTCTCTATTGGCCGAAGAAGCTATGGAGGATGCCGTGGCCAATAGCCTCTCCTTCTTATTGATCTCCTTTCTCATTATCTTCTCAGACCTTGGCGGATGGGCCTGCCTGCCCTTTACCACGCTGGCTATGCCCGCTGCCTGTCCAGATCTAGGGTTCCTCTCTCCCTTGACTCTTGGGACTCTTGAGATACCACGACCTGTTGGAGGATTGTAGGTCGATGCGCTAGTCTTCTTTCCAGCCATAAAGTCTCTACCCTGAGGCTGAAGCTTGTGAGAAGACAGAGCGATGTAGGCCCTATGAATTACATCGGGTCTGAAGGGAGTGGAGAAGACCTCTGGCAGTTCTACATTGCCAGCCTTAGAACCATCGAGGTTATATATAGGAACCTTGACCATGGTGACTACTTCCTTGTGCCCATCTCCACTATCTTTGGTAGTAGAACTTTTGCCCTAGGCGATCTTAATGGGAGACGTATCTTGACGAGCCTTTTCGCAGGTCCTGTCACGGAGCCCTTCAGGACTATATAATCTCCGTCTATGATGCCAAAATCGGCGAATCCTCCCTTAGGGTTTATCACTGTCTCCTTCGAGTTGGATACCGAGAGAACCCTCTTGTTGTATTCAACTCTCTGGTGATAGCCCATCTGGCCCGCCCTAGGAACCGTGTACATGACTGCAGCTGGGTGCCAAGGTCCAAGGGTGGCTACCGCTCTAACGCTCTTCCTAGACTTCGCCTGCTTTCTCTTTATCCCAAACCTTGTCACGGGTCCTTCGATCCCCTTGCCCTTGCTGACAGATATAACGTCTACGTAAGTGCCAGGCTTGACTACATCACCAATCACAATCTCTTTGCCGAGCAGACTCTTTAGGTATTCAAAGCGCGCCTTCATATCCCCCCCACTAACACCCATCTCAAAGAGCAAAGACTCCTTTTGTGACAATCCAGCATCCTTAGGATAGACGCTGACTATGGCGGACAGCTGAGCTACTCTATCCAAATTGGCTTCTATGTCTTTTAGAGCCCCTTCCATAGACCTTGGTGCCTTTCTCTTCTTACTCAAGCTCTTCGGCAGTTTTTCACTATAGGCATCCCCTATTACAAACATGCCCCTATCACTCCTGCCATAAGCTCTCATCCCATATACGAAGATGGGCGGCGTGCTAATTATAGTGGCCGGGTTGAAGACGGGCTTCCCAAAATTGGGGGTCTTCTCTCTGTCGTCTATGGTTATGACATGCGTAGAGCCTGCCTTGAAGCCTGCAAAGCCTAGAAGCGATGGTTTATCTATTGAAAGTTCGGGCCAAGTCCTTACAGTAGGCACTATACTCGTTGCCCTTCCCCTCGGCCTATATGCCAACGATCCCCTTCTAGGAGCGCTCTTCTTTCTATGACCCATCTTGCTCTAAAGAGATTTTCAGGTGTTTTTTAAATGTTTATTGGCATGGATGTAAGAATAAAAGGCAAGAACCAACTTAAAATTGGAAAGTCCTAATCAGAGGTTGTTGTTGTGCCTATAGTAGTATCGGCAGAAAGTTTGACGAAAAGGTATGGAGACCTGCTAGCAGTTGATGGCATAAGTTTTGACGTAGAACAGGGTGAATGCTTTGGCTTTTTGGGACCCAATGGCGCTGGAAAGACTACCACGATAAAGATGATCCAATGCTTCTCCCAGAAGACTTCTGGTAAACTCGAAGTTTTTGGAATGGATGTAGGTTTTCACCCAAAGGAGATCAAAAGAATCTTGGGCGTAGTGCCCCAGGAAAACAACCTTGATCCGACTTTACAGTTTACGAGAACCTCATGGTCTACTCTCGATACTTCAACATTCCGAAGGAAGAGGCAAGGGAAAGGATTGAAAGGCTTATAAAATTCGTCCAGTTGGAAGACAAGAAGGACACTATCATCGAGAAACTCTGGAGGGATGAAGAGAAGATTAATCCTTGCTAGGGCCCTTATTAACGACCCAAGGGTACTGATTTTGGACGAACCCACGATAGGTCTAGATCCTCAGGCAAAGCATCTTATCTGGGACAAACTGAGGAGCCTGAAGAGGGAAGGGGTTACTATAATACTTACTACTCACTATATGGAGGAGGCATCACAGCTTTGTGATAGGCTGGTAATAATGGACTTCGGCAGGATTCTGGTCGAAGGAAACCCTGATGATCTAGTGAAAGAGCAGATTGGAACCAGCATCATTGAGGCCAGGGCAGACCCGGAGTTTCTTTCCTGTCTACAAAAGATGAAGCTAGAGTTTGAGGTCGTCGGGGATACTATTCATGTTTTTACCGACAGGCCTTCAGATTTGATGTTTTCCCTCTTGAACCAGTGCAGACTCGGTCAGACCACCGTAAGGTCTGCGACTCTCGAAGACGTATTTCTTAAGTTGACAGGGAGGGTTCTCAAAGAGTGAGGATGCCCTCCTACCTGAAGTTCCTTAGGGTGAGCGGTTTGGCTTGGAAGGTCTGGATGAGGAACAGGGATGTATTTATGAAGACATACAAAGTCAACTTCATTCTACCCCTCCTCGAACCCATCCTCTACCTTCTGGCCCTGGGCTTTGGACTGGGCCTATACATAGGGACAATAGACGGAACCCCATACGCGGTGTTCATAGCCCCTGGGCTGATCTCCATCTCAATCATGAACTCAGCCTTCTTCGAATGCACCTACGGATCATATGTGAGGATGTACTATCAGAAGACCTTCGATGCGATAGTCGCAACGCCCCTTAACTTGGACGAAGTCATCACCGGTGAGATACTCTGGGGCGCGACTAGGAGCCTTATAAACGCCTCTCTTATGCTCATGGTGATCATAGCCTTCGGGCTCGTAAGCCTTCCTACAGCTTTAATCATAATTCCCTTTTCTTTCCTCGCGGGCTTTCTCTTTTCGACCATAGCCATGTGCTTTATCGCTGTATCCCCCACCATAGACTCTCTCAACTACCCGATCTTTCTGCTGATTACTCCCATGTTTCTCTTCAGTGGAACCTTCTTCCCCATATCCATACTGCCCCAACCCATTCAGTACATCTCTATTGCCAGCCTACCCTTGGTCCACGTAGTCGAAATATCGCGAGCCCTAACGATGAGTAGATGGGACGAGCTTCTACTGTTCAATCTGGTTTGGATAACCATCGTCTCTATTGTGTTCTTTGTGTTATCGGTTAATTTGATGAAGAGAAGGCTGATATCATGAAAATGCTCCCAAGTGATTTTTGATATAATTCCATACTTTCTTCTTCAAATTCGTCTTCATTCTTTACCGACTTTTTGTACAGAATGTAGAAGAAGACGGCAGATACAGGAAGTAAAATGCCCATGGCTATCAGAAAGGTTGATACCTCAGCGTCATAAGGTCTGGCAAAGAAGCCAAATACGATGGCACCAATACCTATCACTACCATCGAAATGACCGTCGTCCGTATGGGCATGGGCTGACCAGAAGGCTCCGTCGAAGCCATACTTCTATTAAGAACATCCTAATATTGAACTTTTATCAAGGGGCCATCAAATATGCAACTGATGATAACCCCACTGTTATGGGTTGCCATGCCAGATTCACTGGTATCAGACGCGGCACACCTTAGAGATAAGACGTTAAAGGTGGGCATGATCGGTAGGGCCTGCTCTATTTTTGGCGTTTCAAGGATATACCTTTACAAAGATGGCATAGAGAATTATGAGGAAGACGGCAAGACCATAAGGACTCTTCTTGAATATATGGAGACCCCTCAGTACCTCAGGAAGAAACTCTTTGGGCGATTAAGCGCCCTCACATACGCGGGCCTCCTCCCACCCTTGAGAACCCCTCACCATAAGTTAGAAGTCCCTATATCCAGTATTCGAGTTGGGGATTTTAGAGAAGGCGTGACCATGAAGATTGGAGGGAGGACGCTGGTAGACGTAGGTCTATCCTCCCCCATACCTCTAGAAGGTACTGCGAAGGAGGATGAGAGAGTAACCATCGTCTTTACATCGCCCTTCCCGAACCCAAAGTGCAGGATGGTAAAGAAGGATGAGGCAAAAGACTATTGGGGGTATGAAGTCAAGCAGGCACCATCCTTAGGAAAGCTTGTAAAGAGTGTCAAGGTAGACTTGGTGATCTTAACATCAAGAAAGGGCAGGATGGTAGCAGAACTTTGGCCAGATCTAATACGTGAAACGAAAAAAGCAAGGAGCATACTGCTTGTCTTTGGTTCTCCCAAAAGAGGAGTATTTGAAATCCTCTCGGAAGAAGGTATGAATCCTGTGCAGATTAGCGGGTTTACTATTAACACCATACCTGATCAGAAGACGGCGACCATTAGAACCGAAGAGGCGCTATTGGCATCTCTGACCATATTGAACTTAGCTATTCACTTATGAAGATATCTTGACAGATTAAAGACTTGGCACAAATTACTTATAAATAGGCAAAAATCCTCTTAAGTAAGAGAGCCTTAGAGGTTGAAGAAATGGTGATTGCCACAACAGAGACAAGGTTGAGCAAACCCGAATTTGGCACGATCAGGGTGAAGAGGGGCTTCGCCAAGATGCAGAAGGGAGGGGTGATAATGGACGTTACCAACGTAGAGCAGGCCCAGATAGCGGAAGAATCTGGTGCCATAGCCGTCATGGTACTGGACAAACTGCCAGCAGACGTTAGAGCTGTGGGAGGAGTCGCTAGAATGTGCGACCCCACGAGGATACAAGAAGTCATGGACCATGTCACAATCCCTGTTATGGCAAAGTGCAGGATAGGACACTACATGGAGGCAAAAATCCTCGAAGCATTAAGAATTGATATGATAGACGAGAGTGAGGTCCTGACCCCCGCCGACGATGTCCATCACATAGACAAGTGGGAGTTCACAGTTCCCTTCATCAACGGGTGTAGAGATCTTGGGGAGGCTCTGCGCAGAATAGCAGAAGGGGCTTCTATGCTCCGGACAAAGGGGGAGGCTGGCACCGGAAACGTCGCAGAAGCGGTTAAGCACATGAAGCTAATAATGGGGAAGATAGGGGAGTTGAAGGGCTTGGGTGGTGAACAGATCATAGATATAGCCAAGGAATACAGAGTTCCCGTAAAGCTGATAAAGGAGACGGCAAAGCTCGGCAGGTTGCCAGTTGTGAACTTCGCCGCAGGGGGGATAGCTACGCCAGCTGATGCTGCCCTTATGATGCACCTAGGAGCTGATGGAGTCTTTGTAGGCTCAGGCATATTCAAGTCTAAAGACCCTCTGACCAGGGCTGAGAGCATAGTCATAGCGACCACCTACTGGGACGATCCAAGGATGGTACTAGAAGCGAGCAAGATGATATCCGAAGAGAAATCCATGATGGGAATAGATATCAAGACTCTGAAGCCTGAGCAGATGATGCAAGTCAGGGGAGTGTGAGAAGGTAGAGTTGGCTCCATTAAGAATAGGTGTCCTTGCCCTTCAAGGAGACGTGTCCGAGCACACAGACATGGTGAATTTAGCTTTGAAAAGGATGGGCTTGGAAGGAGAAGCAATAAAGATAAAGAAGAAAGAGCAAATTGATGAAATTCACGGCCTCATAATACCTGGTGGCGAGAGTACCACTATGGGGAGGGTGTCTGAGCTCTACGGCCTCATTAAGAGCATCAAGGATGCCGCCTTGGCTGGCATGCCTATGCTTGGCACGTGCGCTGGCTTGATCCTGATGGCCAAAAAGGTTCAGGATGCAAAGATGGGAGAGACGAAGCAACCGACCCTAGGATTATTAGAAGTAGAGGTGGTAAGAAACGCCTTCGGCAGGCAGAGGGAGTCCTTTGAAACGAATGTCAAGATACCAAAGATAGGGAAGAAGCCTTTTCCGGGAGTCTTCATAAGGGCTCCCATCATAGGATCAATTCTTAGCAATGATGTTGAGGTGCTTGCCCATCACGATGACAAGATCGTGACTGTTCAGCAGGACGGACTTATAGGGATAGCATTCCATCCCGAGCTTGCAGATGATACGAGGCTTCACGAGCTCTTCATCGAGCTCATACTAAAGTCTACCTTCAAGAATAGGTTTTCTAAAGAGGATGCATGACGCATTTGTGAGTCGATGATATGGGAGAAGATAGAGACCTAGAAATAATAAGGGCAAAGAAGATGCTGGAGCTTAGGAAGAAGCTTGCAAGGAGGAATGAGGCGCCAAGAGATATTCTGCTCAGCAGACTTGTAGATAGAGGGGACGAAGTCCTTCTTATGGCCGAGAAGTCTTACCCAGAGGTTACGACCAAAATCGTTAATAGGCTAGTAGAGTTAATCAGATCCGGCACTCTGAAAGGGTTCATATCTGGAGGGGAGCTCCTCTGGCTCTTTAGGGCGCTTGGCATGGACGTAAGAATCGAAACCAAGATCATGGTAAAGAAGGATGGGAGACTCGTCTCCATAAGAGACAAACTAAAGTCCAGCCAATAGCACACAATTGAGTTAAGTATTTTAATAAAGTAGCCGTATCCCTGCCTTGGCGTCATACAATGAAAAAGCACGCTACGATAATGATAATCGCGCTCTTGCTGATAATGCCATCTATCTCTTATCGAGCAGAGGCACAAGTTAGTATTGGGGAGATATCCTACTTCGACCATCAAATGATCCTTAACGATAACGGCTTCGTCCTTGTGAACGATACCCTAGTCGTCGTGAACGAATTTGAAAGCCCAGCAACTCTACCATCTATTAATATGACCTATCCTCGTGAGCTCTACGATCTCATAAAGGCATATTCGATAAGCCCCGATGGTTTTGTTTTCGAAAAAACACTTACAGAGAACTCCACAGAAGTTACCATATCCCCGCCTCAGGGCTATACCATACAACCAGGCGATAACGTCAGCATCTCGATCAGGGTCTACCTTGTAAGGACATTCTCCCCAATTGCTGGTTTGAACTATAGTGCTTCCATTCCTCTAGTCCCCGCCCTGAGCTTGCCCATAAACCGCGTCGATTCTTCTTTGGCCCTTCCGCCAGCCATATTCTTCTCCACTCAGCACGAAAACTTCACATCCTCGGTAATCAACAACAGGTGGACACTAAAAGGAACCTTTTACAATGTCAGCGAAGGCTCATTCAGAACGGACATAGTTAAGATAAACGTCTTTGAGGGCACTTACTTTGCCCTTCTAGAATTTACTGAAGCGAAGAGAGAGTTTATAATATCACCATTGGGAAGCATCACTGTCAGAGACACCATAACGATGGTCAATTACGACAACAAAACCATAAGCAAGCTGAAACCAGATCTGTTGACTGAAGACTTTGGGGGCGTTATGATAATCCCACCCCTGGTCAACCCCTCTCTCAACCCTTCGAGCGATGCCAACAACAAGCAGGTGGATTTGGGTACTGGTTTGAAGGAGGGAGAGAGATACACCCTGACGCTAGAATACCCTATAAGGTCAACAGATTTTATGAAGGCAAGGGATGGTTTGTTAGAGCTCTTTCTACCTTTGAAACCTCCCGTCGATGGCGTTGTGTATGATTATGCCTTAAAATTAGTACTGCCAGAAGGTTTCTCAGCGTATAGCGAAACCGAAGAGTCCAGAGCAAACGCCAGTCCCATGGATGGTGAGCAAAGAATGGACATCCGCCTTGGACTGGCTTGGGCCTCCCAAGATATCATGCCCATTGCCTCCTTTGTCTTTATATTTGCGTTGGTAGCCCTTCTGATCGTAGGGAAGCCAGAGATGGCAGAGGCAGCAAGGGAGATAGACATTATGGTAAGAGAGTATGTGGAGACCTTTAAGGACAGAATGGCAACTAGCAAAGAGCTGGCAGATCTCTACAGGAAGAGGCAGTCAGGCCAAGTCTCCAAGGTAGAATTTAAGAGGACGCGCCAGCTACTCGAGGAAAGGAGGGAGAAGTCTCTCACAAGGATGAACGAACTGAAACCAAAGCTAGTTTCTCTAAAACCCTCCTTACAAGAGCAATTGTCCAAGATAAGCGACCTTCATCGTGATCACGATCGAGTATTGAGGGGCCTACTCAACCTCTACGATCAACTCTACTCAAAGAAGGTCAAGGAAGAAGTCTTTGATAGATTCCTACCGAGCCATCAAAGAAGGATTAATGAAATCGAGGAGAGCCTATCGGGTGGTATGGACGATCTTCTCCACGAGGTAGAATAACCTAAAGAACTCTAAATCTTTTCAAGACAGGGTCTGGCGGCTTCTACCGCTAATCCTGCCCTTATATTTATGTTGACGGCCCTTAAAGACATCTCGAGTGCTGAGAGGAGAGCGAGAACATCCCTTGGGGTTATGCCCCCAAAATGGCCTATCCTGAGCATCTTGCCCTTCAGTTCGCCCAAGCCTTGGGCCAGTTGGATCTTGTATCTATTTCTCATCATAGAGTAGATATCGAACGCTTTATCCTTAGGAGTATAAAAACCAGTTACTGTATTTGCTCTGTAACCCTCCTCAACTGTAAGGTCAACGTTCAACCCTTCCAAACCAGCTCTTATGGCGTCTGCTATGATTTTGTGCCTCCTCCACCTCTCCTCCAACCCCTCTTCTTTTATCATCAACAAAGCCTCACGAAGGGCGAGCAAAATCTGTATGGAGGGCGTAGTGAGGTACATCCCAGGGTTCTCCATGAACTTTCTCCATCTTGCCAAGTTCATGTAGTACGATCGTATGGGAGTCTTTCTGTTTTCAAAGGCATCGAGTGCCCTTTTGGATATAGCCAGAAGGGTTGCGCCTGGGGGAGCGGATATGGCCTTCTGGGAGCACGTTATTACTATATCTGCTCCAAGCCTATCGAAGACAAGCTCACATCCCCCCACACCTGCAACGGCGTCGATGACGCTGTAAACGCCATGTTTTCTCGCTATTTTCACCAGATCTATAATGGGGTTTGCCAAGCCAGTCGATGTCTCAATATGCGTAATAGTTACGGCTTTGTAGCCACCCTCGGAGAGCTTCTCGTCGACAGCTTCAGGGTCTGCATGCCTTCCCAATTCGAAACACAAAGTTTCTACCTTTGCACCATGTATTGTAGAGAGGTCTACGAACCTTCTTCCAAAAAAGCCATTGTCGAGGCACAGCACTTTGTCCCCATGCTCTACAAGGCTGACTATGGCTGCCTCCATGCCTATGGTGCCAGAGCCTGATATTACAAAGGGTGTGCCAGTCTGATTTACGAACAGGTAGCGGGCAAGGTCTAGAACTTCCTTGAAGCTCTCAACGAATCTAGGGTCTGTATGGCTCAGCTGGGGTCTGCTCATGGCCTCCATTACTCGAGGGGCAAGATTTGTGGGCCCCGGTATCATCAAGAGTTCATCAGGCATAATATCACGTAACCATAACCATGATCATTATTCTACTTAAAGGCTTTTTGGAGATCAAAGGTAATTCAGTACATCTCTCAAGTTTTTGATGGATCTTACCCTGAGACTTAATGCTATATCTTCGCTACCAAGGTACAGTCCAAGCCCAACCATCTGGAGAAATTTTATATCATTAATCGAGTCATCGATGGCTACACATTCGCTCAAATCCAACCCTAAAGACTCTGCCACCTCTAATAACGTCAAGTGCTTGAACATAAGATCGACTCTCATCACCCCCTCTCCAGTTAAGAACCCTTTTTCATCTGTGCAAAGCTCGTTAGCATAGACCCTCTCTATCTTCAATTCCTTAGCAACAAAATCAGCGAGCAGGCTTATCCCAGCAGATATTATAGCCGTAGTAATCCCTCTTTTATGGATAGCATCTATAACCTCCTTTGCCTCAAATCTTAGATCAAGGCTTGATAGTATCTTTGAGATCTTCGATATGTGCAAAGGCTTCGGCCATGTGGCAATGTCTCTCCTCATGAACTCTTTGTAGTCTATCATGCCATTGCAGTACATATCATAGTTCTTTCTTGCCATTGGTGCAGTGCCAAAGTAATCATGAACAGCGTCCCAGCTACTCTTCCGCATCAATAATGTACCATCCAAATCGAAGGCTATGAGCTTGTACCTATTGCCCAATAATCACACCCTTGAGCAAAGTAGCTACTATTATTAAGGTTAATAAAGAGCTTTAATTTGGTAAAATATTGGATTGTGAGCGGGTGGTTTATTCCCTCCGTTCCGCTGTAAAAACCCCAAAAGGGAAAAAATTGGAGAGAAGAATCAAAAGAACTTGGAATGGAAAGGAGCTGGTCTGGGCAGGAGATGGAAAGACCTTCCTAAGAGGGGTAGGAGAAGACTTCCTGACTCACCCTTTCTTCGAAGAAGCCTACGAAAGGATACTATCAAACTATAGGCCCAAGATTCATTATAAATTATGCCTATTCCTACCTTGCTCTTACGGCAAGCCCTACTCACAATCATACATCCACTATGCGATAATAAAGTTGCTGAGGAGTTTGAAGAGCAATTACAACAAGGTTCACCAAGTTATACTCACAAATGCTGGTATAGTCCCAAGGGAGCTGGAGGAGTGCTATCCCTTCTGCTGTTACGATTGGAACCCGAAATTCGAAAATTCTGAAATAAAAGACAGGTACACAAAAGTGCTCTTCAATAGGCTCAAGGGTTACATCTTAAAGTTCTGTGATCATTACGATAATTACGCTTGCTATCTGAGATGGAATTCTGACAGCTACAAAGCGATAAGTATGGTCGAGCGCGATCTTGATTTGAAGATTCCCAACCTCTCTCTCAATCCGATCTATATACCAGAGTCGAAGATTGGCAAGATTTCCTTCGACGTTTATAATCATGAGGAGGATCTGATTCTGATAACACAAAAGAACCTTCAGAACCTTCTTCAGAGGGTAAGGGAAGTTATGAGTTGATTGGCATACTATACGATGAGGGAGAAAGAAGGGCAACAGCCATTCTGAAGGGATTCGTCTGCTCTTGGAATAGGTGTACCTTCTGTTGCTTTTATGAGGAGGCAGCAAAAGATTTAGACGATCTGACCTCTACAGCGAAGAGTATAATCAAAAAAATAAGGGATTTGACGATCAAAAAGCCTGTAGATAGACTATCCTTCTTCAATGGGGGCTCCTTCCTCGAGCTACCATGGAAGGTGATTGACGATCTTTCAAAGGTAACCAAGCAGAAAATGGTAGATGTGGAGAGCAGACCAGAATTTCTTACCATGGACAGCATAAGCCGTCTTTACAAGGTTTTGAGCCCTGGAAAGCTCGTTATAAGGATAGGTTTCGAGTCTGTCAACGATAGTGTAAGAAATGGTCTCCTGAACAAGGGCATAAGCTCATACGAATTGAAGAGGATATTAGGACTCAGAGATGAAGTGAAGAATAAGTTTAATGACGCTATAGAATTTGTATCCTATGTGCTCTTTGGCATAGAAGGTATAGAAGATGAGAGCATTGTGGAAAGTGTGAAGGAGTTCAAAAAATTTCTTGATGGTGTAATTGCCATAAAGTATAGAAGGTATCATAAATGGATGCCAAAAGAGGTAAAAGCATCCCAAGAGTTGCTAAGATTTCTAAGAGCCAACCATATTGATGTAGACATGACAGAATCGAAGATATGGAAAATAAACCATCAACCTTAATGTATCTTTGAGATTTAAACTTCATCCTTTTTGGCTTGAATTGAGACGTTCTATCTTGGCAATCCCATTGCTCTATCTAACGCCCTCACAACAACTAACCAGATTCCCCTTTCTCTTCGGTCTTACGTTCTTCAACCTTATACCCACTGTAGTCGCTAAACCGAGCCCCTCAAAGAATCAATAATCTACCAAAGGGCTTAAATCTTATAAAGAGAATTAAGAATTACATAGGGAAATTGGATTGAGCGCGGATTATCTTCAAGTATTTCCTAAAGATAAAATCTTCTGCTACAGGTGCAGAAAAGAAGTCGGGATAAAGTACCAGATTCTGCATTATTGTAGCACGATACTGTACACAGAATTGGAGTGCAACCATTACTATCTGATGCTGTGTGTTGAAAAGGACTGGAAGCGAAATTAATATCAAAAGGCTGACAGGTCAAGACTATCTTACGATATGTTGTACTTTTTATAATAGATGGGCTTTATAACCACCTGCTTTACTAGAGCACAAAGAAGATAGCCTTGAGCAAGATGGAGAGAGAGTTGGTGAGCTCCCTAAAGGACCATGAGACGGCTTTCCTACTCGCCACCGTCAAAGCGATCATGAAGCAGAGTTTACCACCCATAGAGATAGGCTCGGTATCTCTGCCAGAGACCCATGAAGGCGATGTTATCGAAATTCCTAGATGGATAGCCGAAGTCATGGCACAGATGGGCTTCGCTGAAATTCAGGAGGAGAGCTTTGACATAGAACTCTTCAAGGCTCTGAGCAGAGAGCGCATACAGGCGTCTTCACAGATCTCAACCCTGAAGAGTGACTTCTACCATAGGATGAAGAGGCATACGGATTTGATGAAGTCCTTGGCGGAAAGGGATGAAAGTTTGAGAAAGGATTATGAAAAGTTTTCAGCCTCGGCCTACGATCTTATAGCCCTGAGGACGAGCAAGCTCCTGTATCTGGTCGGGTCATCGCCTCTATCTCCGGATCTGGAGAAGAAGCTGACTCCAGAAGAAAAGGAACTGTTCAATTCCATCCGCTCTATTATCGAAAATTGGAAGAGAACAATCTTAGAGGGTGAGTGATATGAGTATGGCAACTCCAGCAAAAATGGCCGAAGCTCTTGAGTCTTTCCTTAAGAACTTCAAAGACAAGGTCGGCAAGTTGAAGTATAGAGACAGGCTCTCTCAGACGGTTTCGGCGAATTCGAAGTCTCTAACAATAGACTTTGAGGACCTTCTTGTGCAGAATGTGGATATGGCCAATAGACTTCGAAACAACCCTGACGAACTACTATTGAATAAACCCGATGAAATTTCTGCTTTTAATAAGGCGGCATACGAGACCCTTAGAATCATCAACCCTAACTATGCCGAGAAGATCAGGAAGGACATTCAAGTTAGGATAAGAAACCTTACCGACAGCGTCTCATTAAGGGGGATAACCACGGAGCATCTTGACAAGTTGGTATCGGTCAACGGGATGGTGGTAAGGGCCTCGGAACTCAAGCCTCTGGCTGTGGAGGCCTCCTTCAAGTGTACAAATGGGCATGTAACAAAGGTAACACAGTCTGGAATGGTTCTGAAGAAGCCCCAAAGGTGCGATGAAGCGAGTTGCAAATCCGTCAAGTTTGAGCTTGATATGAAGAATACTGTTTTCGTGGACTATCAGGTAATAAGGTTACAAGAGCCGCCGGAAGAGTTGCCCCCTGGGCAGCTCCCTCAAGCCTTCGATGTGAGTATGCAAGGGGATATAGTGAATACAGCAAGACCAGGTGATAGAGTGATCTTGACGGGTATAGTGAGGGCTGAGGCAGAGTACTCTCAGATCGTAGGGAAGCTCAGGCTCTTCAGATCGAGGATAGAAGGGAATTACGTAGAAGTTCTTGGCAAGGAGCCGGAGCTGATACAGATAACAAAGGAGGATGAAGAACTCATTCATAGCATAACTTCCCAGCCAGAAGCCTATGAGAAGTTGATAGAATCGGTAGCCCCGGCCATTCATGGCTGTGAAACACAGAAGGAGGCCATATTGCTTCTCGTAACAGGCTCGCCTCAGAGGGTTATGCCTGATGGCACAACGATAAGGGGGGATATGAACGTATTGTTGGTAGGAGACCCTGGCACTGCAAAGAGCGAACTTCTAAAGTACACCGCTAGAATAGCCCCGAGAGGGCTATACACTTCTGGGCGTGGTAGCACAGCGGCGGGCTTGACAGCGGCAGTGGTCAGGGAGAAGACAGGGATGATGATGCTCGAAGCCGGAGCCGTAGTCTTGGCCGACCAAGGCGTTGCAGCTATAGACGAATTTGACAAAATGCGCCCCGAGGATAGAAACGCTCTTCACGAAGTGATGGAGCAACAGACCGCAAGCGTGGCCAAGGGAGGGATAGTAGCAACGCTAAATGCAAGAGCATCCATTCTGGCAGCATCCAATCCTGTTCTTGGCAAATACGATCCCTACAGGAACATTGCCGATAACTTGAACCTACCAATACCATTGCTGACAAGGTTCGATCTTATATTCGTGATGAGAGATATGCCCGACAGGACCAGGGATGAGCAACTGGCAAGGCATGTATTGGAACTACATAGGAAGGGAGAGTACGTAAGAGCCCCTCCTATCGACTCCAACCTTCTCCGTAAGTACATCGTCTATGCTAAGAGAATCCAACCCATTCTTACCAAAGAGGCAGAGGAGAAGCTTTTGGAGTACTACCTTGAGATGAGAAAGGCAGGTTCCGAGTTCATGATCACAGTAACTCCTAGGCAGTTAGAATCCATGATAAGGCTGGCTACAGCGAGGACAAGGATAATGCTAAGGGATAAGGTTACGGAGGAGGACGCGATAAGAGCCATATCCCTTATGAGGAGGATGCTCGAGACGGTGGGCGTGGACGTGAAGACAGGCAAGATGGACCTCGGGGTGCTTCATGGCAAGCCTCTCAGCGAGAGAACTCTGTTGGAGACAGCCTTGGATATATTCAAGACTCTTGAAGGTCCACAGAAGAATCCAGTAGAAGGTAGAACGTTCGTGGACGAGTTGGTGAAGACAGGCAAGTTCAATCAAGATGATGCCCAGAGGATGCTTCAAACCCTGAATCGAAGTGGTCAGATCTACGAAATAAAGCCAGGTTTCTACAGGAAGCTATAATCCTAAATCAATCTTGTTATCATCTGGAAGAAGAGATGACAATAAGTAGAAGAGCCTAAAGGAAACTTCTACGAACTTTTTCGAAGGTTATGCATGGCTTCTTCAAGGGAGTGAATGGTAAAGTTACGGAAGAGGATGCTATAGGCACAATATCTTTTATGGGACATTAGGGGTAGATGTGAAGAAAGACAGGACAGACCTTGGAGTACTCCGTGGAAGACCTTTGAGTGAGAGAACATTATAAAGATAATCCCATATACTTATCACTCTACCCTTCCACTCGCTTAAACAATTATAATTCTAAATAAAAACCGTCTTTGCAACAATATAACACATAAGTTTATAAATCAGTCATGCTATCTTTCGAAGATAGTGATATCATGCCTTCGAAATCGACTGAAGCTTTGTCTAAGGGTGTTGACACTTCAACCAAGAACTTTGGTTTGTTCGTTCCTATGCTTGCACCACTAATCATTCATTTGATCTTCCTTATACTAGCCTACGTAGTCTTTCCGACGAGAATCGGCTTCTATCCTTACTTCTACATAGAAGTCCCAAACCCATGGCTGATCTGGGGTGGCTATTTCATAGCATCCATCATTTGGTTCATAGTCGGCTGCATGATCGTTGATATGGCTAACGATGTTATCAATGGACGACCAATGAACATGAATAAAAGTATGAAGGTTGTAACTGGGAGACTGGGCACTCTGTTCGTCGCTGCCATTATTTCAGCCATATTCTTCCTACTGTTCTTCCTAATTCCTGTTGCTCTATTCATAATTACAATTGCCATAATAGAAGGAAAAGATGCTATGGAGAGTACAAAAAGATCGTTTGACTTCGTTGTCAAGAACCTCGGAGAAGTCATCGTTTTCGTAATCATAGTAATTGTTGTTGAAATAATCCTGGGCATTGGTTTTGCATTTATTCCAGTTGTTGGTGCTTATCTAGGAGCCATAGTGAGCTGGATTCTAAACGTTATTTTCACAGTCGCTGCTGTGTACTTCTATCTTTCTTTGAGGCAACCGACGCCTCCTCCTCCACCGCCACCTCCATAACTTCAATTCACTTTTCTTTTTTTCATTAAAGGTTCAAGCGTTAGAATTAACAAAGATCACATATACTGAACACCGTGAGTTTTTTTAGCTTTCTAACTCATTTTGGAATCCGTCTCTTTCCCTCAGGCATATATTTGCAAAAGTTATTCGTACTCTATCGTTGCAGGTGGCTTAGGAGATAGATCCCAATAAACCTCTCTCACATTGCACCTTTCGACTATCTTGTCGGCTATCTTTTCTAAGGTCTCCATGGGAATCTCATTGATACTTGCTGTCATGGCATTGGAACTGTTTACCGACCTTATAGCTACTATGTATCCTAGCGAACCATTCTTCGAACCAACCCTGTACAATACTCTTGAGAATCGGGTATCTGGTGGTATTTCTCTACCTACTCTCTTCAAAGTATCATAGTCCAATTCAGAATCGCTTTCAATACAGAGAGGATGGCTATAGACCCTCTTGCCCTCTCTTACCCCTGTAACATTCGCGTTCAGAATCTTACATCTAATGCTTCTTCCCGTCTTCTCCCTCAGCAATGGCATCACTTCTTCCGTTTTTATGAATGCACCGTCGAAGGTTGCTGCAAAGGATTGAAAGGGTATCTGCTCTCCCGTCCTATCATCTATGTACAGATTAACACCGAATCTACTCCTCGTGTGTTCTTCGATCATCCGCTCTACTACATCGTTCGCCCTCTTTTCTATATACAACTTTTCTGGTGTTATGGCCCCCACAGCTCTAACAGACAAGCCTGGGCCTGGGAAGGGTTGTCTCCTGGGTGCATCTTTTAAGACCTTCATGTTATACTTGGACCATAAGAACTCAGCAACCCTTCTCACTTCGTCCTTATATAATCCAGCAAGGGGCTCTATGACCCTCCCAACCTTTGTGAATTTCAACTGCACGTTATGTTGGCTCTTTATCCCACCCTCGGTTTCGATGATGTCTGGCATTATGGTCCCTTGGGTCATTACGTTGCATTCGGACTTGGCCATCTGTCGATCCGTTGAGATCTCGTAAGCCCTACGAAAGCCCAGCCTCTTCTGCTCCGCATCCGAGATGCCCATCACTCTTTTATAGAATAACGCTCTGGCATTTATGATCTTGAAGTTCTTGAACTCGGAGAATCTTTCATCTATTATCTCTGACTCTTCCCTCCCGCCCATAAGCCTCATGAAGCCAGTATCCAAATGTGTAACATAGAGCCTATCTCCTATCTCAAGGTGAAAGAGGGCGGCCGTGACTGTAGAATCTACTCCCCCAGAAACCATTATCGCCACCCTGTCTCTAGGTTTTACGTGCTCTTTGACGAACTTCATTGCGCCCTTCACGAAGCCTTCAGGGTCCTTCTTTGGAGAAACTTCGGGCTTTATGTACCTAAACAAAACGGCTATAGACATTAAAATTGGGGGGGAGGGTTGAGGATTTAAGCTTAATTCTATATCATTTTGATAGTTGTATCTTTATGCTCTTTGCGATGGCCATGCCTATCTTCGGAACTAAAGCTATCTTGTCCAAGGGTGCAGATGCCAATTTGGCAATATCCGTAAAGTCGTGGTTATACAATGAACGGGCCCTGACTCTCCCGATTCCCTCCAACCTTGCCAAGGGTATGAGTTCAGGCCTTATGCCCTGATCAATCCTTTGCATCAATTCTCTGATCTCAGATAAAAGGTCGGTCCTTCCTATCAACTTGGAGAGCTCAAAAAGAGAGTGAGCAAGCCATTTTGATGTCTCTACGGCTCTGTGAAGGTCTCCTGGCTCTACCCCCAGCTTGTCGAGCAATCTATCTTCGCTCCATTCGTTTATCCACCCATAGAGGACCAGAAGGCTCCTAAAATCCTCAAGGTACTCTTCATAATCAAACTCGTCTTTAGGGATGGGTAGTAGAAACTCTTCTTTGTTTTGGTCTATGAGCATCATTGCTTCGTCGATATCCTTGTTTCTTAAAAGGAACTTTGGGGTAAAGTCTGGCGATGAAACTAATAGGTGAAGGAAGCCCAGCATGTGAGGTTTACCACCTTCTGCAAAGTTTATCGCCCTTCTGAACAAGACTCCAGTGACAGGGTCTATATAGAGCGTCGAAACCCTTCTGCCAAATTCGCTGGGAATGTAGCGCCTACCCCTCCTTTCTACAAGCCCCTCTTCTGCAAGGTAACCCATGGTCCTATCCACCTTTGTTCGAATCGTAGCACGCCTGTACTGAATGGCCAAAAGAGATCTTGAGAGCAAGTCGAGAATTCCATCGTCACTTATCCCGGGGAGACTGGCTATTGTAGCTAAAAGGTGGGTCCTAAGGTCAGGCTCGTTGTATAGCCTTGAGCGAAGGGGCTCAGGTTCTCCCTTTATGTACCTATATAGAATTTCATCGGCATTACTTTGGTGGGATGATATTATTACTGTCTCCCCTCTATCATCATACTCTGGTCTTCCCGCTCTCCCACACATCTGTTTGTACTCCATTACGCTGATGGGTGCCTTTCCCCCGTAGTCCGAATTGTACCTCATTAAGCTACTTATGACCACTCTTCGAGCCGGGAGGTTAACCCCGGCCGCCAGCGTAGGGGTGGCAGTAAGAACCTTGATCAGACCCTTTCTGAAACCATCCTCTATGATAGATCTATGGGCCCCAGAAAGCCCAGCATGATGGAAAGCTGTACCCTTCTCTACAACTTTCAATAGAGTCCTACTTAACTCCGTCTCCTCCCCCGACGAAACGATTTTCTTCGAGACCCTCCTGACCTCTTCAGATTCCTCCCTTGTAAGATAGTGCTGAGTTACCTCGGAAGCCTTTATGGCGTAGCTCACCGCCATCCTCCTTGTCTCTGCGAAGATCAAAGACTGGCCTCCCTCTGAGATTATATCTATGGCTACGTCTATGACAGGCCCCCTGTTGGTCGGCTTTACCTTTCTTATCGAACCATTAGAGAAGCTGATCTCTCCGTGCTGATAGACTCCTTCGACCAGCTCTACGGGCCTCCATCTTGTATCTATAAGCTTGGCTCCAAGCCACTCGGCCAACTCCTTTGAATTCTTCACCGTAGCACTTAATGCAAGGATTTGTGCCCCATGGACATAAGTTAGAATCTTGGTTACTGTCATCTCGAGGGTTGGACCTCTGTCATCATCCCCAACTATGTGAATTTCGTCTGCTACAAAGAGCCTCACAGAGTCTATCCAAGACACCCCATGGCGAAGAATGGAATCGAACTTTTCATTTGTGAGGATCAGTATGTCCCCTATCCCTAGAGATTCGCCCGATACATCATAGTCCCCTGTTGAGATTAGAACCTTCACGTTGTTCCCATTCTTCTTGGTCATGCCCTCTAAAGCCCTGAATTCGTTATACTTCTCGCTTGCAAGGGCTCTCAATGGGGTAAGATATACAACCTTCCCCAAACCTTCTAAAACCATCTTCCCGGCAACAAGCATGGCTACAAGAGTCTTTCCACTGGCTGTTGGCGTCGTGAGGAGCAGATTTCGACCCTCGAGTACCCCGGCTCTTACGGCCTCTTCTTGAGGAGGATAAAGATCAGAGTAGCCAAGCGACTCCATGAATCTTTTTAATTTATCTGGGATCCGTAGCTCCCTTATCTTCAATCTACCATTCACTCTGTAGGAAGGCTGCCCTATTCTTGCTAGATCCGATTATTAAACAGTTGATGCCTCCATCTCTTTTGGATAGAAGCTTACTCATAATTATAGTGAAAAGACAAAAAATAAGGTGGGGTATCCTATGCCTTTCCTATTCTGTAGATCGTGGTCCCACAGACGGGGCATGTGCCTTTTATGGCTGGTCTTCCGTTCTTTAGCTTCACTGACTTGGGATCTTTTATCTCACGTTTCGCCTTGCACTTCACACAAAACGCTTGAACCATCTCTATCTACCTGACTTTTCGTGCTCACCATCTCTTGTATCTGCGCCGTATTTAAGCGTGAGCCTTCAGCTCCTCATAATGACCAAATGAAGGCGAAGAAAAGAAGTAATCGGAGACCCCTTATAATATGGATTGGCGTTATACGAATGTATTAAGAAGCTGATGAAGCATTGTAGAAATCAGCCCATCCAAGCTCCTATTCTCCTTGACATTGTCCTATGAGCTTCCACTCGAAGATATCGTAAAACCTATGTACCATAGATCTCTTCGTACTAACTTTTGCGTAGGGAGTCTAAATCAATTCATTTGGTGACAGTAATCTACCACAATATCTACACCTAAGCAAGGGTGGATTCTTTCTCACGGCATCTATTATGTAGGATACGGGTTCGTTGGAGTTGGATATGCATGTAGGGTTTGGACACTTAAACACATTCACAAAGGTGTCTGGTATCTCGACTTTCCTCTTCTCAAAAACTTGATAATCCCTGATTAGGTTTACCGTCGCCCTAGGCGCTATCAGAGCGATTCTGTTTGTCTCTTCAGGCTTCAGAAACCTGTTCTCGATCTTTATTATATCCTTTTTTCTTAACTTCTTGCTCGAGACGTTCATGGCTACTGTTACTATGTTGCCATTCTTACCATCTATGTTCAGAGCCTGCAAGACCTGAAGGGCTCTCCCTTGCTCGACATGGTCAAGGACCGTGCCCTCTTTTATCTTTCTGACGAGTTGCTCCTTGCTCATATGATTCACTAATGAATTATGAATACTTAAGCTATACTTTTTATAACCCTATCTGTCGAAGAATCCACAGACAATCCCGTAGTTGATCTGCAGAAACAAGATAATTGTTTCTGGCATAATATTTGAAGCCGATGGTATTATATTTGTCACTCTTGATGGGTTCAATGGATATGTTGGGAAGATAATCCGAATAGAGACAGATCTTGGGGAGTTTGTGACTAATCAGGTTTGATTTAGGCAACACCGGCTGGCCTCTTTTTGTGCTCCTTCTTATGTAATTCTATCTTATGTACAAAAGCAAAAGGGCGGGAATCTTCGATTATTAATCCACAAATTTGGCAGACATATCTGTAAAGTTTATTGGAGTATGCCATTACTCCAATAAGTCCACTTCAAATTTAAATAGATTTATATCTTCATAGAATGCAGAAGGAATTATGAGAAATCCATTCTTTGATCGAGATATTATCTCGATAAAGGATTTTTCCCGATCTGAACTTGAGTATCTATTCTCCTTGTCTAACCGTATGGATTCTCTTGACCGTGAGAAAAGAAGGAATTTGGGAAGAGGCAAAATTCTTGGGCTACTGTTCTTCGAGCCCAGCACGAGAACTAGGCTGAGCTTCGAGGCTGCAATGTTATCCATTGGAGGCAATGTCTTGGGCTTTGCCCATCCTAGAATGTCTTCTGTGGAGAAGGGGGAGAACCTCGCTGATACCGTTAAAACCGTAGAGAACTACGTTGATGTGATGGTCCTTAGGCATCCTATGGAAGGTGCGAATCGTTTCGCAGCGGAAGTAGCATCAAAGCCCATAATAAATGCTGGTAGCGGGACAGAGGAGCACCCTACCCAAGCCATGCTCGACCTCTACACCATCATGAAGGTGAAGGGAAGGATAGATGGATTGAACATAGCCATAGTGGGGGATTTGAAGTATGGAAGGACGGTGTACTCCCTCATCTATGGTTTGTCAAACTATAGAACGAGGATATTCTTGGTATCCCCTCCACAGCTAAGAGTTAGAGAAGAGGCTCTGTTCAACATTGGGGATAAGATCAAAGTATCAGAGCATGGAGACATTAGGGAGATAATAGAGGATTTGGATGTTATATACGCCACTAGAATTCAAAGAGAGAGATTCCCTGATCCTCATGAATATGAAAAGGTCAAGGGCTCTTATGTGATAGACATCGATCTGCTCAAAAGCGGCAAGGATGATTGTATAGTCATGCACCCCCTCCCTAGAGTGGGGGAGATAAAGCCAGAAGTCGATAACACTCCAAGAGCAAAGTACTTTCTACAGATATACCTTGGCAAGGTGATAAGGGCTACCCTGTTGGCTTCTATCCTTAACCCTAATCCTTACGCTCTATTCTGAATTATTCACATTGAGAGAAGTTGCACGATATACACCTTAGGCAACCTTCAACGAATATTACCTGACCTCCACAGGCAGGGCATGCACCGAGGCCGTTGAACTTATCAATGGATTTTTGATGATCCTTTTTGTCGAACATCTCCTCTATCGATTTTGCTACAGCATCTATGCATGAAAGTACTCTGTTTTGACCGATTCCTTCCTGTTTATGGCAACTTATTCCCATGAGCTCACTCTCCACTTCCCTTAGGGTTGCACCATACTTTAGAGCCAGAGAGCAAGCCCTGGCTAACCCCTCTGTGAAGGCGGCGGCGCACCCCCCGGCCTTGCCCAGAGTTATGAAGATTTCAAAAGGCTCATTCATCCCATTATTGAAGACCTTTGTGTAAATATTACCACACCCAGTTCTCTTCCTTAGACGCACCCCGTAAGCTTTTTCTGGCGTTTCCTTTTTGGCAATCATTTTGGCTCTTGCTTCCATCTTTGTCTTCTCGGTCTCCAGGACTTGTCCCTCCCTACTGGCATCCCTATAAACAGTAACACCCTTGCATCCCAAATCGTAGGCCAATATGTAGACCTTTTTTATATCATCAACCGTTGCGCTGTTTGGGAAGTTCACGGTCTTTGACACAGCGTTGTCGGTGTATCTTTGAAAGGTCGCCTGCATCCTTATGTGCCACTCAGGAGATATATCATAAGCCGTAACGAAGACCTTCTTTACATGCTCGGATATCTCTTTGATATCCTTAAGCGATCCATTCGTAGCAATCTCCTTTATCAAATCCTCGCTGTAGAAGCCCTCCTCCTTGGCGGTCCTCTCGAATAGCTGGTTTATTTCGATAAGCCTCTGGCCTTCAAGGACGTTGCGAGTGTAGCATACTGCATAAAGGGGCTCTATACCGCTGGAGCAACCCGCGATCATAGATATGGTCCCGGTCGGGGCTATAGTGGTCAAAGAAGCATTTCTTAACTTCGTTCCTCCTAAAGCATCATATACGCTCCCATTGTAGTTTGGGAAGCACCCCCTCACTTCTGCAAGCTCGGAAGAAGTTCTTCTTGCTTCGTCTCGAATGGTCTTCATAACCCTCTCTGCAATTCCAACAGCTTCTTCAGAATTGTAGGGTATGCCAAGTTTTATGAGCATATCTGCAAAGCCCATGACCCCCAGACCTATCTTCCTATTCGCCTTAGTCATTCTCTCTATCTGAGGCAATGGGTACTTGTTCACGTCTATTACATTGTCAAGGAAATGGACGGCCGTTCTGACCGTTCTTATCAACTTGTCATAATTCACCATCCCATCTTCGACCATCGAGGATAGGTTTATGGAGCCCAGATTACATGATTCAAAAGGCAACAAAGGTTGCTCGCCGCAAGGATTTGTGCTTTCTATCATCCCCATGTGAGGCGTGGGGTTGAATTCGTTTATCCTGTCTAAGAATATTACTCCGGGCTCACCATTCTTCCATGCCATGCTCACTATCAACTCAAATGCCTCTCTGGCCGACAACCTTTTTACAACCTCTTTCGTGCGGGGATTTGTCAAATCATAGTTTTCGTTCCTTTCTACAGCCTTCATGAACTTGTCCGTTAGAGCCACTGAGATGTTAAAGTTGTTGAAGGCATCGCTTTCCTCCTTTGCCTTTATGAACTCGAGTATATCTGGGTGATCTACCTTCAATATGCCCATGTTGGCACCTCTCCTCCTGCCCCCTTGCTTTATTACTTCGGTCGCAATATCGAATACCTTCATGAAAGAGACAGGGCCCGAGGCTATGCCACCCGTTGACCTCACTGCATCATTCTTTGGTCTTACGTTAGAAAAGGAAAAGCCAGTACCGCCACCAGACTTATGGATCAAAGCGGTGGCCTTGACGGCGTCGAATATGCTATCTATAGAGTCATCGACTGGAAGTACAAAACATGCGGATAGCTGGCCCAGTTCTGTTCCAGCGTTCATCAGGGTTGGGGAATTTGGCAAGAACTCCAGATCTATCATCATCCTGTAGAACTCTTCCTCGGTCTTTTTAACATCGACACATGGATCGTATAAGGCATCTGCCTCCGCTATGGCCCTAGCCACTCTACGGAACATCTGATCTGGAGTCTCTACTAAATTACCTTCTTCATCCTTCTTCAGATACCTCTTTTCCAATACCTTCAAAGCGTTAGCAGAGAGGCATCTTGTAACTTCTTTTTCTGCAGTAAGAACCATTTTATATTACACTTGTAAGTTGATGGTATTGACCTTGCCAAGATTTAAAGGTTTAACAAAAAAATATCGACCAAATCTTGCCTCTAATCCTTTTCTTGCCCTACATATACCCTTCATGGAAAGATTTGGTAAAATTAAATTGACTTGGATGCTCCCTCTCATTTTGGGTTTAACTCAGATATGATTTGTAACACAATAACCATCAAAAACTAGTTAAAAAGAGCATTTATGCTGTAAAGTAATAAGTTAGAGCTATGGAATTGCAGACTTTGCATCTGTCGACCTCCATCGCGAACTTGGCCCCGCACTTCTTGCATATCGTTATCTTTTTGTTAATCTTAAAAAAGTCGAGCTTACCATCAACCTCAAAAATCGTCCTTTCAATAACGTCCACACCACTCTTTGATGGGATATCTATAATGGTAGAAAAGCCACCTCTTAGGCTCTTGGACAGGTAGTTCAATTCATCAATAAAATTTTCATTGGTAAGATCAGCATCTTGAATAAATGGGATCTGAGAGTAAGTGTTCTTTCCACCCTTCGTAACTACAATAGATTTTCCATACCTCTCGATGTCAAGAGCATAGAAACGCTCTGAGCTATCGCTCTTTAACATAGACAACCCCATCTCCCCTCCAACCTTTCTAGCCTCCTCGCCCATAAACTTCAAGGCAGTCTCTATCACTTTTTCCATCAAGGCTCTCTTGTCCAATTGCGTAGCCTTCTCACCGATCAAGTTCGAGATTGATTCATTCAATCCTACGAGGTTTATAATGGCTGGCATATGGTCCAGAGATATGACGCTTGGATTCTGAGCCAATATTGGTAAGAGACCCTTATCTATCGCCTCTCCAACGATCTCCCTTCTTTTTGCTAGGGCACTTATGGATAGTTGAAGGAGCATGGCCAACTTCGCTCTAAAATATGTCTCGTCTTTGTTGGACTCATAAGAAAGCCTTGGTAGATTCAAAGATAGAGCGTTAATGGTGCCGAAGTTGTTGATCTGGCGATCTGTGGCCAGGGCACCCTTCATTCCCTCATAGGATCGAATCACATCTTGCTGGGTCGATATCGAGACGCACCCTCCCAAATTCAGGATAGACGCTATATGCTTTACTAGTCTCTCATCAGAGCCTTTGTCCAAAAGGGCAACCATTTTTATTTGTGGTATTGAGATACTATTGGCGTAGTCTTTGTAGCCATCTAGAGTAGCCATCATGATCTTATTTCTTAATTCCTCGCTCAAACCAGAGGCATACGAGTCGATATGGATTGTTACCTTGGGTTCGTTGTATGGGTTGATCAATGTAGAGGATATGGACAAAAGAGCCCTTAGAATGGCATTCTTGAGCTCTTTATGATTCTTCCTTTTTGCATATTTTCCTAAGTACGTTGGAAAGTTATAATAGACAATTTCGGATGCCACCTCTAGGCTGAGAGAAGAGGTCAGGATCGTCAATTCGTTCATAGCCTCTTCTAGACTATTGGGAGGCCCTAACTTTTGCATCAAAGACAGTCTACCCAAGTTTATGCTGTTATTGTTCAGCGATGAGAGATCCATAAAGAGAGCATCGGGCATCAGGCCCCAGCAACCCATGCTGGATAGATGGATATCTCCAGATAGATGAGCATCGGACACATCACGAGGAAGCTGGGCAAGAAGTAAATACTCTGAAAAGACTGATTTTGCAGTATGCCCCAAGACCACATCCAACCCTTCCCTAACCTTGCCAGCTTTGTTCATCAATTCTGTTACATCGAAGACAGGCATGCCCAATCGGGTCAATTTGTGCCTATACTCCTCGTAACCGTGCTCTATGAGCAAGGCATTCACCATTTCTCTTATTAGAGGGGCTGTGAGGTAAGCAGTCTGGAATTTGGAGATCCTCCCTTCTACCTCGCTGGTTACCCTCTGGGCTAGCTCTACTGGCATCCCAGCTTCTTTGATAAGAGATTGGAGAATCTTGTTTGGGTTGAACTCCTCTATAGTCTGTCTCGATGTCCTCACATAGAACTTGCCACTCTCCAGCATGGACTGCTCCTCTATCTGTCTTGTGAGATTTAGCACCAATCTGCCTAGGCTTGAAATGGAGTACTTCCTCTCACCCCTATTCAGAGAGACAAGGGCCTGCTTCACAAGCTTGCGAAGATGGTAGGCAAACTTTCCCGACTCCTTCTTAGATTTGAAGCCAGCTAGGGTCTTTAGCTCGGAGTAGCTCAGAGACCCTTTGGCATTGAGGATTCTTAGAACCTCTAGTCTATTGGGGGAGGCAATAGCAGAGTATATGCTCTTTACCCTTCTTGACGCATGCTCCATGTTTAAGAGACTATTTCTAAGAAAGTATTTTAGTGTTATGAATGGTTTCTGAATGTTGTCACTTGGATGAACAAGCCATCATAATGTGGGCTCTTTATAACGTTGTTTAGAAAGCTAGGAATTTCAAAAGTTTTTGAAGCAATCTAAGAAAGTTTTTAAATATTGTATTTGTAGGGGGATCGTGTGATGCTAGAGTGCTAAAGCCTCTCCCAATGATGCGCTTTTCTCTTGCTGTACCGCGTCCATATGAAGATGAAGTTGTTGAGGAGATCGGAAGGCTTGGAATAGCTCAGCTGACAAAGGAAAGAGTTGAAATTGGTGAGGAAGTTAGTGAGATTATAACATATGACAAGTTTCTAAGGCTCAGTGATAGAGTATCGACCCTTTTGACGTCTTTTGAAGCTTTCCTCGGCTCTAAAGAGGAGTATGGTAGAGTAGAAAGAAGCCTAAGGATGAGTCTTGATGAAATGGATAAGTTCAGTGAAGAGTATGGAAAGATTGTAGACGAAATAGCCAGGGATACCGATAACATTCAGAGGGAGAATGAAGAACTTGGAAGCATGATGAGCAATCTTGAATTCTTAAGAATGTATAAGATCAGGCTTGACGAGATAGGGGAATTAAAACACGTTTTTGTGAAAGTAGGCTTCGTCCAGAACGTCTTCCTAACCAAGCTTGATGAATATCTAAAGGACATGGAGACAGTTTTTGAAGCAAAACCTGGAAGGAAAGGAGAATCCTTCTTAGTGATTGTAGGAAACTTGGAGTACAAGCTAAACGTGGAAAAGGCTCTAACCCTGCTGAATTTTGATGAGATAAAGTTCCCAGGCTGGGTTAACCCTGATCCCGAAATTGCTTTACAAGATATAAAAAAGAAGATGGACTCTAACGTCGAAGATGTTCGAGATCGATATAAGAAACTGATAAGACTACACGAAAAAATCTTTGAGAGGAAGCCTTATGTGAGTTTTATGAGAGAATCAAAATCCTCTCTTTTGAGGACAAAGAACCTTAGCTTGCTCCAAGGATGGGTGTCTGCCGAAAGCAGCGGGGCTTTGAAGGATAAAGTTGAGGCTCTTACCGAGAAAGTTATGTATGTAAAGTTTGAGGAGCCAAAGCACGAAGAAACCGTTCCTGTAAAACTTAGGGATAAGGGAATACTATCCAATTTTGAGCTACTGACAGTCCTAAGAGGCGTTCCAAACTACTTTGAGATAAACCCAACACCGATATTCATGGTACTATTCATCCTTATGTATGGTATGATGTTTGGAGACTTTGGAGAAGGGATAGTTTTGTCTCTTTTAGGAGCCTTTCTCGCTAGCAGAAAAAAGGGAATCATGGGTCTAGGACGAAGGGGCATAAACAAACTCGGTTGGATAATGATATTTTCAGGTATTGTCGCTACGTTCTTTGGACTGCTATATGGAGAGGCCTTCTTGTACGAATCTCACCTTCTTGAGGAAGTAAGACATGCTCTAGGTCTGCCAGCCCTCGGCCCCCTCACTGAGCTGGACAAGATCACGCAGATGATAGTGATAGCACTGATCTTTGGGGTAGTGCAGTTGACTATAGCCCTAGGCTTGGGCTTTCTAAACAAGCTTCTAAAAGATGGCTCAGTGGAGGCCATATTTAATGGTAAAGGACTTTTGGGAATTATACTATATGTCACTGGGGTATTTCTTATTATCAACGTCATACAAAGCGGGATGAGGATCGAGGCATTTCTCTTCCCAGAGAACATACCCCTCACAGCAATCTGCATAACCTCTCTTATGCTGATATTTTTCTCGCCACTTATAGTCTCTCTCCTAGAAAAACATAAAACTCATCTTTTGGAGAAGGTCTTGGAGGGCTTTGGCGAGGCAATAGAGACCTTTCTAAGTTTTCTGGCGAACTCATTCTCATATCTTCGTATTGCAGCCTTTGCTGTAGCCCATGCAGCCCTAGGGCTTTCGGCGATAATGTTATCCCAAGTGGCTGGAGATATTGTAGGTTACCTTGCTATGAATGTCATTGGGATACTTATAGAGGGGTTTGTTGTAGGCATTCAATCGATTAGGCTTCTATACTATGAATTCTCTACGAAGTTCTTCAGTGGTGGCGGAGTAGCTTATAGACCTCTAACCTTGACTACAACCTTCGAAAAAGATATAAAGCCCTCCTAGATAGGATTTGTGAGCGGTAATGAAAATGAACACAAGAAGAATTACCGAATTCTTTTCGAACCCAAAAAGGCTCCTCACATTCTTAATCTTCTTCAACATCGCAGTACTTGTAATCTCCCTTCTTGCATTCCAACCATCCATAGCGAGGGCTCAGGAAGCCGCCCCTGCTGAGGCAGGATTTGGATTAATGGCCGCAGCTGTTGCGGTAGCAGGGTCAGGTATAGCAGCGGGTATAGCCGTATACGGTGCGGCTACAGCTGGTGCAGCAGCGATAGCTGAAAGACCTGGCATAGCCACATGGGTCATAATACTTGCAGGACTCGGAGAAGGGATTGCTATCTACGGTCTTATCATCTCTATACTGATCATTGGGTCAATCTAGGAAGCTCGGGCTTCCTTTTTTATTACTCTCTAAGTGTAGAGGATACTCCTTAACTTGTCTTCTGTAAGACCGAGCTGTCTTCCTGTTGCTATGGTCGTTATATTCCTTGCTTCGAACTCGCACAAGGAGAGGTAGGCTATTACGAAGACAAGTTTGAAAGGCTTCTCATGCATAGTCTTCAAGTCTTCATGGTAGAGAGAGTTGAATACTGAGTGTTCTATCTCGCTTATTGTACCCTTTTCGATCTCATCCCTTAGACCTGAAAGATATTTCCTATAGTATGTTCTAGTCACAGCATCAAAGATAGATTCTGCCCTCTCCTTGGCAAGGCTTGAGGCAATTCTCTTGTTCAATTTATAGTACGTTTTGATCAGAGACGCTTCAATGAGCTCAGCAGGCATATTCTTCGCCTTCAATCCTAGGATCAGAATAAGGTTTTTGAGGTCCATCTCCTTTCCGATCCTCTTCTTAACTTCGTTGTCGGAGAGCTTTTTTGCATCTCTCCATAGCTCTTCAAAGTATATGCTCTCCAATACACCCTCAAAGACGAGGGTAGTGTTGTACTTCTTGTAAAGCTCTATACTATCTATAAGAGGAGCATATATCGTCTCTTTAAGAATCCCTACACTCTCCTCCAGATCCTTTGCTACTATCATGGCTGGAAAGTTTACATTAGTGTATTCTCTGGGTATGGGTACAAGCAACTCTTCTGTGATTGTCTCTTTACCATGCTTTGCCCTCAGTATCCTTTTGATGTTCTCGACTTCTAGCCTCTTGGCATAGTCCTTGAAGAACCTCCCCAAGGAGCCTCTAGTCATCCTTAAAAGAAAGTTGAACCTATCAGCCAGCTTCTTGTAGAATACTTCCGTTAGGCTTACAGCGTTCATCCTCTCAAAAGGTATTCCACTCACATCCTGAGCATAGTCGCCCTTCAAAAGAGCCTCGACTATAACCGAGAGGTCTGATGCCTTACTCAGGCTCGATATATCCTCTGGCTTGAAAAGATGGGTTCTGAGCCCATGGACCCTTGTTATGAGGTAGATTACTTCGGGCGATCTTGGCTTTGGGATCTTCTTAAGATATCTCATGCCCTCCTCCTCCTTATTACCTCTCTAATATGCTTCGTCCTTATGAACTCCTCCAACATCTCTTCATAGAGCCTCCCTTCTATGTATCTTATAGTGCCGGCTATTGATGGTATTACGATCTGTTCCAGTGCATTTACCTTTCTATTCGTCGACATGAATTCATCTACAAGCCTCTCTATCTTTGCCTCACTCTCACCAAGCTTGATGATCTTCATGAGAAGTGGGGAGAGTTTCTCTGAAGTCTCGTAAGCTACACCAGAAGGGATGTTACTTATGTCTGCATCCCTCTCGATTCTCAACTCTGGGACTATTACTCCCATCACACTGTAAGTCAATCCACTTACATCAGTTTGCCCGACTGTTAGAGCGATGGACTGAAAGTTTTGGTAGCCGAGCATGGAGTAAGCCTTCTTAAGAGAATCATACGCACCCATTATCTCCTTTTCAAGCTCGCCCCTTACCCTCACTTCAGCTAGGAGACTATTGACCTCCCCAGCCAATCGCTCTCTCTTCATCTTTAGTATTTCTCTACCTTTCTCGATGAACTGTAGCTGCTCTCTGAGCCTTAGGAGGACTCCTTTTGTGGCTGCGACCCTCCCCATGAAGCTCATATCTTATCTCCCATTAGAGATCGTTCATCTTACATCTTCTTGTATTGGGGATGGTACTTCTTGACGTAATCTTCTTTTATCCTAACGAGCTCTCCTTCAGGTAGGACTGAAAGTATTTCCCATGCTATGTCGAGGCTCTCCTCAATGCTTCTGTTTTCGTACTCTCCTTGGCTGACGAACTTCTTTTCGAACTCATCCGCAAACTTAAGGAACCTCCTCTCACGATCGCTCAGGCCCATCTCTCCTACGATTCTGGCAAGGTCTCTTGCCCTCATACCTCTGGAGTAGGCATCATAGAGCTGGTCTGAGACACCTCCATGGTCCTCTCTTGTCTTGCCTATACCAATGCCCTTTCTCATCAATCTGCTTAGAGATGGGAGAATGTTTATTGGAGGATATATCCCACGAGCGTTGAGAGTCTTATCAAGAATCACTTGCCCTTCAGTTATATAGCCAGACAGGTCAGGGATAGGGTGACGAAGGTCTCCTCCTGGCATTGTAAGGATGGGCATCTGTGTCAGAGATCCCTTCTTGCCAATAATTATTCCTGCTCTTTCATAGTTTGAGGCAAGGTCGCTGTAGAGATAGCCTGGGTAACCACCCTTTCCAGGGACCTCCTCTCTGGCAGCACTCATCTCCCTTAGGCTCTCTGCATAGTTTGTCATATCGCTGAGGATTGCTAGAACGTGCATGCCGAGGTCATATGCCAAATATTCTGCGACTGTAAGGGCTATTCTTGGTGTGAGGAGCCTCTCAATGGCAGGATCATCGGCAAGGTTCATTATCACAACTGATCTATCGGTAACACCAAACTTCTTGAATTCATCGATAAAGAACTGAGCCTCATCGTGCTTCAGACCCATGGCTGAAAAGACAAGTGCAAACTCCTCAGCCTCACCTCTTACCGTTGCCTGTCTAGCTATCTGGGCTAGAATCCTATTATGTGGTAGACCACTCTCCGAGAAGATCGGGAGTTTCTGTCCTCTGACAAGTGAGAGACAGCCATCTATAGTGGAGATGCCTGTCTGGATAAAGTTATTTGGATAAACTCTAGCCTTTGGATTTATTGGAGAGCCATTGATATCCCTCAGATCTTCTGAAGATATGGCAGAGATCCCATCTATAGGCTCATACATCCCGCTGAACATTCTTCCCAAGACTTCATCAGATAATGGTATCCTCATGGCCGAGCCGGAAAACTTTATGATGCTATCCGCCTGAAGTCCCATCTCTCCACCGAAGACCTGTATGACCGCTACATTCTTGCTTACATCCAAGACTCTGCCCATTCTATCTATGCCATCTGGGGATCTTATCTTGACTATCTCATCATATGAGACATTCTTGACACCCTAGACGACTAGGAGTGACCCCCTTACCTCCTGCACCCCTCTATACATAAGTCCATACAAATCTTTGATTGAAGTTGACATACTCTATCACCACCATCTACTAAATCTTGTATTCTAATGCTATCTTATCCAGTTGGCCCATAACCTCGTCCATCAAGCCCTCTATTACAACTATTCCCTTCTCTTGCTCCTTGACCCTTATCATCCTTGAAATCTGTGGTAGCTCCCTTATTCTCTCGATAGGAACCCTGTTCAAGATCAGCATATGCGCCTTCTTGTAAAAGTCGATAATCATCCTTAACATCAATGCCTGTTTTTCAGGCTCACAGAAAGCATCGACTTCATGGTAGGCAGCTTGCCTTAGAAAGCCCTCTTTCAATAGCTCTGATGTAAGCAGGATGAGCCTCTGATCATCCGGAAGGGCGCTCTCACCGATTATCCTCGCTATGGATTCTATTTCTGCTGCCGAGCTCAAGAGCTCAAGGGCCTCAGTCCTATATTCAGGAAAGCCCTCGAAGGTCTCACGCCACCAATCGATGAGCTTATGTGAGTATTGTGATATGCTCTCCATGCTTGGAGCTAGGCTTAGGCCTGTCGATACGATGCGTGAATAGAGGCTGTAGCTTTTGAGCCAGTGTATTGCTGGAAAGTGCCTGCTGTATGCCAGCTCAGCGTCCAAGGCCCAGAAGACTCCAGTGAATTTGAGGGTATGTATCGTTACAGGCTCATTGAAGTCTCCACCTGGTGGTGAAACCGCTCCTATAAGCGACAAAGATCCTTCTCTCTCAGGTCTACCCAGAACCTTGACCCTTCCCGCCCTCTCATAGAATTCAGCCACTCTGTCAGGCAGATAGGCTGGATAGCCTTGCTCGACAGGCATCTCCTCAAGCCTGCCAGATATCTCTCTCAAAGCCTCGGCCCATCTAGATGTTGAATCTGCCATGAGGCCTACATCATAGCCCATATCTCTATAATACTCACCCATAGTAACACCCATGTAGATGCTGGCCTCCCTAGCTGACACAGGCATGTTACTTGTATTGGCTATGAGTATGGTTCTCTCCATAAGGGGTCTACCGGTTCTAGGATCCTTAAGTTCAGGGAAATCTGTAAGGACTTCACACATCTCATTACCTCTCTCACCACACCCAATATAGACTACGACCTTGGCTTCACTCCACTTTGCTAGCTGGTGAAGCATGACCGTCTTTCCTGTTCCGAAACCTCCAGGTATGCACGCTGCACCACCCTTGCTTACAGGGAAGAACGTGTCTATGACCCTCTGACCTGTTATAAGGGGCATTGTCAACGGCAATCTCACATAAGAGGGCCTAGGAACTCTCACAGGCCACTCTTGGAACATCTTCAAGCCAACCTCTTCCCCGTCTGACCTAACCTTGGCAATATCTTCATCGACATTGAACTTCCCCTCCTCAATAGCAACTACCTTTCCCTTTACACCAATGGGAACCATGATCTTGTGTTTGATTGCTGGTGACTCGTCGACCTCTCCTATGATATCTCCTTCACCAACGACCGTCCCGGGCTTCACTATTGGCTTGAAAAGCCATTCAGCCTTGCGTGGTAGAGTGTTGACTTTAATGCCTCTGCCTATTAAAGGCCCTCCAAGTCGTATCAATTCTTCCAGAGGTCTTCCTATACCATCAAATACACTGTTCAAAAGACCAGGGCCCAGTTCGGCCACGAGCCTCCTCCCTGTTGCAACAACTTTTTCACCAGGCTTTATACCGCTAGTCGTCTCATAGACCTGAACTGTAAAGATCTTGCCAGACTCATCAATTCTAATGGCTTCGCCTATCAGCCCCTCTTCTCCAACTTCGACAACCTCACCTATGGAGATATCTTTTATGCCCGAAACACTCATTACAGATCCAGCTATCCTTTCTATTTCCCCTTTTCTCACTTACACTCACCCCTCAAACAAAGCAACCAGGAGTTTTCCACGCAATTCTTCAAACGTCCTATTCAACCTAGCTTCAAAAGTGTTATTGTAAACTTGCTTGCCATCCTTCGAATAGGCTATTACCCCGCCAATAGTATCCATGGCTTTATCATCGAGCTCTATATCGACCTCTGCATCTTTTGTCTTCGAGACCATGTTTTTGATCTGTGGGGCTATCTTTTCTAAAATATCTCGGTCCCTCTTATTTGCAGAAATCAATACTTCCTTACCATATATATTCGATGCAGACTCTATGGCCAAGTTTGTGAGTATGTCGCGATACTTCTCACCCATCTTGCCAGACAAAAAGCCTTTCAATCTATTCTCAGCCTCCTCGGATGTCTTTCTTAGAAAATCATCCTTGATCTTCATAACCCTCTTTCTGCCCTCCATCCTTGCCATAGACATCTCTGCCTTCTCTTTCTCATCCATCTCCTTCTTTACCTTTCTGAGTTTTTCATCTTTTATTCTGGCAACCTTGCTCTCACTCTCTCCTATTATCCTCTTGGCAGCCTCTTCAGCTTCACCGGTGATCTTCTTTACTTCTTCATCGGTCTTGCCCCTTATGTAGAGTTCAAGTTTTTCTTTACTCATATCTTGACACCCAAGATCCTTTCTAAGGCGATATCTGCTGCCTTGCCCAAATTTTTTTCAGCCTTTTTCGCCAGTTTCTCACAATCATCATCAGACTGTTTTAGTACTATCTTCCTCTTCTCATCTATTTCTTTCGTCCTTTTATCGATAAAATCTTGGAAGAAGGTTTCTTTTTGTGCCTTTTCAACAATCTCCTTGGCCCTTCTTTTGGCACCCTCCAAGATTTCATCAGCTTTTTTCTTGGCTTCTTCTAGAGTCTTCTCTGACTTCTTCTCTTCCTCGATAAGTTCCACCAATTCTAGAGACATAGTCATCACTCGAGTTTAAGTTTCACTCCAACAGCCTGACTTACAAGAGAATAGAGCTCGTTTAACCTCTCGCCTTTAGGTCCTTCTAAACCTGGGATGATAGCGAAGATGGGGTATACTTTTTCTCTCCATTCCTCTCTATCCTTTCTCAACTTTATCGCCATACCCTCAGATATTATAACTATTTTACATTTTCCTTCCTTGATGAGCTCTTCTATCTTTTTTCTCGCTTCCACTTCATCTCTTACTATAAAGCCCGGAACTCCTGCCAGTCTATAACCGGTAACAAAGAACTCATCGCCTATTACTACTATACTCATAGTCATCCCTCGGGCTCTAACATTATTTAAAACTTATGTGATGATGTAAAAAATATAACTCCGTTTACAAACCAAAAGACTTTAATATACCATGGTTGGATTATCCAGCCATGTGATAGGAATGATGACGAACATCTATCATATGGTATACCATACTCACGATAATTCCATATACATTTCTTTTGAAGGATGCAACTTTAGATGTATTGGTTGTTTATTGAAACAATCAATATGGGACTGTCACCTCGCTGATAATGTTCAACATAAGCTTCAAGCAGTTAATAATGTTGAGCGGTTATCTTTAGGTGAATTTAGGACCATTGTTGAAAGATTTGATGTAAAAAGAGCTGTATTAGGTGGGGCAGAACCTACTCTCGACAAGGAGCTAATAAAGGTGATCGATTCGCTCAACACTCTTGATATTAAAACTGACCTATTGACCAATGGTTATATCTTGAATGAAAAGTTTGTAGAGGAGTTGGAAAAGGCAGGACTCACAAGCGTCCGTGTAAGTATTAAAACACACAATGATGATACTCATCAGTTTTACACAGGACAAACTAATAGTCCAGTTTTAGATAATTTCAAACTCCTTAACGAAAGCCAAATCGAACTCAAAGCAGAAAGTGTCTTGATTCCAGGATTAATTGAAAAAGATGAAATTGGGAGAATAGCTAGATTTATTACAAATGTCAACTTATCAATACCTTATAGAATCGATGGGTTTATCCCAATCCATGATACACCATGGCGATCTCCTTCTCCAAAAGAAGTGATCGAGGCGGCACAAATAGCTAGAAGATACTTAAAGAACGTTAGCTACATCCATAGCAAAACGAAGATTAAGGAAGAAATTATCAATGTTTATCCCATTATAAAAGATGAATCTTATCCCAAAACCATGGAGGTTGAAGTTGCATGAAACAAAAAAATGTATTTATTGCCATTATATTGATCTCAATTATTGTATTCACAGTGGGGATAACATGGCAATTATTGCCAAAAACATCGACAGGACCTACTGGACCGATCAGCGTTATCGACGATCTGGGAAGAAATGTTACGATAACCAATTACCCACCAGAAAGGATAGTTTCTCTGGCACCAAGTAGCACCGAAATTCTCTTTGCTTTAGGCTTGGGAGACAAAATCGTAGGCGTAGATTCATATTCCGACTATCCCCCAGATGCAATCAACATAGAGCCAAAAGTAGGGAGTTTCTCTAGCATTAATATTGAAACTGTTCTAGGGTTGCAGCCAGATTTGGTTTTAGCAACAGGAGGAATCCAGCGAATTGTTGTCGAAGCACTTGAAGAACTTGGCGTGGTTGTCGTAGCCCTCTACCCCCAGAACATTTCAGCTGTACTCTCCGACATTACTTTGGTTGGAAAAATTACTGGAAAGATTAGTGAAGCAAATGTGCTTATAACCGATATAAGTGAAAGAATTCAGGATATTGCTGACATAACACAGGACGCTTTAAGACCACGTGTATACATTGAATATTTCTTTAATGGTGGATATTGGAGTTATGGATCAGCATCAATGGTCAATGAGATGATTTATAATGCAGGAGGAATCAATGTTTTTGCAGGTTTTGCTGGAGACTATATGTCCACATCTGATGAGGCGATAATTAATGCTGACCCAGAAGTCATAATTATAAGTCAGGGAGCTATGGCAGAGTCTTGCGGGCTTACGATAGACGTTATAAAAGGGCGGATGGGCTGGGGTGACGTATCTGCAGTGGAGAACGATCGAATATATGAGATTGACGAAGCTATGCTTGTGAGACCAGGTCCAAGAATAGTGGATGCTATAGAAACACTCGCCTACTTAATTCATCCTGAACTATTCAGTTAATAATATGGTTGGGAGAGAATAAAGAAGCGGGCACCATGAGCATGCATGATGAGGAGACTGGTTACTTCAAGCGATTCAAAAGATGGAAGATGATAATCATCTTCCTAGTTTTGGCTTTGGTGCTTACGATTGCATTTGCTGTAGCAGTGGGTCCATTTCAGATTTCACCGTTAGAAACTTGGAGGATTATTATCAAGAATATACCCTTTTTAGGCAGTCTAGTTAATGATGGATCTTCTGGTGTTGAGGAGGTCATAATCCTACAGTTCAGATTACCTCGAACTATTGCGGCTATGACTGTTGGAGTAGCCCTTGCAGTTGCTGGTGTTGTTCTGCAAGGATTATTTAGGAATCCTATGGCTGAACCTTATCTATTGGGGATTTCTTCAGGGGCTGCCTTAGGGGTTGCGATTGCGATAGGTCTTGGAATCAGGTTGAGTTTTTTGGGCATATTAGACTCTATGCAGCTAATGGCTTTTATTATTGCTCTGGCCACAGTTTTTGTTGTATATAATGTCGCAAGAACAGGTCCAAGGGTACCTATGCTGACGGTGTTGCTGGCAGGAATTGCTATGACTAGCTTTTTATCAGCTATTATCTCGCTCATCATGATAACCCTAGGTGAGTCTTTACACGCATTGATCTTTTGGCTATTTGGCACTTTTAGTGGAATTAAATGGAGTGATGTGACGATTTCTTTGCCCCTCATAACATTTGGCTTGTTCACAATCCTTGTTTTTTCTAGACAGTTTAACATAATGTTACTTGGTGAAGATGAGGCACAGCAACTAGGTGTAGATACCGAAAGACTGAAAAAGATCATGCTCATATTTGCAACCTTGATAACGGCGACAGCAGTGTCGATCAGTGGAACAATAGGCTTCGTGGGGTTGGTAATACCACACATAGTGAGAATTCTAGTCGGACCAGATCATCGCATCTTGATACCCTCTTCAGCTCTCGCAGGAGCAATAATTCTAGTCTTATGCGATACCTTGGCTCGTATCATTATACAACCTGCTGAACTTCCCGTTGGAGTGCTAACTGCATTTTTTGGTGCTCCTTTCTTTCTCTACCTTTTACGTAAAAAGAAAGGTTTAGGTATGAGAGGGTGAGAGTTTGGTCAAATTAAATATTAATGGTGTAGATTGCTTTTATGGTTCGGTCAAAGTTCTTGAGAATATCGTCTTTTCAGTTGAAGGAGGAGAATTTGTTGGTATATTGGGGCCAAACGGCTCGGGTAAGACTACTTTACTAAAAACTATCAGCAGAATCTTAAAGCCAAAGGTTGGTTCTATTCTTCTAGATGATATTGATGTTTACATCATGAGGGCAATGGAGATCGCCAAAAACATAGCGGTCGTACCTCAAGACACGAGCGTAACCTTTGATTTCACAACTTTGGACATCGTTCTTATGGGACGGAACCCACACATAGGACTTCTTGAGACTGAAACTGAAAAGGATTTGGCTATTGCAAAGAAATCTATGGAACTGACGAATATATGGCATTTGGCTGATAGGAAAGTAAATGAGTTAAGTGGTGGAGAGAGACAGCGCGTTGTAATAGCACGTGCATTAGCTCAAGAGCCAAAAGTGCTACTTCTCGATGAGCCGACAAGTCATTTAGACATAAACTATCAGATAGAAGTAATGGACATCCTAAGAGAGCTTTGCAAAAGGAAGAAGCTAATAATCTTGGCTGTTTTACACGATTTCAACTTAGCCGCAAGATACTGTGATTCTGCCATTTTACTTAACGAAGGAAGGATAATTTCCATAGGACCTATAGGCGCTGTTCTAAC
>JACAEJ010000065.1 GCA_013388925.1 Nitrososphaerales archaeon
CGAAATGCACATTTCACCTAGTTACTTTAAGGGAAATCTGGTAAATTTGAATGAGGCCCTTCTCTTCATAAAATCATCGTCAGTGGCAAACTTGGTGGGGAAGAAGATCATATTAGAGGTCATAAGAGCTGAATTGGCTTCGGAGCATGCGGTGAAGAAAATAGGCTCGACGCCCTTTTTGATGATATTTAAATTTGCGAGCTAGTTCGACACCATCCTATTTATGGGCCAGCCTAATCATGATAAAATGTTGTTATGCACCGTCAGAAAGAAATTTTTAGATGAATGACATCCTGCCCTATTCTGGCTCGTTGGTCTCCAAACCGATTTTTAATTGATTATCGATTATCTAATAATTGTCCACAGTTTGTTCTTGCCATCCTTTACACAGGAGATTACTTTGTACGTCGTGCTACAAACAATTTGTAAACGATAGCTCCCAAACAGGTTGCAAAGATGGATATGCTGATGACCAAAATATCGAATTGTAGAAGCATCATAAATGAAGACACGGCGCCCAAGACCGCAAGGACTGGTACGTTCATCACTGTAAGGGGCGATCTGAAGACGCCTTTATCGATGGCTTTCTTGCGCCTCAACATGATCAGTGCTAAGTTCACTATAAAGAACACGAAAAAGATGGCAAAATTCGTGACGTTTGCTACGAGCTCTATATCGCCAGGAAGAACGAATAGACACGAGACAATCATAGTCAGAAAGATGGCGACCCACGGCGTTCCCCGTTTCTTATGAACCGTTGTCAGAATGTCTGGGAGGGAGGAGTCCTTGGCCATGCCATAGGCTATCCTTGAAGTCGCAACTAGGATGATCAATACCGTATTCCCTGTGGCGAAGAGGGCTATTATCGACAGGACTAGGTAGGCCAGAGGACCTTGTGCTTTCAGAGCCACATCTGCAAGTGGGGATGTAGACTCAGCAAGTTGATCGTAAGGCACTATGCTTACCGCGGATAAGGCGACTAGGGCGTACAATATAGTCGAAATGGCCAAGGCAGCGATAAGAGCCCTTGGGATGGTCCGCTCAGGCTCTATAGTCTCCTCCCCTATCTTTGTGAGGCTCTCAAAGCCTATGAAGGCAAAGAAGATGAGCCCCGCTGCCGATATTATGCCACTTACCCCAAAGGGCGATTCAAAATAGTTCACAGAACCAATGAATCCTGCCCCAAACAATATCACAAGAACCAGACCAGAGACTTCTGAAAGAGTAAGGATCATATTCAACCTAACCGCCTTTTTATCCCCCAGAAATTGACTAGGGAGAATACGAGAATGAGCAGGATTGCCGTTGTTGCTTCTGGTATGCTTACGAAAGTTAGGAGGTAGCCTCCAAAACCGATGGCTACGGCAGAGGCTGATATGACACCAGATAGAAAGACCAACCAGCCTACGATAAAGGCCCAGAACTTGCTACCAAAAGCTTCCTGTGTGTATACGTATTCCGCACCACTAAGTGGGAACATCGAAGAAAGCTCTGCATAGCTAAGACCTGTGAAAGCTGCTATAGCGGCAGCCAAGATGAAGGACATCCACAGAGAGTTGCCTGCATTGCCAGCAGCTCTCCCTATCAGAGCATATATCCCTGCTCCTACTATGATGCCAACTCCATAGGCCACCGCCCCAGCAAAGCCGACATCTCTTCTAAGTGGGCCAGAATTCAATTTGAGCCTTTAGATACAAAAAATGCATACTAATAAATGCTTATTGTAATTGTTAATAGAATGAAAAACAAGAATTTACTTTTAACAAAGCGATAGATTAAGATAGAAAGGTTGAAATCCAAATAATGGCTATGGGATCGGGAAAGAAATTGCAGGGCAAGATAGCCGATCCTTCTTTAGCCTTTGAAGGAGAGAAGCCGTATTCATGGGCCTACAGAAACATGCCAGCCTTAGTCAAGACCATAGAGAGCTATGGGGATGCTAGGCCGTTGAAAGGTAGGACTATTGCTATGTGCCTGCATGTGACGAAAGAGACATCTGTACTCGCTATGGGCTTGAAGAAGCTTGGAGCTAGTTTATACCTGAGTGCAGCCAACCCTCTTACCACACAGGACGAAATAGCAGCCTATCTGTCGTCAAAGGGCATAAAGGTCTTTGCATGGAGAGGGGAGAGTAGTGGGGAGTATTTCGATTGCATAAGGAGCATCCTAAGAGAGAAGCCAGATATAGTAATGGATGACGGTGGAGATGCTCATGTCACTCTTCATGAAGAGTTTCCAGACAATAAGATCATAGGTGGTACCGAAGAAACGACTACAGGAGTCACTCGACTAAAAGCTCTATCGAGGGATGGAAGACTAGGCTATCCAGTAATAGCGGTGAACAACGCATACACAAAGTTCTTGTTTGACAATCGATATGGAACGGGCCAAAGCACCTTCGATGGTTTGCTTAGGGCTACGAGCTTGCTCATGACTGGCAAGAAAGTAGTAGTATCGGGATATGGATGGGTGGGTAAAGGCATAGCAAAGAGAGCAAGGGGTTTCGATGCCCATGTGATAGTTACAGAGGTTGACCCCCTTAAAGCCTTGGAAGCCCATATGGATGGCTTTGAAGTGATGCCTATGAGTAAAGCATCGGAGATTGGTGACGTATTCATAACTGCGACTGGTCAGATAAGTGTGATAAGAGGGGAGCACCTGGAAATGATGAAGGATGGTGCCATTCTGGCAAATGCTGGACACTTCGACGTAGAGATTAGCGTAAAGTACCTTGAGCAGAACAGCACATCGAAGAGAAGCGTGAGGCAGTTTGTGGAAGAATATCAGTTAAAGAATGGGAAGAGACTGTACTTGATAGGCAAGGGCAGGATAGTGAACCTAGTCGCTGCAGAGGGCCACCCGCCAGAGGTCATGATGATGTCCTTTTCTAACCAGCTCCTATCAGCAGTTTACATATCTGAGAACTATCACAACCTTGAAAACAAGGTTTACGACGTCCCTGAGAAAATAGATAAGAGGGTGGCAAAGAACGCTTTGGAAGCGATAGGCATTAGCATAGATGAAGTTACCGAAGAGCAGAGAAGGTACGCGAGTGATTGGAGGGTATGAACCAACATTTCTTACACTCGTTTTGTTTTATTAAAAAGAAGAGAGCTGTTTTCGTCCTGCTATAAAGACAAGGTATTTATCAGCAGTCTTATCGGAAAAATCATAAACAGGACTTGTGGCGAATTTGGCGAAGTGGATAGTTACATCGGCATGGCCTTACTCCTCTGACGTACCACACTTAGGCAACCTAATAGGCTCGGTCCTATCGGCAGATGTTATGGCGCGCTACCTTAGGATGAAGGGCAACTCTGTTATATTCGTCTCAGGCTCCGATGAGCATGGCACACCAGTAGAAATAGAGGCGATAAGGCATGGATTGCCTGTCAGAGAGTTTGCAAATGCCAACCATAGGCGCATAAAGAATCTCTTTGAAGAATGGGACATATCCTATGATAACTACACTAGGACGGAAAGCCCCACTCACATAGATTTCGTTATGAATCACTTTAGGGAGATCTATGATAATGGTTTCATCTTCGAGGAGGAAGAGCTTGTACACTATTGTCCAAAGGATGATAGGTTTCTACCAGACAGATTTGTCGAAGGTATTTGTCCCAATTGCGGGGCTCCTGGCGCTAGGGGAGATCAATGCGATAATTGTGGCAGGCCCTTGGATGCTGTGAAGCTCAAAGATGCCTACTGTGCGATTTGTCAAGGCAAGACGGAGATCAGAAGGACAAGACAGTGGTACTTTGACCTACCAAGGCTGAGTGAGAGAGTAAAGCAGTATCTTCTTAACAACAAGGAACTTTCCGAGAACGCCGTGAGCTTCAGCCTGAGCCTGATAGAAGAAGGACTGAAGCCTAGATCGCTCACAAGGGATACTCATTGGGGGATATCCGCACCCTTCCCAGGGGCTGAAGGAAAAACCATCTACGTCTGGATGGAGGCTGTTCTAGGATATGTCTCGGCTGTTATAGAACACTTTGGTGCTAGAGAGAATGAATGGCGAGAGTACTGGATCAACTCAAGAACGAGAACGGCTTACTTCATAGGCAAAGATAACATACCCTTCCACACTATCATCTTCCCAGCCCTCCTCATGGCATCAAGAAAAAACTATAACCTTCCAAACATCATCAGCGCAACGGAATTCCTTCAGTTTGAAGGGAAGAAGTTCTCAAAGAGTAGAAGGGTTGGAATATGGATAGACGAAGCCCTCAAAATCCTTCCTGGAGACTACTGGAGGTACTCCCTACTATCGATAAGGCCTGAGAGTGGCGACGTAAACTTCACCTACGATCTGTTGGAGGAGAAGGTGAACAGCGAGCTAAACGACAAGATAGGGAACTTTATCAACAGAACCTTCTCTGCCATAAAGAGGTTCATAGGAAATGGAATCGTCAAGAGACCAACGATGAGCCAGCAGGGTGAAGATATGATAGAGAAGATAAATCTAAGGCACGACAAGATCGACGAGCTATACCAGAGATTCAGGATTCAAAGGGCTGTAAGGCTAACTTTAGAGCAGGCAGAAGAAGGCAATGTGTACCTTAACGTGACGGAGCCTTGGAAGACCTTCGAAACAAACTTAGAGGCAACCTATGAAGCCCTCTACGTAGTTGCAAGGATAGTCAAGGCTTTGGCAATAGAGCTCTACCCGATAATCCCCCATACCGCTGAGAAGGTATGGTCCTTCCTTGGCTTGAAGGGCAAATTGGCAAAGACTGGTTGGTCAGAAGGTAAAGAAGATTTCGAATATCCAGTCAAGATAGGAGAATTCCATCCTCTGTTCACAAAGATAAAGAAGGAAGAAATTATAAAGAAGCTCGATGAAGTCAAGAAGAGTTAGGAGGGATAAAGCATATCAAAGGAAGTCTCCTTCGAGGAGTTCACTAGGATAGACATAAGGATAGGCAAGATAGTAGATGCACAGCAATTGCCTGGTTCCAAGAAGCTCATAAAACTTATGATAGACATAGGAGGGGTGGTGAAGCAATCTGTGGCTGGTTTGGGGAACAGCTATAAGTCAGAGCAGTTGCTATCCAAGCTAGTAGCCATAGTTACCAACCTTAAGCCAAGGAAGATATTTGGAGTCGAATCTGAAGTAATGATGCTTGCCGCTCTCCATGGCTCTAACATATTATCCTCAACCCCGACAAGCAAATAAGCGCTGGGAGTAAAGTAACCTAGTTCAACCAAAATATTTGTTCATTGTTTTAATAGCGCAATACCTGCCACACATGATGCACGTTCCGTTTTTCTGCGGGTGTAATGCCATTGCTCTCTCTGGATAAAGAGCGTATCGGAACTGCCCCTCCCAATCCAGCTTCCTCCTCCTTTTTGCTAGCTCTAAATCTCTATTAGAAAGTCCATACTTCATAGAATCGCCAATATGAGCGGCTATTCTAAATGCGATGACCCCTTCTTTAATATCATCCAAGGTTGGGAGGGAGAGATGTTCACTGGGCGTAATGTGGCATAGATAATCTGCCCCAGCGCCGGCAGCGATGCTAGCGCCAACACAAGCAGCGATATGGTCATAGCCTACTGCAACATCTATAGGCAAAGGACCTGCAACGAATAGTGGGCGGTTCTCGATCATCTTCTTATGATACTTCACGTATTTCCAAATCTCTCCAGCATTAACATGACCACCCATACCTTCAATTATAACTTGCACTCCTTGTGCATTTGCTTTCTTAGCAAGTTCGAAGTTCATCTTTATCTCAAATAGCTGTGGCTCATCTCTCAAATCATGAATGCAACCACTACGCATACTATTGCCTAGCGATAAGACAACATCTCTTTTACGCAGTATCTTCAAAATTTCATCAAATCTCTCAAGAAAAGGGTTTTCTGCTTGATGCTCAATCATCCATGCCGCAGTGAAACTTCCGCCCCTAGAGACCATGCCCATAACTCTCCTTTTCTTCTTTAGCTTCTCTAACATCTTAAGCGTAAAGCCGGCATGAATAACAATTGAACTCACACCCTCCTCAACATGCTTCTCTATCATACTAATCAAATCTCTGTGACTAATTTTATGGAAAGAATGGCGCTTTGCAACTATTTGGTAAATGGGCACAGTAGTTATAGGTAGACTTGTAGCGGCAAATACGCTTCTTCTAATAGCGTCTATATCTCCACCCGTTGATAAATCTGAAATCGTATGTGCCCCATATGTCTCAGCAACCTTGGCCTTCTCCACTTCTTCCATGGGATTAACTGCCATAGGGGATGTTCCTATATTCGCATTTATTTTCGTGCTTAACCCTTTCCCGATCCCAAGTGAGCCATAACCCCTACGGGTCATAATCACAATCTCGCCTTTCTCTGCGCCTGCACGAATCAACTTTGTTTCTAACTTCTCAGACTTAGCCACTACCTCCATTCCTTGCGTGATTATACCCGCAAGCGCAGCTTCTAACTCTGTTTCCATATCTTGAACCCTCTAATATTGATTGTATCTAAAAACTTGAAAAGAGTGTCTCAATATGACTCCCAAAAAAGCAAATTGCTACATTCCCAATCTTGAAACCATATTCAAATCCATCCTCAGGTGGCTCTGCCTTTCCATAGCCTCCCCCATCTTCACTAGCTCACTATAGAATTCTTCAAATTTGTCCTCTGGAATACTTTGGTACAACTCCTTGGAGGTTTCGTTAACGGCCATCTCCACAAGTCTTCTTATTACCTCATCCTTGCTCTCCCTCGCTCCATACACAAGTTCTATCCTCCCCATAAGGGCCAGTTTTACTGTGTCGTAAGACTCATCGTAATCCAATAGCAGAGGAACCTCTCTTCCATTCCTTATGGCTGCCGATTTGAGATGATCAAAGAGCTTTATCGTCGCTCTACAAGAAGGCTCAGAGTCTATCCTGCTCGCTACATCCCTCTTGTCCTTATCTCTGCCATACCTGACTATTCTGATCAGTATCCTTGAGTGCCAATAGGGCATCTTTGGCTCTAAACCCTTTTCCTTCACAAGATACATGTTCCTCCTCCCTATCTCGATCTCTGCGTCAAGAGTTTCAGGAGGGCCTTTCTCTATCTCTTCCATCCTGTCCAAGAGGGGCTCCTTGATGGGGCTTGTACCCCTATAGTTTGCGGGGTTGGTGGCGGCCAGTATTACCGAATCAAATCTGAAGGGGACTATATCTCCTTCAATAGTAGTTACCTGTCTCTCCTCGAAGAGCAGGTCAGTGGATACCTTCGGCTTTGCCCTTATACTCATATTCTAAGCTTACCATGATTACTCCGTTTCTAGAATAATAATGTTCTGTTCTTCTCC
>JACAEJ010000057.1 GCA_013388925.1 Nitrososphaerales archaeon
ATATGTTATCTACAATTTGAGTGGGCAGTTAACTTTAACGAATAAGATCTTCATTTGGATAGAAGTCGAGGCGTCAGAGGAAGACCTGAAAAACGAAAGGAAGTAACGCCTTATTAGCAAGTGACTACAAAGGCAAAAAACCACCCCTACAAAGGAACTTAACTGTTTGTAGAAACTGTAAATTAGGAAATCTTAATTAATGCTTGATGGCAAGTGATGGTAGAATCTAATGAAAAAGACTCCAAGGAAGTACTATGATGAAATCTTTCAACTCGTCGAACAGCATCATAAATGGTTCTCCAAAAGCATTCCCCTAGTAGCCAGCGAAAATTTGCCTAGTCCGGCAGTCCGTGAAGCCATAGTAAGTGACTTCGGGAGTAGATACGCCGAAAAGGTGTCTATCGATAGGCACCTCGGTTGGGTTGGCCAGGCGAGAGGCTCTACGCTGGATGCACCTACATTGATAAGGTTGAACTAATAGCCATAGAGCTGGCAAAGAAGCTCTTCAGGGCAGAGTTTGCAGACGTAAGGCCCGTGTCAGGGGTGTGTGCCAACTTAGTAGTATACACCGCCTTCACCGAAGCCAATGATACTATGTTTGCTCTATCCATACCCAGTGGGGGGCATATATCCACTGGTAGAAAGTCTCTGGGAGGAACCGCAGGCTCTGTCTCAAGGCTGGATGTAGAGTTCTTCCCCTTTAATGTTGAAGAGATGAACATAGACATCGATGAAACGAAGAAGAGGGTAAAGCAGATAGTAAGAGAGGGCAAGACGGTCAAATTGGCTATGTTTGGAGGGTCCGTCTTGACCCAGCCCCATCCATTAAGAGAACTTGCAGATGTATTTCATGAAGTCGGGGCGAAGGTCTGTTATGATGGGGCCCATGTGGCTGGGTTGATAGCCGGAGGTTTGTTCCAAGACCCACTTAGAGAGGGTGTAGATGTGATGAGCATGAGTACTCACAAGACCTTATTCGGCCCTCAGGGAGGTTGTGTGCTATCTTTTGATAAGTATGCGGATGTGATAAAAAGGGCAACCTTCCCTTCTAATGTTAGCAACCATCATCTACACCATACCTGTGGAAAGGCTATCGCTTTTGCCGAATTCTTGGAGTTTGGCAGAGATTATGCTTTACAAGTCGTAAAGAATTCCAAGGCTTTGGCCCAAGCCCTCTATGAGAAGGATTTTCAGGTCTTAGGAGAGAAACGGGGTTTCACCCAGTCACATATAGTACTTGTTGATGTAACAAAATATGGCCTAGGGGGAGATATGGAAAAGAAGTTGGAGAAGGCCAATATAATCCTAAATAGAAATTTATTGGCTTATGATTTAAAGCAAAATAGGCACTTCCAGAACCCCGGTGGGATTAGGCTTGGTAGCCAAGAGTGCACGAGATTGGGCATGAAGGAAGGTGATATGGCGTACATAGCTGAGTTGATAGCAAGGGTCGTGATTAAGGGCGAGGATCCAGAGAGGGTAAAGAAGGATGTTATAGATTTTCGTAGGAACTTCAGAAAGGTGCATTATTGCTTCAATTCTGTTAGAGAGGCTTACGAATATATTAGAATAAGATGATAAAATCCGTTTCTATCCTCTTAAGACCTTAAAAAACCAGTTAAGGATGTCCCTTTCGGTTACTGTGCCAACGATATCACCATCCTCTACAATAATGACGCCACTTACGTTCTTTGCCACCATGGTATCTATGGCCTTCTTCACACTTTCTGATGATGTAACTGTAGAGACCTCACCTTCATTATATCGCTTACCTTATCTGGCAATATTGTCTCACTTTGAATTATTTGGGAGAGACGAGAATATAAACATGTGTTAGATTTATGTTGATCATCCTGACTCTGGTTAATGATTAAGTGCTACGAATGTGGCGGGATATTCATAGATGGAAAGTTGGGACTCTTCATAATGAGGTTAGGCTATAGTAGTTCCATGAGAGTTCTGCCAAAGACGGAGTGGTATATAGAATCAAGGGGGATTGATTTAATAGTAGAAAAGACGAAAAAATGTGTAAAATATGCAATCAGACTTCAAAGCCAAAGAAGGTTATAGTTATCCTTTATAGAAGGTGTCAACTTAATGTCACCCAAAGAAATCTATAAGCTCTAGCTGAGTCCCCCCTTTTGTCGAAGGGAATAGTGATGAGAGCTCTTCCGATGCTATCTCAAAGCGGCTTCTCACATAATCGCTAACCTTAAACTTCTCCGATAGCTTTGACCCTATCATTAGATACTTCTCTATGGAGGCCCTCGTGACGGTTGGTTGTAACTCTCCACCACAGCTCAGGCAAACCTCTTTAACAGGTAGGCGACGATGTGTCTCCCCACAGGACTTGCAACGGAAGCGTTGGGATGTATATGCCCTCATGTTTCCTATCACATCAGGAAGAATGTGGGTCTTCAAGACAGACGATACGACTTCATCGGGGTCTACGGCATTTATCTTCATGGCAAGTTCTATCTGCTTTTCGAGCTTCTCGGAGAAGGACTTTAGGGTCGAATAGGTGCTTTTGTTCCTTTCGACAGATATGCTGTCAGTATTATGTGTAAAACTCAGACCATAAAACTGTCTATCGTCCTTTAGCCTGTTCTTCACTATTTCTATGATCTTTGTAAGGGTATGGGGGGGCTCGTTCCTCGTCGAAGATTCGTAAAAGGTTAAAGGATACTTCTCTGCTATATCGAAGTTGTGGGCCTGTTCATCGACCTCGCTGGGTATTATAATGCTCTGTACCAATAAAGGGGCGTCCATCAACCCGCCTATCTTGGCTGGGAGAAACTCCTTGGAGAAGTTCAAGAGCACATCCATAAGGAGAATCACAGAATCGCTATCGCCATCACAGTCTCTCCTCTTTGCTGCATGCCAATAAGGATGGGCATAGCACACTTGGGATTCTGTGAGACCTATTATTCGACCGATTATACCAACAGATGTGTGGGGGGCGAGCCCAACGATAAGATGGCCCACAAGGTCTTCTATAGAACTTGCGTTATAATAAGGTTCGCAGTTGTACAGGTTCTCCAAAAGATCGTCGATGAACTTCGAAACTTTCAAGAGGTGCTGGCCAGCCTCCAAGGGCAGTATTATGTCTTGGGTAAAGATTTCTAAGAACTGATCCTCAGAAACAAGAGGGTTGTCATGGACATCCTTTACATAGCCTAAATTCTTGAGTTTTTCAATTGGTGTTCCTATTTGTAGTGGTTTGAAGTGGGTCGCCACAGCGTTCGTGGCGTCAAACCTTATAGTTCCGTCTTTGTAGACAGACAGATCGTACTTTTGGCGTAGTACACCCTTCTCCAACGATTCTGGAATACGCTTTTCGCTTATGAGGCCCTTAACGCCCTTGAGAGGGGGGCTAGGGTTGTAATTTGCCTTGAATATAGCTTCCTTTAACGCCTGCTTTATGGGAAAGTCTACCTTCGAGTAGGGTAGAGCACTGGTCTTGCATGTTGGGCAAAAATCGCTCTCAACGACTCTATCACAGTTCGGGCATTTCTTTATGATGGTGGTACCCCCGCTACATTTATCGCACTTCACACTAGTAGATTTGGAGCCGCATTTAGTGCAGATCATATTCACAATCTCTATGTTTACCAATTCGTCCTTCGTTGCCTGAATTATGTCCCTCTTTGGACCTCCTTTTATGCCCACGGGAAAGAGGGAGTGCACGGGAGGCTTCATCTTTCTCAGCATGGCCTTCTCGGGACGACCTATGCGTAGGCCTACAAAGGTTGATGATTTTCTTTTGATGGGTATGTGAGCCAGAGAGGAGAGGAGTCCCGTAACGTCCTTCCAACCCGTAACCAAGCCCATGTCTGAAGGCAAGCCCAAGGTCCTCATGACAGAGTAAGCCGCCTCGCCACCTATGATTAATTTGTCTCTGATTACTCTATGAGGGATGCTTATCTTTTCCAAGATTGCTTTTATCTCTGGTCTTTTTGGAGTGGTTAATACATATGATTTCTTATCGGATGATAGTTTCAGGTTCTGCCTAAGGGTGATTATTTCTGATGGAGACGCAACGTCCCAGTAGAAGAGGTGGTGAGGATGAAGAGGCACACCCAACTTGTCACTAAGCTCGAAGGCTTCAAAGGCACTTGGAAAGTTGTGTAATGGGTCATCCATAATCTCTTTTATTCGTTGCTCCCCAATATTGATAGATTTTAATGAGTTCTTTATGGAGGCGTGTTTTTCCTCCATTACTGATATCAAGTCCTGTATCCACCATTCCTCAACATAGCCGGATGGAACGAGCCTTACGTTGTTCTCAAGAAAGTCTCCAAAGCTCACCAAAATGTCCCCAATGTAGAGGATTTTTTCTACTCTATCCTTAACCCTCTTTGCGTGATCTACATTCATAATCTTAACAACAGACTCGTCCAAAAGTCTGACTGTAGGAGGCTCTATGGTATCTACAAAAGCGATGGTAGCCGCCTTACTTGGAACATCCAACTTCACTTGGGTTCCAACAACAAAAGGGTAGTCGAGTATTGTGGCAACAGCTGGATGAACGCCTATGATTGATAGACCTGTGTTGTAGCACCGCCCATACCTCAATCGAAAGCCCCCCACTCGTTTAGGGAAGGATAGAACTGCCCTGCCTGATATCACTTCTTCAAAATGTGTGCCTTCAACAAACTCTACTAAGTTCTGCTTCTGACCACCTCTAAGCTCGGACAGCCAATCCCAGTCATAAATCCCTAAATCGCTCACCAGCTTCAGTAATTTTCTTGATCTTCCTATAAGACCATCGTTCAGTACCCTTAGAGCGCCGCCTCTGACCCTGTCTGTCGAAATCCTCTTCAAGCTTCTATGAATTATGACCTCTACGGGGTCTGTTTCAACCCCATCAATCTCTACAGGGAGGTGTAGGAGCGTATGCTTGATGTCGTCGTCAGAGACCTTGAACTGAAAGTTGCCTACGTCACGTTCATAAATCCTGAGCTCTTCTATGAATCGGCCCACTTCATCGTACCCCCAGGCGTTTGATCTATATTTGTCGAGACCGAGTACTTTGCGAATGTGATCAGCTATTATAAGGGTAAAGGCTGCCTCTGTACCGCCTGCAGAGCGGATGGGGCCTGCAAAGGATATGGAAGCATATTTAGTTCCGTCATCGTTGTCCTTGATGTTTACCGAAGACACTCCTTGAGCAGGCGCAACTGTAACACCATCCGTAACCACTGCGAGGCCGATGCGTACGCCATGATCCAAAGCTATCTCTTTTTCAAAAAAACCGAATTTGCCAAGGGCTACCTCCTCTGCAAGACGTAAAGCTATGCTCTCCTTGTTATGAGTTGAGAGAAGCTCTCTGAGTCTTTCTGCAAGCCCGGTGATTTTTATTAAATGCTCTACCCTCCCTGCAAGGTCAAAAGCCTGTTTGGACTCAACCTCCAACGTAGGATCCTTCCCTTTACTTCGAGCCTTTGATGATAGGGCGTACTGATGGTGTATTTGTTGTAAGATCCTCTCATAGTAACCCATGTACTTCTCAGGGAAGGGTGTGAGAGTTTTTACTTGATCAAGGACTTCGATGGATGGCATTAGATTGATTTTTCCATAATGATTAATAAAAAGTTTTGATTTGTGTCATTTCGTATTACAGTCTCTAAAAAATATGTCATCAAGGTATGATGAAGTATCGTTGAGTACGCCCTAGTTGTGACTAAGGCATTATCACGTCATAGTCACAGATCACTAATTCGTGCTCTTTGTATAGATTCTGGCGAGGATTAGATGATGCCACATAGTGGGATCAGACCTAATTTCGCTCTCTGCTAACTTCGTTCTGTGGCTTACGCACTTCTCACAGTCAGGGTGGGAAACATCTGAAGGGCCATCACATTCTCCACAATTCAGTAAAAGGGCTTTTTCACCCCTTATGTTTATGAAAATGTACTCTCCTGGATCAAAGGATGCTTGAAAGTCTGGCCACCGGTCATAGACCTTAGGAAGGTCGAGACAGTATTTTAGACTCAAGAAGAAGCGTTCGAAGGAAGTCGAAGTCATCCCCTCACATTCTTTACCCCTTCGACGATTTCTGAAAGTTTTGGCATGAGTTCTTTATTCTCCAGTAAAGTTCCTACTACTATGATGTCCGCGCCAGCCCTGGCTACTTCAATGGCATCTTTTGAGTCTCTTATCCCGCCCCCAACTATAAGCATACCATCAAAAACATCCCGAATTTTGGTGATTATGGAGGAAGATACGTGTGATGTCACGCCAGATCCTGCTTCCAGATAGACAAACCTCATACCCATGTACTTCGCTGCAAGGGCATACATGGCCACTAAATCTGGTTTATAAGGAGGAATTCCTCTAGCTCTACCTATAAAGCCTATTGCCCCCCCTTCCCCTATCACGATATAACCCATAGGAATGGCTTCTAGACCATACTTTCTGACCATAAGAGCGCCCAAAGCCTGAGCCTCTATAATGAAGTAAGGATTTTCAGAGTTTAGCAGAGAGCCAAAGAGGATGGCGTCGGCATTAGGGGAGATGCCCGTCACATTACTAGGAAATAATATCACAGGAATTTTTGTGATTTTTTTTATATTTTTAACGATTTTGTCCAGCTCGAGCTGATCGATAGCTGTAGAGCCACCCACAAGGATGCTTTTTACACCACATTTTTCTGCATAAGAGGCAACTCTGGCTGCTTCTTCAGCAGGTGTGTTCTCTGAATCGATGAGGGCAAAAGATATGGTTCCATTTCTAGATACTTCTCTCCTAAGGTACCGCTCAATCCGTCCTATCATTTAGATACTAACCTTCCAGACATAAATTTATCCACAAACTCATTATAAATGTCGATAGGGTGCTTCTTTACACCTAATGGATAGTCGTACCTTAGACCACAATTCCCACAAACAATCTTTGCCAAATTCTCCTCCTTTGTGGATACCTTAATGGAGGCCATCCCACATTGTGGGCAAGTGTAGACCTTGGGGAGAGTTCTCTTCATTGTTTTTATTACACGGCGCCTTCTTCTTCCCAATTAGACACCTAAATGATTCTGAAAGATAGTTGGATAAATTAGTTTGGGTTATTCAATTAAAATAATTTATGATTATGGGCTGATGGTTGTTAAAATTAACAATTAGAAAATCATAAATGAATATTTTTCATATTATTAAGATAGAGGTTAGACTGGGATTCACCGTATCTCTCCGATAAGATTATACGAATCTGTATAATAATTAGAAAATCATGTTAAATTCAAAGTTGAAGACAGATCCGATGGTTGAATATATGCTTAAGCGAGCGTCGCTTACAAGTGCACAGCTCGACACTTATTTGATTGACCGCAGTATATTTGATGAGAAAGTGGGATTGAAGGTAAAGACATTAATGAGGGATAGGGGTCCTGTGAGCAAAGGGGCCTTTCTTCACACGTTGAAGCAAGCACAAGAAAATTTACACCGTTCTATTTACACGTTGATTTTATTGGAATATTTAGGGTTGTTAGAAGAAGAGGCGACGGTTAGATTATTGCAGATAGGCAGTCTATTAAAGAATATAAAAAAGGATTTGTTAGAAGAAAAGATACAAGAAGTTTTTGGGGCTATTGAAGTCATAATAAGAAAAATATCGGGAAAAAAGTAGTTATAATGATTTGTGATTTGGGACATCATAATATCAGCGAAGGTATAGAGCATGTGTTGAAGGGAAAACGTTATTACAATGTTGTGATATTATGTTTGTAGCACCTTGATGTTTGAGGATATTGTGATAATTATTGTAGCAAGCATCACACTACTGCTCTCCATAGTGGTTTTGATCCACTACCTATCAAAGATTAGAAGAATTACCAAAGAGTGGATGGAAGCCAGTGAAATTGTAAAAGGGATTATTTTGGAGATTTCTAACAGGTTGAGCCAACAAGATCAGAGGATTACGGATCAGCAAGTCAGGTTGGACGTTATAGAGTTGAGGTTAGAACCGTTAAGCAAGGTCTTGGGCAAAGAAGGGAAGGAGGGCGTCAGAGTTCAAGAAGTCTCCGATACAAAGCAAATCCTAGAAGAAGTTAAGGATATGTTAAGAAACCTCGAGAAGGGTAGGGTAGAGATTTCCAGAGTCGCCAAGAAAAGAGAGGTAAAGGTATTCGAGTTATTAGGGGAATTGAGCCCGACAGAGTATTTAGTTGTAGGTCTATTAAAGGAAGGGGCCCTCACCGCGAGACAAATTCAAGAAAAGATAAACAAATCGAGGGAGCATACGGCCAGATTAATGAAGAAGTTATTTGAATTTGGTTATGTATTCAGGAATGAGAACAAGATGCCTTATATTTACGAAATAACTGAGAAGGGAAGGGAGTTAACAAAAAAAATTTCTCAGATCCCTTAATTGTGAACGAATTGTGAAGAAGGTTATTAAAATGTTAGTTTCTTGGCGTTTACTCTTATTAAGATTGGATTTTACCTTTTTAATTTGTTAACTATGGGTACGGACACCCCTTTATTTCCATTAGAGCTTTTCTAAGGTGAATTTTGCCCATTACCATTCCAGTGGATGTGAACTGTCGTTAAGGTGGTGTAATATCTCATGAATTTGTCATAAATCTTTCGCTTTTAGTTCACTCATTCACACATGCCTTCTTATAGCTTAATACCAAGATAGAGAAAGAGTTATGCCTAAACGCAGGATTAAGATTGAATTTGATGATGGTGAGGGAGGGAAGTATAGTGTGGTGATGGAAGGAAGTATTTCCCGTGACAAGTTGTCAAATATGATGAATATGGTGGATTTAATGGAAGGGAAGAATGAGGAAAGACAGCAACCTGTTTTTTCCCTCGAAACAAGGTTCGGTCGTCTTCATGATCTTATTGAGAAGAAGTTTGCCTTTGGGTCCTTCACATCCACAGATGTCTTGGAGGCTTATGAAGATGAGTATAATACTCCTGCGAAGTTGGCGACTATATCCACTTATTTGCAGAGGTTGACAGAAAGAGGTTTGTTGACAAGGAGAAGAACCGATGTAGGTTGGTCCTATCATAAATCCCAAATA
>JACAEJ010000063.1 GCA_013388925.1 Nitrososphaerales archaeon
GGCTGGAGGTCCTTCGTAGCTTGTACGATGAGGGTGCAGATGTAGTCATTTTGACTGGTGGCACGGGTTTGTCAAAGAGAGACATAACCGTCGACTCTATAATGCCCCTATTAGATAGGGAGATAAAGGGGTTTGGGGAGCTCTTCAGGTCTATTAGCCATAAGAAGGCGGGCATACCATCCTTCCTATCGAGGGCTCTGGCTGGTACTTTGGATGACAAGATCATATTCTGCCTCCCTGGATCACCGCAGGCTGTAGAACTGGCTTTGGACTTGATCTTACCAGAACTGTCGCATATGCTATATGTGATAAAGAGCTAAAGGCTAACCTTGGTCAAGGTGTAAAAGGATGCTTATTGATCCCTGCGGAAGGCTTACTTATAATCTGAGGGTATCAGTAACTTCAAAATGCAATCTTCACTGCATCTTTTGTCATAAAGAAGGCAACGACGTAATAAGTGATAGGCTCACACCGAAGGCCATCGAGGAGATCGTGAAAATTACTGCAAGTTATGGTGTGAGAAAAGTGAAGATAACTGGGGGAGAACCTCTACTTAGAAAGGATATAGTCGAGATAGTGAATAGGATAGCATCGATCCAAGGTATTCAAGACATATCCATGGTTACAAATGCATCTTTGTTAGAAACTTTTGCCGAACCCTTGAAGAGGGCTGGGTTGAGGCGTATAAACATTAACTTACCATCTCTCGATCCGGAAAAGTATCATGAACTCACTAAGGGCAAGCTCGAACCAGTCCTAAGAGGAGTCAGGTCTGCTGTAAGGCATGGGCTCATACCTGCAAAGATCAACATGGTATTGTTGAAGGATGTAAACGATGATGAACTAGATGATTACATAAATTTTGCTAGGGAGGTAAGTGCCCAAGTTCAAGTCATAGAGCTGGAGCCCATAAAGATAAGGAGCAATCTTTACGATAAGATGCACATAGAACCAGACTCTATTGAGAGAGTGCTTGAGAATAAAGCCCTAAGGTCATGGGTTAGAGAATCCATGCAGAACAGAAGAGTCTACGATCTAAATGGTACTATCGTCGAGGTAGTCCACCCTGTCGATAATACAGAATTCTGTGCCTTCTGTAATAGAATTCGCCTTACGAATGATGGTGCCTTTAAGCCTTGTCTCATGAGGGATGATAATAACGTCTACATAGATAATGTTATGGATGAATACAATGGCTCTAAGATTCTGAAGGCTTATCTGAAATCTGTAATGAGCCGTGAGCCCTATTTTAAACCCTATAAACAATGATTTTTTAGCAAAAGAGTTTTAAGCCTCTACCCTAGAAAGATTTGTGTGATTACTGAGCTCATCACCAATCGATTGGCATCGAAAACCTTCGACAATATCAACTACTCTTCATCTTTTAAGATTGGTGATGTAAGTTGTGACGATTTGTCCATAAATGTTAGGATACCTTTTTGCAGAGCACAGTGCTCCTTCTGTCTATTTCGGAGCAACCCTTGGAATCCTAAATTGGCAAAATCCTACTTACAAGCCGTAAAAGAAGAGCTTGAGATCTACTCAAATCTACTCAAAGGCATCAGGGTTAGAACTGTCTACTTCAGTGGGGGTACACCAACCCTTATGCCGGAAGGGGTGGCTGAAATTCTAGAGCAGATAGAACAACTTTACGATTTTGAAGGGGAATCTTCTATAGAGGCAAACCCCCTAGATCTAAATGACAAAACTCTTAACACTTTGAGAGAGTCTGGGATAGAAAGGATAAGCATAGGGGTTCAATCTTTCAACGATGGAATTCTGCAAACAATAGGAAGAGGCAACGAGTCTAAAGTAGCCTTGAGTGCTATCAAGAGGGCAAAGGACTATGGCTTTGAACATGTTAACATAGACCTAATGTTCGCCCTTCCAGAACAGGAGTTGGAGGATCTGAATCACGACCTTAAGATAGCCACAGATCTGGAAGTTTCAAGCATATCCACTTATCCACTTATTCTTGTCCCATACTCGGAAATTCACGACTCTGTCAAGGGAGGTCTGACAAAGCCTCCGAGCATCAAAAAAGAGCACTCCATGTATAAGATGATTACGGACTTTCTGTCCGATGCGGGTTACCAGATGAGCGCCATCTGGAGGTTTTCTACGGATTCAGGGGGTTACTGTGGGCCCTTTGAATTCAAGGACTTTGTTGGAATAGGTCCAAGTGCTTGGTCTGTCATGGACAAGGTCTTTAGCGTTAATACACCCTCTCTAACAGACTACATGAACTCTCTAAAATCAAGGAATTTACCTATCTTAAAGGGTACGGTATTCCCCATAAGAAAGGCTATGAAGATCTGGTTCTTAAGAAACCTCTACCATACCAAAGTATCAAAAGATGAGTTCAAGAGAAGGTTCAATGGAGAGATTAGGAAGGAGCTGAAATGGTTTTTAAGAATGCTCTTCATCTTCGGGCTCTTGAAGGATGAAGAAGGCTATCTGAAGCTCACCGAGAAGGGGCTCTTCTATGCCAGTGATGCGACAAAGTGCATAGCCGTGAGGCTGCTGCCGAACATTTCACTTATCTAATAATGGATAACACTGTGACGAAGCAACGAGGAAGGGCTTGATATCGTTCACTATTAAGAAGAAATTGTTATCTTGGCGAGTTTTCCTTTCATCACTTTTTGGCCAGGGACTTGAAAAGTTGCTTTAAGTATTTTTTGTGGGCCTTCAGTGTAATCAAAGGGTAAACTTCTCTTTCGCCGTTGAAGAATAAAGGGTCTTGGCTTATTATCCTCGAAAGTTCCTCTTCCGAATCTACGTTGACTATAAGCAAGTTGCTTTGCTGGCCTATCAGATGATAGGATACCTCGATCTTTCCTTCCCTTTCTAGGCCATCTAAGTATTTGAACTGCTCTGGAAGCAACCTAGTCAACATCCCGATGGGAACGTCTCTCCCAATTCTCTGAAGGACAAGAAACTTCATCTTATGTCATGCTCCTTTTGTTTGTGGTTAATATAAAGCCTTTGAAAATTCTGATTCGTTGGACTTTAGCTACAACTTTAAGACCTAATGTCTAGTTTTAAGACTCCAATTCTGACTAGAACGGCTTACCCATGCAAACTTTATCTGCAGTGTCTTATTGTATATTATGTGCCAGTCCAGCCCGACATATTCAGCCCAAGACTTATACACTCTGGGGTCGATATAGTTGCGTAAAGAAGTGTTCAGGTTGTAATCTCGCGTCTCTTCGTGGAGTTTAACCGCTAGATCGGCCTTCGATATTCTCTCCTCAAGCCTCGCCTTGGCCTTATCGGTCTTTGGAATATTTTTCTTTAATCTTCTTAGGCGTTCACGCTTCTTCTCCAAGGAGCTCTCCCAAGACTTGGGAGGAGTCCTCTTGTGGTTACACGTTATGGCTGCCTGGAGATTAGCTATCTTGGCGTGGAACAACTTTAACTGTTCTGAACCCTCCTCTTGGAAAGAGTCATGCTCTGATAAGTAACGTCTTACCACATTGGTGGCGTGGAATGTTCTGAAGTTTTTAGCTGTCAATCCCTTCACTGCTTTTGATAGGAATTTGTTAACGTAATAGGAGTTTACATCTCCGAATATGGGCTGTTCTGGTCTCTTACCCTTCACAAATCCTTGGAGGTTTTCTTTGAACAGCTTACTTAATTCATCATCAATCATTAGATCCTTCTCCCAGAGCACACTGTCTTTTCCCAGAAAGTTGAAGCTGATACACTTATTATTGATGACTACGTGTTCTACTCTAAGAGTAGATGCACCTACTGTGTCAGCTTCATCTTCTTCTTTTTCATCTCCTACCCTCATACAGAGCTTATCGATAAGGTAAGAGACAGTGGCCAGTTCTCTGATCTTTCCCTCATTGGACATCAAGCCCTTTCTGACATGTTCACGTACCCTGCCCAAATGCTTCTCTAACTTTTTGGCATTATCATATTTCGCCCTGTCTCGTTGCTGACGCAGAGAAGAACTGTCATGAAGCCAGACATATTTTATCTTACCTGTGAGTCTTTCCGTCCAAGAAGCCAGCCACATCGAGTCATGATCATGTACTATTTTGCCCCAGTCTCCTAGCGGCACTGGTGCTCCCTCGTCTAGGTTCAGAGTCACGTCCTTTGGATAAACTCGGGGCTTCCAATGCCCTCGCAGAGGATGTTTACCGCGACCCAAGAAGAGGCCTGCAGGCTCTACCATCCAGTTAGCGATCTCGGTCTGCTTCCCATCAACCTCGGCATAACCGTATTTCTCTTTCATGGCGAGGCGTAACTCTTTCCGCTCTTTTGACAGCTTCTTCTTGTTTTCAGAAATGCTCTTCCATTCCTTCTCTTTTTCGTGTTGCCCTACAAATTCTGAGAAGTCAAGATCTTTAATAGTAATGTCAGAGAATTCTTCTGGCAACTGTTTCCTGAAATCTGATAAGAAATTAGAAGCGAAAATCTCGTCCAAAACGTATGGTGTGCCTATCTTCATCGCCCAGGCATAAGCCATCTCCTCCCCGAGAGTGGAAAGCCTCACCTTCTTACCTCTAATGCTCATGTTAAGCCCCTTATACTGGTACTCTGGGGGGAAGGCTACACCGTTATGCCTAAGGGTCTTCCACTTCAAATAATACACCA
>JACAEJ010000055.1 GCA_013388925.1 Nitrososphaerales archaeon
CCATACTTATTACAAGCCTCTATAATGGCATTTTGTAACCTCTCTCCCTCCTTCGTCCTTGGAATTCTGTCTATGCATATTGATGATGCGATTTCTATATCGGATAGCTCTAACTGCGCATAGAACTGGGGATAGATCAGTTTCCGGACATCTGAGGAGCCGTATATGGCCATCGCTAGCCTCTCCACTCCAAGACCCAGATTCAAGACTGAATGCTTGATTCCATACTTGTTGAGAACGTTCCTGCTGTAGATCCCAAAGTCGGCAACCTCGACCCAGTCCTTACTACCCTTGCTCCTTGCAAAGACTTCTGTCTCTGTATCTTTCTCATAGTAGCTTGCGCTCCTCTTCTTCCTTACATACTTTATCTCCTCTATCCCAACGGTCTCTAACAATCCTTCGACAACCCGTTTTGCATCCTCTGGGTCCACTTCTTTATCCATTATAGTGCCTGAGGCTGAGTGGTAACTTCTAAGATGAGTCGCATCCAAGGCCTGCTCTCTACGAAAGCACAAATCTATGGAAAAGAGCTTTGTTGGTAGCGATTCTCTATCTTGGAACTCCTTTAGGGTCAAGAACCATCCCGATGTCATGTGGCTCCTGAGGGTCAGATTCGTGGCTATGGCACTCTTTTGCTTTAGCTCTGGAAATGTGCTTAGGATGGTTAAGGCCCTATACTCCTCTATCGAAAGAGCCTCAGAGATTTTGGCAATCAGCTCCTCACTATCGAACAAACCTCTCTTGTAACTATGAAAGACCCTCTGTAATGAAGCCCTCTTTTCGGATTCGATATCTACCCCCATATTTTTGAGGAGTTTCACTTTCTCTTGACTGATCCCAACGTCAGGTCTTGGAAGCGTTGCAAGATAGAAGCACCTATCAAGTATCGTCGGAGCCTCTTCCCCCCACTGCTTGTATATGTCCTTTTCTTCGATGAAAATAGGATTGTATACCTCCCTGAAGCCCATGCCTATGTAAGCATGCCTGATCCTCTCGATAACGTCGGAGAGTGGGTGCTTTCTTACATCTTTTGATTCTGTACTATCTGGCATCTAGTATCTCCTTCTTCAGCATCTCCTTTAATGCTTTACTCAATGACGCTATCTCGTCTTCTCTATTCGAGCTTGAAACATGGCACCGATGCGGCTCCATCGGGAACATACTCAAATCAAATACAAATTTTTATGGTATAGATGTAAAAGAGGTGCTTACATCCAAGTATGTGAGAAAAAGAAGGGAAGATAACGATAGATTTTCTGGTGATGATGAAGGTAAACCTATAAATAAGTTATATCCTATCACGGTGCGATAGGTGTCGAAGTTGAGAACACCCTGCGAGGTAGCAGTCAAGTATATACTGCCAGCCTTTCGTTCCTATGTAGCAAAGGTCCTCATCAAAGAATATCATTTATCTCAGGTGGCTGTAGCGGAGCGTCTAGGAATTACTCAGGCTGCCATAAGTCAATACACATCGTTGAAGAGAGGGAGTAAGAAAATGGAACAATTCGAGAAAATACCCCTGATGAAGAACATGGCAAAAGAATTGGTAGAGGGTTTGGCCAACGGGAAGCTCTCTTCTAAAGACTCTGTTCTGTACTTTTGTAAGATGTGCAAAACTCTTAGAACTCGAGATGTCGCCAGCATATTGCACAAAGACCTTGTGGTTCTCCCTAATGAGTGTGATATTTGTCCCGAATTGGAGAATTTGTGAGACGCTCAAGTTCAATATAGTCTTCAAGTCGATGATGCCAGTTAACATCGCACAAAGTTTATAGCCGATACTTTACGCCAGCCATTTTGCTCAACAAAATCTTTACGGCCGGGGTGGCCGAGCGGTTAGGCGGCGGGCTGCAGAAGGTTAATGTGGATACCCGCTTTACGCAGGTTCAAATCCTGCCCCCGGCTTCTGGGCTTAAAAGAACGATTTTGATTCACTCAGCGGTAACTTTGAGACTTTTCCTTGAGTAAAAGTCATCCCTTATGCTTCTTCCAGTCCTCTCCTCCCATTCCTTTATGGATGTGCCAAACTCCCTCTGAATCTTGTCCCTGTACCATTCAGGGATGACATTAAAGGCACAAAAAGGTATTATCAATCCATTTGGGACTAGATAGTGTATTCCACACCTCTTCACCCTTTCTATATCATAATTATACTTGTCCATAAAGTGCATCATACCTATGAACAGAGTCTTGTGGTGGAACTCCCCTAAAGCTTCGTAGTTGTGCTTTATGAGAGCGTTGAATATTATCTTCGATACGTTCAGACCCTTTGGCTGTCTTTCTTTGTCTATGAACCTACCAAGTTTCGATAGGACCTTTATACCCACCCAGTACCTGTTCTTACCTCTTTCTATCTCGCCAGCTTTTTCATTCAGATACTCGAACAAGCCATCTATGTCTATAAACTTGGTTATGGGAATCAGCTTTTCACCTTCTTTGAAGACATAGGTTGCAGATCCACAAGCGAAATGGACAGAGAGCTCATAATGGGCCCTCCCTGTCAAGGCTTCGACGAACCTTGTTACAGGACCCGTGCATGGTACTGGATAAAAATCATCCTTCTTTATCTCCCCATTTGTCTGCTCCTCTATTCCTTGGATAACGTCTGGAATAGTTATCCTGTACTTGTCCCTTTCGGCCCTCGTAAGTCTCCCTGTAAGAGATACAGGTTGAAAGTTTACTCCTCGAATTACATCAATGTTTTTTGATGCAAAATTGACTATTCCCCCAACTTCATGATCGTTAATGCCCTTGATGACGGTTGGGACTAGGACTATCCCGAGCCCTGCGCTTCTACAATTCTCTAATATGCTAGGGACCTCCCAGTGGTTCTTGAAGTTGGTCTTTGGGCTCAAACCATCGAAGCTTAGGTAGACGGTATTTGTACCCGCCTCTCTGACCCTTTTGGCCAATGTAGGGTCTGTGGCAAGCCTTATTCCATCCGTATTGAGCTGAACATGATCTATGCCTTCTCCCTTTACTATCTTTATTATCTCTATCAAGTCGTCTCTGAGGCATGGCTCTCCTCCTGTAAGCTGGACGGCATTACCTGGGACTGGCTTCTGATTCCTCAGATTTCTCGCCATCTCTCTTATCTGCTCCAAGCTGGGCTCATAGACATAACCTGCCTTTTCGGCAAAGAAGAAGCAATACCAGCAGGATAGGTCGCACCTATTTGTGACGACAATATTTGCTAGTGTTGTGTGGGTGAGATGGTCTTTACATAAACCACAGTCAGAAGGACAGTTTATGAATTCCTTCTTTATGCTAGGGTTCTCGACACATTTCCCTTCTATCTCGAACTTGCTGGCCCTTTGATACATGTCGTAAGAGCTCCAATAAAGCTCCTCTATGTCACCATGATCTTGACACTTTTTTTCGATCCATACCTTTCCATCCCTCTCAAATACCTTTGCAGGCAGAACCTTGTTGCATTCGGGGCATAGGCTCTGAGTCTCCTTTATTACGTTCATCCTTTCACCCCTAAAAGTAGTAAACAAAGAAAAGAGTATTATTTGAGCCTTTTTAAACCACTCACCGGGTGATGAGTAGGATGACAATAACAGAAAAGGCAAGGAAGGCCCTCAAAGAGTTGGACCTCACAGAATACGAAGTAAAGGCTTATGTCGCATTATTAGAGCAAGAATCGAGGACTGCCAGCCAGATTAGTGAGTATTCTGGTATCCCTTTCTCAAAGATATACGAAGTCCTTGGTAGCCTAGAGAGGAAGGGCTGGGTAGAGATAGAGAGGGGCCGACCAAACAGATACTACCCAAAGCCACCATCTTTAGCTTTAGAGGGTACAAGAATCAGGATTGAGAGAACATTAAGAAATAATGAGAAGCAGATTTTCGACGAGCTTCAGCCAATGTATGAGCGAAGAGGTACTCGTGAGAGACCTGAAATTTGGATAGTCCGAGGAGAATTCAACATATTGAGCAAAGTATACGAGACCCTTGGGAGAGCGCAAGAAGAGTCGCTCATAGCTATACCCTTGATTACGAACGAAATGGTGGACCTTCTCTCATCTAGATTGATAGAACTCTCTCTGAGAGGCGTCAAGACGATGATAATGACCACGAAGTCTATAGATGATAGAACCTTGAAGAAGATGGGCTTCGCTGAAATTAGAGTGAGAGATCAGATGTTTGGAGGAGGGGTGATATCTGATGGAAGAGAAGTAATCCTTCTCTTAGGAGAGAAAGAGAACAAGGTAGATTTAGCTATATCATCAGATCATATAGGGCTTGCCAAATTTGCCAAGAATTATTTCGAATACTTATGGGACTCCTCAAAAAGAGTCAACACATCTTAGGTATAGAATCATATCAGTCATCTACGAGCTGAAGATGACTTTGTATTCCTTTAGGAAGTTCTCGGGAGAGTCTGGAGCATGTATAACGTTCTCTGTGATACTCGTGGCAAAGTCCCCACGAATAGTGCCTTTTGGGGCTTTCTTTGGATCCGTGGGACCAATCATCCTCCTAGTTGCTTCGCATGCATCCTGTCCCTCTATGATTGCTACTACTACCGGACCAGATGTGATGAACGATACAAGGTCCTTGAAGAAGGGTTTACTCGCATGAACGGCGTAGAGCATCTTTGCCCTCTTTTCTGATAGTCTCATCATCTCCAACTTTGGAATCTCGAAGCCTTTATCCTCGAATCTCGATATGACCTTTCCAATCAACCCTCTTTTAACTGCGTCTGGCTTAATGATAATCATTGTGCGATCTGTCATTGTCTCCTTCCCTTTTTGTAGTACATTGTCCACTTCAACTTGCGTGGGTCTCGTCTCAGCTTTAGGGTGTTCTTTCTACACTTTGATGAGCAGTACCAGTGTACTGCTCCATCGTTCCTGACTAGCATTATCCCTCGACCTAGGGGTACGTCCTTGCCACAAAAGTTACACTTTTTCTGAGTGAACATGGCTCGACGCCTATTTTATCTTTCTGGCTTCTCTTTCTGTCTCTCGGAGCATCAATATGTCTCCCAACCGCAGAGGGCCCTTCGCATTTCTCGTTAGTATTCTACCCTTATCCTTCCCTTCCATAATTCTGACTCTAACCTGCATAATCTCCCCTGCCACGCCTGTCCTTCCAACTATCTGTAGCACCTCTGCTGGTGTGAGTTGCTCCTCGGACGATTGACTCATGGATAACTCCTCTAGGATTCATGCAGAGAAACTGGGCAAGATATAAGTCTTCATATTCAGAATAATTGTTAAATATCATGATTGGAAAGCAAATAAACTTGGATTATATCATGAACTATATTCCTCCGCCACCAGAGAGCATAAGGAAGAATGGTTTTAGATTTGTTGTATTCGTCCTCATTCTAGGCATATTGGTCGGCTCTGTTGCAGGCTATGGACTATCTTCCCTTATTCTATCCCCCGAGGTTGGCAGATGGACGACTCTATATGGGAATAAGGTCACAGAGTTCGACCATCTGCAGGATAGCTATGACCAGTTGTGTGGCAACTACACTATATTGAACGACCAACTAACTGAGATAAATGGAACGCTTAGTCTCTTTGAAAAGCAGACTGAAGAAGTCTTTTACTTTAGGATGCTTCCGATATACAACTACAAGTCTGATGAATACTGGTATGCATGGTACAAGGTAAGATCCGATGATCATTACCATTATAGGTTCGATGTGGAGACTCATACCCCCGCCTACCTTGAGGACAGAGTCACTGAGGAACTAATCTCTAGAACGGCCAACTCTTGGAGCGATACAGAGAGTGATGTGATAGAAGAAATAGCTAACGATCTCTGGCAGATAAGCCAAGATGATGAAGAGCTCTTCGTAAATCTTGTTGCACAGTTGGTGCACCAGATGTGCTATAACGTTACTCTATACACAAAGTATCCTCTAGAAACCATGGCTGAGGGATCGGGAGACTGTGACAACCTAGCAGTCCTTACAGCCTCGATAATACTTGCTGGGGGCCTTGATGTGATACTTTTGCTCGTTGAGGCTAATGGTGGCGGGCATTGCATGCTGGCTGTCAGCCTATCCTCTTCCCCTGACGATCTCTATGACTATGGAAGGGACAGCGTATGGTATTACGAATATAATGGTGAGGAATATTGGCTTATTGAAGCTACGTGGGGCGACCCTGGGGGTGATGGTTGGGTAGACCCTGCAACCCCCAATGCCTGCTATTATGTGGGCGCTTTTGTAGGAGATAACCCTTGGGAAAGCTTAGATGTGGTCAGCGTGATCCATCCAAATGAATAAGGCCAGAAGTTAAATTTGAAGAGAACGAAAATATGGTAGAAATACATGACTAAGAAAGTTAATGTGGGGCTCGATGTAGTGATCAAATTGCTGTATCCTCGACCCGTTGTGCTGATCACCTGCATCGATAGCTCGGGGAAGCCGAATATAATTCCCATGGTTTGGTCCATGCCTACATCCTTCGACCCTCCATTAATGGCTATAAGCGTAGCATTGACAAGGCACTCTCATAAGCTTATAGCAGAGACTCGTGAATTTGTGGTTAACGTCCCTACTGAGGAGCTTGCAAAGCAGGTCGACTACTTGGGGAGCGTGTCTGGTAGAGATGTGGACAAGTTCAAGGCATCCAAATTAACGGCCTTACCAGCAAAGAAGATCAGGTCACCTCTAATAGGGGAGTGCATTGCCCACCTTGAATGTAAGGTGGTCTCGAAGCTCGATACTGGCGACCACACGATATTCATAGGGAGAGTAGTATCCGCTCAAGCGAACAGAAACGTCTTCAAGACGGATTACGATCTTGATAAGGTGAAACCAATCTTCAGGTATAAGAAGAGCTACTTGACATTAGGAGAGTATGTACAATCTAGCCCTTTTTGAGCTTAGAAATAGCGCCGACTATCTGGTCTAAGATGCCTGTAGCTTCCCCCGACTCTACTATGCAGGCAGATGCAGAGGGCACGTCTATTCCAAGGGCTGACCCGATCTGGGCTCTGCTGGGCACAAAGATGTATGCCACCTTTCTTTCTTCACAAAGTATTGGTAGGTGGGCTACTACTTCGGGTGGCTCCACATCCTCTGCTATTACCACGAGCTTGGCCACACCCCTTTCTATGGCCTTGGTGGTCTCATTTGTCCCCTTCCTCACCTTTCCTGTCTGCCTTGACTGGCGTAGAGCCTCATAGGTGGCATCAGAAAGTTCTTTAGGTGTCTCAAACTTTACAAAGTAAGGTTTTGGGTCTCTACTGTCTTTTTTACTTGTTGCCGCATCCATTTGCCTATCATCTGCGGTTTGCGCATCGTTCTCTTTCAAAGACTTGCTTATAAGGTAAGCGCTATGCATCGTTGAAATTTTACCCCCAACAAATTCTGAAGGTTCGGTCTCGTTTACTCTAGATAAGTTAAGGCCTTAGTTTTTTGCAGATGAAAGGCACAAGCATCTCATCTTCAGACATTCCACCATGAGCGCCCTTCATCGTAAAATCTTTTTCTAACCCTCTATGACGGTAGGCAAACGAATTGTTCGAATACGAAAGCATTATCAAGTCCCCCACCCTTTCCTTTATCATTTTTTTGTCCAACCCAACACCAAAGAGCCCTTCTTCAATGGCTCTGTCAGAGTCCAAGATGAACAGTCTATCCCTGAGCTTAGCATCTACATAATCTTTGACTTCGTCTATCTCACCAGGTTTGGCGTAAAGGAAGACCGCCCTCGAATCACCTGTCGGTGGAATCCACAATCTGTTCATGAGTTCGGGGTAATCCGAAGCAAAGATGGCATTTTCTTTGGATGCTTCTGATTGGCCGTGATCGGCCGTGACCATCAGCAAGGTCTCTTTGGCTACATCACGGTTTAACTTGTCCAAGAATGCGGTCTTATAAGAGTAGAAGAAGCTTCTGAGCTCGGCCAAGGTTTCTTCGGAGTAGGGACCGTATACATGGGAAATTGTGTCCATCAAGTTTCAATATGCACAGAAGTAGGCTTCTTCATCGTCCTCGTCCTCCAACAACCTCCTTAGGGTCACAAATAGGTCTGAAGAGTTTACGTAGGTCGAAATCTTGGCATCGTTGAGGTTCATCTTGGAAAGTCCACTATCCTTGAACCTCATAATCGCATGAGTCTTTATCCCTTCCTCGTTAAGGATTTCATAGATGGTTTTTAACCCGAGGAAATCCTTTGGGTCCAGCCCCATCTCCAACAGAGTCCCCCACTTATAATCGTAGGCAGGAGCAAAGTCTATCATATTGACTACAAACCCGTACCCTTTTAGGTACATTGTGTAGCCTATTATCCCGTGCTCTCTTGGTGTTGCACCTGTGCTCAAAGTGGTAAGGGCCGTGGTCGTTGTAGACGGGAAGGTCGAGGTGATAGGGATTAAGTTGCTATTGTCCGCCACGATCTTTAGGGCACGATCTTTGGGATAACAGTTGAAGAATTGTTTGTAGCCCATAGAATCGACTATCAGCAGAACAATCTTGTGGACACCATCAGAATGTTCATCGATGATGTTCTTGGGCAATCTTTCGCATCCTTGTGCTTTTGCTTGAAAGATGGACAAGATCGTTGGCGGCACGTTGGCTATGGAGTATCTGTCATAACAAGGAGTGATGAAAACCTTTAGCCTGCTCTTGTTTTTGATCTCTTTTTCGACATCGTTGGCCAAAAACAAGTCCTGTCTCACCTGTACCCTCAAAGCTTCCTATTTTGTGTTTCTTTAATCTTATTACATCAACTATCTTGATGTGAAATAGACAACAATCTCGTTATCTTGCTTGCCATCTATGCGTCCAAATCCTATTCTCTCAAGTTGCACTAATGAATCCACAGGCTCGTCTGCAAGGCTCTTCTCTGCTAGCCCCTTCAATCTCTCTCCCGTGGGCATGAGTAGAAATATCTTCACAAGATCTCTTACTGGAAGCCAGTGAATAAGGGGAGCTCTAGCTGCCCTTGCTTCATGAACCGCGAATCCCTTAAAAATCGCCCTTAAGTGGCCATCTTCGGGCTTCACATTACCGATATTCATGAGTCCCATGAGCCTTACTATGGGATTTGATAACAGTAGCTTCATATCTGATCTAGAAACGAGGACTTTTACAACACCGTCTATCCAAGAGACTGTGAGTTCTCTATTGCCTCTAGCTTTATCTTCTGGGTGCTTTGGCAAAACCGCCTTCATATGATCCTTGGCTCCCTGAATCCAAAGCTCTATGTTGTCCACTATGGCAAAGTATCTTGATGCGATCTTATCAACCATCTGCCTGTTATAGGAGTAAAGGTTCTGCCAACTTATCGTCACATCCACAGGCTTGATCCCAACATCGTATATCAACTTGCGAATTGAATCTGGTAGAACGCCCCTTCGCCTTAGAGCCAAGAAGGTCGCCAGCCTGGGATCATCGAAGCCTTCGTACAATCCATCTCTTACCCCTTGAACTATCTTGGACTTGCTCAAAACAGCTCCCTCTATCTTCAACCTTCCATAATGGATGGCAACCGGGTACTCCCACCCCAAGTGCTTGTACATATACATCTGCCTGACAGTGTTCGTGATGTGCTCCTTTCCTCTTATGATGTGAGTAATACCCATAAAGTGGTCATCAATGCCGGTGGCAAAGTTGTAGAGGGGCCATACACGATACTTTGACCCGACTCTTGGGTGAGGATGTTTGGTTGTGTCTATGATTCGAAGGGCAGGCCAGTCTCTCACGGCAGGGTTTGGATGTCCAAGGTCTGTCTTTACCCTAACTATGGCCTGCCCTTCTCTATACCCTTCCCCGAGCATCATCCGCCATCTGTTCATCTGTTCCTCTATGGCCAAGTTTCTACACGGGCAGGGTATGCTCGAAGACAGATAACCACGAAAGGTAGACGGATCACAAGTGCAAACGTAAGCTCCATTGGATTTGATAAGTTTCTCCACGACTTCGTAATATGTACTAATCCTATCGCTCTGGATGTATTCTTCATCCCACCTGCAACCAAGCCAATCAAGATCTTTCTTGATTAGATCGTAAAAGACCAGCGATGCTTTTTTCAACCTAGGGTCTGTGTCCTCGAACCTGAGGAGGAACTTCCCACCATACTTTCTAGCATAGTCGTGAGAGAGGATGATGGCACGGGCCGAGCCCAGATGAAGGACGCAGTCAGGATTTGGTGAAAATCGAGTGACTATCTTGGAATACCTCTCGGCACCCGGGAGGAGCGGCAACTTCTTCTCTGCTTCAACTTTAGGCGCCTCAGCAATAGTATCTGGAAATTCTGCTCTTAGAAGAGATACTTGTTCATTCAAGCTGAGTTGATTCACCTCGTTCACTATCTCCTTTACGATGGGGTACAGCTCCTTTGCAAGAGTTCTCATATCTGACCTTTCTCCCATTACCTTCCCTATGACTGCCCCTACCTCGCCTTTACCATCATGCTTGTAGGCGTTCAAGAGGGAGTGCTTCCTGATGATTTTGAGAACCTCTAGCTGAATATCCACCAATTGTGCTTCATCTAATTCGGTAATGCATGTGCTAAATATCTCTTTTCGGTCAGAGCTTTCGAACTACGACAAAGTCCATCAACTCAGATAGACTCTTTTTTGCTGGGGAATCAGAATATCTTCTTAGGGCCAAAAGCGCCTCGCTGGCGTAGAATCGAGCCTCATTCCTTACCCTGTCTGCCGCTCCTGTCTTGGATATTATTGCCAAGGCTTCGTCCAACTCTTCTTGCGTGGCCTTTCTCCTCCCAAAGACTCCTTGAATCTTCACTCTTCCTCTATCGTCTGCAAGCTTTATTGCTAGGGATACAACTTGGGTCTTCTTACCCTCCCGCAAATCGCTCCCTACAGGCTTGCCCGTCACCCTTGGGTCTCCAACGACCCCAAGCACATCGTCCACCAGTTGAAATGCTATCCCAAGATTCTTCCCAAAGTTGGCCATCGATTCTTCATCCTCTATACTCGCGCCTCCGACTATGCTACCTACCCTACAGGACGCTTCAAAGAGCGTTGCAGTCTTGCTTCGGATCATGTCCAAGTAAGTTTTTGTCGAATAGAACTTCTTGCTTGAAGCCATCTTTAAATCCTTGGCCTGTCCCTCACTGATTTTTATCGCCGATTCGGCTGCCAGCTCCAGTACCCTGACTATGATGCTCTCGTCTACGCTCATTTTTCTCATCCCCAGAACTACGGAAAGAAAAGCCTTTGCAAAGAGAACATCTCCAGCTACTATGGCTATAGGTACGCCATACTTTGCATGAACTGTAGGAGCGTTGTGGCGTATTCGATCATGGTCCATTATATCATCATGCACTAGAGTGAAATTGTGGATGAACTCAAGAGCGGCTGCCGCTGGTAGGACTCTCTTTACATCATCGTCAAAGAGCTCAAAGGATTTTATGGTAAGGAAAGGTCTTAGCCTCTTCCCACCCGTCCTTATCAGGTGAGATGAGGCATCATAAAGAACCTTGGGTCTGCCTACTAGTAATGGGTAGATGTAATGATTGACCTGCGCTACCGTGGCTTCCAGTTCTTTCATTAAGTTCATAACATCCACCTAGGTTTGTTTCGACCAGTCAGCTAGTTCCCCGGTAATCACATATCTGACTTCTCTCATGGTTTGCACGTTGCTACATCCAACCGCAAACATCACGGTCTTGAACTCGTAGATGATCTTTCGAAAGAAGGATGCTAGAGAGTCTCTTGAGATGGTTACCTGCTTCAACACGGGTAGAGCCATTCCGGCCAAGCTGGCTCCCAAGGCCAAACTCTTCGCTATGTCCAAACCACTTCTTATCCCGCCCGATGCAATTATGGGTATCTTTACCGCCTTTCTTGTTTCGATCAGACTGGCAGCCGTTGGTAAGCCCCAGTCCCAGAAGGTCTTCCCAAGATCCGCCTTTTCTTTATCGCCAAGAGCCAATGCTCTATAATGCTCAACAGCAGACCAACTGGTACCTCCGGATCCAGAGATGTTTATCGCCGAAACTCCTACTAACTCTAACTTGGTGGCTACTTCCTTCGAAATCCCAAACCCCACCTCCTTCACTATCACGGGTAAACTCAACTGATCCACTAGATTGTGGATCTTGTCTATGACACCCTTGTAGTGAGGCTCTCCACCAACTTGAATAACCTCTTGTAAAGGGTTAAGGTGAATCACGAATGCATCGGCCCCTATCATGTCTATACACCTTTGTGCCTCCTCTTTGCCAAATCCTTTTAGAAGCTGAGTAGCGCCTATGTTAGCAGCCAAAAATATACTTGGAGCTTTCTTCCTGATTATCGAGTAAGTTTCAGCTAAGGATGGAAAAGAAAGCCCTGCCCTTTGGCTACCGACGACTATCCCTATCCCGAGTTCTTCAGCAACCAGCGCCAAGTTATTATTGATTTCGAAGGATTCAGGGGCCCCTCCCACCATGGCGTCTATTAGTATAGGTGTTGAGAATTTATGGTTAAGAAACGAAGTCGAGATGTCTATAGAATCAAAATTCAATTCAGGGAGGGCGTTGTGTATCAAGTGAATACACTCGAAAAGGGTGGGCCTCTTTGCCTCCACCTGTTTTTCCAAGCATATATCAATGTGCTCTGCCTTCCTTTTAATCAACTCTTCAGTCACTTATCATCCCTCTTATCAAAGTTCCTTTTGATGGTTCACCTATTAACGCTTTAAAAATCCTTCTTGGATCTTTGCCGTTGACGAATATGACATCTATGCCCATCCTTGCTATTCTTAAAGCCTCCTTGAGCTTGAGCGCCATCCCTCCAGTTACATCCATGCCTACACTTTGGAGTTGGACCTCCCTTAAATCCTCTGGCTTCAGCTCTTCTATGGGAGAATTCGATTGGCTCAAGCTCCAAAATATACCATCTACGTTCAAAAGAAAGATTACCCTCTTCGGTCTTAGAGCATCTGATAGAATCCTTGTAATCTCGTCCCCTGATAGAATGTAGCAGTCCCTTTTCTTCATAAGAACGTCTCCATAAGTGATGGGGGTCAATCCTTGGTCCATAAGAGATAGAAAGAGATCTCTCTTTGATTTTTTGGTCAATCCTACAAAGCAAGATGGTGGCAAGGGATAAGGGTCTATCCCATGATTGTGCAATCTATCCATGATCTTTAGATTAAGCTTCAGCATAGCTATTCTTGTTCTTGATACCCCTACAGCAGAGGCTCTTGAAGGCTTGGTTGTTAAAGAATACTTTTCTGCAAAATAGTGCCCGAACGAGCCCCCGCCGTGCACAAGTATAAGGGGCGAATCTGATTTTGAGAGGGCACCACCTATGTTATTAATTACACCCAAATTTATGGCGAGTGGTTTGTCTTTATATGTTATTAAAGCTCCTCCCAACTTTACTATTATTGGCTTTCTCCTTTCCAAACTTTGACACCTCCAAGAGGCAGCCTTACAATCGAAGCATCTGAGCCTCTCTTCTTTAGTACCTCTTCTATAATCTTTGCTTCGCCATATCTTGGCAATGCTATGGTACAACCCCCTCCACCAGCGCCCGTGAGCTTTGCCCCAAGACAACCAGCTTCAAGAGCCCCCTCTACCATATCGTCCAACTTTCTTGTTGATACCCCTAGACGACTTAAGACCATGTGAAAGAAGTTCATTATGGTGCCTAGGGTAGTAAGGTCACTCTTGGCCAGTGCATCGGTTGCCATTTCTGTAAGTCTGCTAGATGACAAGACTAGGGATGCAAATATGTTAGGGTACATTTGTCTCATATCAGAGAACTTGGCAACCATTCTAGACGTTTTGCGTTCTATTCCGCTATAGCTTATGATAAACTCCACATTTTTATTCAACTTTATCTGCCTAGGTCTCTCTCCCATCCTAAATAGGATTACGCCTCCATAAGCTGCGACGTTCACGTCTACGCCTGACGGTCTGCCATGGACCACCTTCTCAGATACCATCGCCAAGTCCACTATCTCTTCTAAGGACAATTTGTGACCTAGGGCTGATGATGTGGCTGCGACTGTTGCTACTGCTACAGCGCTCGATGAGCCAAGGCCTGAAGAGACTGGCAGATCAGAATTTATCACAACCCTTGCCCCCCTCCTTTCCCCAACGAATTCTAGGGTATCCTTTATGGTTTCCAAAGTGGGTTTAAGGGGCCGTGGGCTTTTTTTTGTTCCTGAGGCAGATAGACCCAGATTCTTAGACACGACCTCTATTCTCTCAAATGCTTCAGCCTCCACTAACGCCCCTCTATCGATGGCAGCAGCTAGTGCCAAAGAGCCATGAACTACAAAATGCTCTCCCGTAATTATGATCTTGCCTGGAGCTCTAGCAAAGAACTTCAAAGACGACTTCACTGAAACAAGATAGATGCATAACCCACTACGCTACTGTAATCCCCTGTTATATCGCCACTTGTTGCATACTTAAGGAGGCGCCCTTTCGCTATGCTCGTCTCTTTGGCTGCTGTAATCACCGTTGCCACAGGTCCGTAGCCGCACATGGTTAAGTCCAACCTCCCAATGGCATCGTAGAGCCCAGAGACATCCATCTGTAGGATCGCCTTGATGGCTTCGTGATCCTTTCTTGAAGCTACTTCCTGCTCTTCGTAGTGGGTGAAGTCTGAAGACGCTATTAGCAGACATTTTTTGTCTCTCACACAGTTTGCTACCGCTCTTCCTACTTCTACAGCTGTGCTCAAGTCCTGGAGCATCATGCTTATGGGCAATATTTTAAACTTGTCACCATAGATGTATTGAAGAAATGGGATTTGAACTTCTATGGAGTGCTCGTAAGCATGGGCTGATTCGTCGAAGTCGACTATGCCAGAAAGTTCGACTAAGCGTTTTGCTGAGTCGCTATCAACTTCAACCCCTCCCAAAGGCGTCTGCCATGCCCCTTCTCTAAAGGTTGATACACCGCTGCCAATACCGTGGTGATTGGGGCCTACTATCACCGCCAGTTCTATACATTTCAAATAAGAGCAAGCGTAGTACCCATGAGCGGCTACGGGACCTGAGTACATGTAGCCTGCATGTGGTGAGATAAGGGCAACTTTTTCGTTGATAACCTCACTGGACGGTGGTTTTCTTCCCGGTCCAATCCCGTGGAGGAAAGACTCCTCAATGTTTATCTTTAACTCGCTAGATCCCGAAGGATAGAAGGTGCCTGCCACGGCTGGGCGTCTTAACCTCACTTAACGCCCTCCTCTAGAACTTTTGTTTCAAAGTCCTCTATCGAGTTTTTTAGCTGCTGATTAGGGCTCAGGGCTCCCAAGTGGACCAATACTGATCTGGTCAACAACCAGAAGATGGCGGCCAAAGCCCTCCTTCCCCTGTTGTTGCCTGGAATTATGAAGTCTACATTAGAGGTCACATTGTCCGTGTCACATATGGCGATTACTGGAACACCCGCTTTTGAAGCTTCGTCAATCGCTTGGGCGTCCATCACAGGGTCTGTTATTATTACAAGCTCTGGGTCGATATGCTTGAGGAAGAGGGGATTTGTGAATGTGCCAGGCATGAACCTGCCCACCATAGGGATCGCTCCTGTCAAAGAGCAAAACATTTCGACAGGCGTCTTACCATACTCCCTTGCAGAGCAGACAACAGTCCTTTTGATATCTGACCTTGCTATGAACCCTCCTACTATGTCTACTCTTGATATGATCTTTTCTAGGTCTATTATGTGGAGGCCATCAGGCCTAGTTCTGCCTATGAAACTCTCCATATCCTTTGTCTTGACGATGGTGCCGACCCTTATTCCAGTGGCCAGAAGGGCCTTCTCTGTAAGTTCGGGAACTATGAACTTTTCAGATCCTATCTCGTCCTTTTCTTCATCACTTTTCCTACGGGACAACTTTACACCTCCAGTCTGGCCATATTACAACCGCCCAAATCTTCGTCTATCCTTAGAAGCTCGTTGAGTTTCGATAGGCGCTCCCCTCCCACCACACCGCACTTTATCATCTTGGACTGAGTGGCTATGGCTATATGGGCTATATGAGCGTCGGTAGTATCACCAGATCTATGGGATGTTATCAACGCATAACCATTCTCTCTTGCACTCTTGGCGAAGTCTAGGGCGTCGCCAAGCGTTCCTACCTGATTTACCTTCAATATAGACGCATTTCCCGCCCCGATCTTTACGCCCTTTTTCAGGCGAGACTTATTGGTTACGAAGAGATCGTCACCAACGATGTATGTATTTTTTAGCCTTCTTGTAAGCTCGGAAAATTCTTCATAAGCCTCTTCATGGAAGGGATCTTCAATGAAGATCAGGCGGTATTTTTTAGCCAATTCTATGATGTAATCTAGCTGTTCGTTCGGGGACCTCTTGACTCCTCCTCTGTCATAGATGTAAACCCTTTTTTCTTCGTCCCAAAGAGAAGAGGCAGCAAGATCAATCCCGAATCCTATATCCATACCTAGGGCATCAGAAACCGTCTCTAATGATGATGATACCAAATCGAAGGCTTCTTCGTCCTTCATATGTGGTGCCCATCCTCCTTCGTCTCCCTTACCTCCTGTGAAGTACGGGTCTCTCCTCTCGATCTGCCTCCTTACTTCTCTATGCACGGTTATATTCGCCTTTAGACCCTCTCTAATGCTCTTTGAGCCTACAGGGCAGGCCAAAAACTCTTGTATATCGGGGGTGCCATGGCCAGCGTGCTTTCCTCCACCCAACACATTGCCCAAAGGGTAGGGCATTAGATAAGGTCCCCTTGGTAGAAGGGCTTTGTAAAGAGGAATGCCCTTGGCCCTTGCAAAAGCTTCGGCCGTTGCCACGCTTATGGAATAGGCAGTCGCCCCGCCTATTCGGCTGAAGTTCTTTGTACCGTCTATCTCTCTTAAAGATCGGCTCAAAAGTTGATTGTCAGAAGCATCCAGACCTATCAGCCTTGGAGAGTAATCGGAGAATATCATCAAAGTGGCCTCGACTCCACCAGGGTTGAAGCTGACCGCCTCGTACCTTCCAGTGCTGGCTCCCCTTGGAGCACATGCCCTGCCGATGAATCCATCGACCTTTACGTCGGCCTCCATTGACTCGTCTCCTCTGCTATCGTAGCAGACTCTCAATCTGATAGACTCTATCAAGCCTCCTTTTGAGGACCTAATTTCAGTACTGCTCTGACTCATATTCGCGTTGCCTCTCAGCACGGACCTCATAGTAGGGCAGAACATGGTCTATGATGTTTATGTTAGATAGAATCATCCTCCTGCAGCAGTACCTCCTTACTCCTATGCCATCCAAGACCTTGCCAGGCTCTTCTCCTTCTTTCACTTTATTGACGAACTTCTCATACTTGTCCCCTATCAACGCGCCACAAGTGAAACACCGAACAGGTATCAACATATGATTAACCTCCTTATAATCCACCTTAAACTATTTTGTGGTCATAGATAAGGATAACTATGAATCTCAGGTATGGTCGAAATCTTTTTTATGCTCTTTAACAACTTCGATTTTACCATCTTTGGGTGCTCCCAAACTCCTTAACGGCTTCCACCATAGCCCTTATGTTGATGGTGGGGGCAATGGGTGGAACGCCACAACTAGGCTCGATCAAGTCCGCACCACTCTCGATAGCCTTCCTTACCTCATCTCTGACTTCTTCCGGAGAGCCAAAGGATAGCGTTTTCTTTGAATTTACGTTGCCCAGTATTTTGACATCTCTTACGATTGTTTTTATTCTTGCTATGTTCACTGTCTCATCTACGCTTATGCCGTCGTACCCACACTCTGCTAGGAACGGGACCATAGACTCGTACTTCCCGCCTATGTAAAGAACCCTAATCCCTCTTAGACCATCGCTGATTCGGATCAAAGCGGGCTTAACAAACCTATCGATCGAATCTGGGCTTATTATATCAGGTGTAAGGGCTGCATCTGTCACCGTTACGATATCAGAACCAGCTCTATACTGGGCCTTGCCAAACTCTATGATGAATTCGGTCGAGAAATCCAAGAAAGTCTTCACATAATCGGGCCTCTTCTTTGTCCAGATTACGAACCTCTCTATTCCTACCAATTCGCTGGCAAGGGTAAAAGGTCCTATGACATGGCTCGATAATGGTAGAAAATCGCCAACCTTCTCTCTAGCCATTCTTATCGCCTGTAGTACTATAGGAATTCTGCCCATTTGGAGCAGGTCAGCTGGCATCCTAAGATCCTCCGGCTCAGAGTAAGGGTGTTCTATAGTCGCTGGCAACAGGAACCTCTTTTCGCTGTATCTTACCTTACATCCCAAAGCTTCAGCCTCCACTATGCTATCAAAAGGAATCTTAACACACTCTATTCCACCCAATTCGTAACCTGCTATAGCGAGCTCGGCCATCTTTTGGGGATCTTTATGGGCTTCTGGCCAATGAATCCCTGTTGCTTCTTGCATCTCCTCGTTTATAGCCCCTCCGCATCCTGCTATGGTTGTTACCGGCACCCTATCCAACCTTCCTCCCATGAGTGCCTTCAGAACTCTCTTTTTGGGACTGAGTTCCTCCATAGCCTATCAGATATTCATAGTCGGTTGTAGGCTTTTTATGCATTTCGAGCTGAATAGAATACAAGCAAGATCTGAGAATAGGAATGTTGTCTCTATCATTCCGAATCTTTGATAAAGGGAATCTTTGAGACGGCATCTATGTATGCTTCAGGGTCTATCTCTTTGACTAAGGCCTTATCTACATCGATTATATAGATAGCATGCAGGCGAGCATTCTTTATTTCATCGAGACTTACTGGAGGTCTTCTATAGTACTTGTCACAGAGAGCCTTTACCTCCATTATTTCATCTGTCTTTCTGTACCTGGGAGGTTTCTGAAATATCGGTGGTATATTTAGTGTGTTAGTGAGCGGGGTTCCAAGACCGAATTTGTCCGAGAAGGCACTGTACCTTGCTATCTTACTCGCAACTCTGGCCCTATTGTAAGTATTAGGATCGAGGGCGTGCTCTGGCGATGTATAACCTGTCTCGATTTCGACTACCAACCTTCCCTCCCCCCTGACTCCAAAAAGATCACATACAAGAGTCTCATCCAACTGATGCTCTACATCAACGCTATAGTCCCTTAAAATCAAATGCTTTGCGCACAGAAGTTCCATTACCGAGTGGTTTATCTTAACTAAGTTCCTTCTGTACAGACCTATCAACCTTTTTGCTACTCGCCCCAACTCATACTTGACCCTTAGGTCCTCGTCAGCATATATCCTCTCCATCAAAGTAGTTATGTCTTCATCAAACTTCTCCATGCCCACCTTCATCCTATAATTGTCAGTACTTTTACTTTAGGTTAAGTGACTGCAGTACGGTCATGTATGCTCAAATTATTACACTTCAACCATTCATCTTGGAGGGTGGTCCCTTCCTTGGTGGAAGCCGAGGTACAGATATACTAGATCGGTAGGCTTCAGTAGTCCTTGTTCTCTATGAAATGCCAAGACTTGGGAGGCATCTCAGACCTATCGATGACCTTAAAGGCCTCATAATCTCTAGCCCATTTCACTATCATACCGCTCTCCCTATTTTTTGTGTTACCCTAGAAATACCTTAAGAGGAATTAACGGTACGACTTCTGCTTTCTTCTCCTTGGGCCCGGCCCTCCAAACTTCTTGGGCTCTGTACGCCTTGGATCTCCAACCAAAAGATGCTTGTTGAACCCGACGATCTTCTGCTTTAGTTCAGCACTTTTGCTCCAGTCTACAAGGGCTCTGGATATGGCTATGGCGACAGCTTCCGCTCTGCTCATAAAGCCTCCACCCTTTACCTTTACATTTATATCCACTTTGTCTCTAATGTCTTCAGCCAATACCAGAGGAGTGAGTATGATTTCTCTTGCGACTTCTGGCATGACTAGCTCTGCTGGAACCTTGTTTATTCTTACCTTTCCACTTCCAGCGGAGATGGCAGCAATGGCTCTTGCTGTCTTTCTTGAGCCTGAGTATAACTCTACATTGGTACTCAATCTAGTCGCCTCTCCAACCCAGCCTTGATGCCAATTCGCCCAATGTAAGATAAAAGGATAGAGGTTTCTTAGCCATGACATCCCCAAATTTTGTCTTTTGAAAAGATTTGTACTGCTCGGGGATGCCTACGTATACCCTTAGTCTCTTGAAAGCCTCAAGACCCTTAGCCTTTCGTATTGGGAGCATTCCACGAACCATCTTGTTAAGTATCGTATCAGGCCTTCTTGGATGAAAGGGTCCATAACGAGGATTTACAACGCTACTGATCTCTAGTCTTTCCAAGTATTCGTTTATGATGCTTTTCCTACTACCAGATAGTAAGACTTTCTCAGCGTTTACCACGATAACTTTGTCCCCCTTTAGCAAGGATTTTGCTATATGGGATGACAGCCTCCCAGCGATCTGCCCATCAGCGTCTACAACGATGAGCTTGGCGCCCTCCAAATTGCTAGCCACCGACCAAAATCACCTCTCTCCCGTGAGGAAATTTCTTAACAAACCCTCCTAAAGACAAGGTTTTGCCACCCGCTTTCTGAATCTTCCAAGAAGCCTTTTCTGAAAAGCTGTAAGCCCCGACTGTTACTTTATGTACAATAGTGCCGCCCCCTAGAACCTTACCAGGCACCAGCACCAAGTCACCATCTTTTGTCAGTCTGGAAATCTTCCCTACATTCGCCAAGACTCTTCTTGCGTTCGACCTTGATAGGCACTCTATTGCGGAAAGCCAGATTTTGGCGCTACTCTTCTTGTGCACCTGCATTAATGTATGAATGTTACTGTCCAAAATGGGATTTCCTGTCCTGCTCAAACTACTTCACATCCTTCAATTTCTCAGTGAATTCTACAAGCCTTTTGTGCAAAACTTCGATGGCTCTAGTCAAGATTTCGCCAGCTGGCAGTGAGCCTGAGGACTCTATGTACAGCATATAAACATCTTCATCATCAGAAACTGGCTTGAGAACCGAAACCGTCGTAGGTTGCCACTTTGCATGTTCCTTTCCTTTCCCCAGTCTAGCATAGGCCTCAAGCTTTATCGCCTGCCTAGGGGCTAACTTGACTATGGGTATGAAGTTGTTGGTAGGTTTTACAAACTCATCCTCCGACTTCAACTCTCCCGAATACACCTCTCTGGTCTTGTCAATGGCTTCAGCGTCCAAGACAAGTAGGACTCTACACTTTGGGCAACCCAGTGTACTTTTACAATCGCAATCCTCCGGTAGTACGTAGCGTGTTAGGTCAGTCCTGAGAGGAATCAGCCCAAGCCTGTGGGCTATAAGCTCATCATACATCGCTGAGGAGTTGTCAAGTATAACGACTTCGTCAATGGCCATAGTCGGTACTTCGGAGATGGCAAAGCGGCGTATAGCGTTTGCATAACTTCGATGGATGCCCTTGATTATGACTCTGATCTTCGTCTCATCCTGCTCCAATACTTGTAACTTTACCAAGGACAGAACCTCTCTACCAATCTGATGCCTTATTTATCCTAAAAGACTCGAAGCTCACCTTTTTATGCCCTCCGCCCCCTCCTGCCCCCTGGTTTCCTTGTTGTATCATGAGGTATGGGTGTGCAGTCCTCAATTCGACCTATCTTGAAGCCAGAGCGAGCCAATGCTCTAATTGATGCTTGGGCACCTGGGCCTGGAGTTCTTGGGCCTGTGCCTCCAACCGCGCGGACTTTAATATGTATGGCGTTGATGCCCTTTGCCTTGGCTATTTCGGCAGTGGCCGTGGCCGACTTCATCGCAGCATAAGGAGAAGACTCGAGCCTATCTGCCTTTACGTGCCTCCCTCCCGAACTGAAGGCTATCGTCTCAGCTCCGGTCAGATCAGTTATGTGTACAATAGTGTTGTTATAGGAGCTATAGATGTGGGCCACTGCCCACCTTTCCTTCGCCTCTGCAACCTTTTCACTCATCTTTTGTTCACCCTAAGTGGATGTTACTTGTTCTCTAAGAGGGCTACCTTCGCTTAATCTGATGTCCTTCTCTTCATCGCTTCTGATCATGTATCCAGGCCTCGTCATGACCTTACCGCCTATCATTACGTGGCCATGGGTTATCATCTGACGAGATTGGTAGGGAGATAAAGCTATGCCTTTTTTCCAAACAGTAGTCTGAAGGCGCCTCTCCAATATGTTCTCGACAGTCAAGACAAGGACATCGTCCAAGCTCGCCTTCGAGCCTACTATTCCTCTTCTGTTCAGAGAGGACAGGAACTCCTTTTCCTTTTTCGCTCTTATCTCTGGGGACTCGGCCAAGAGCATTCTCGTCTGTTTTCTTATATTCGAAAGCTCTGTGCGTGCCTTCCAAAGTTCACGTTTATTTCTTAGGCCATAACTACCTATTAAGTAAAGTTCTTGGGACAGTTGGTCGCTACGCCAGGGATGCTTTGGTGTGGAATACTTCTTGCGGGATTTCTTAGGATCGCCCATAGAATATCACTTCTGTTGTATTTCTACTTTCTTTACACCCACGGCCCTGCCCTTTCTACCAGTGGTTCTTGTATGTTGCCCCCTTACCTTAAGACCAAAAGAATGCCTTACACCCCGCCAACTTAACAGCGTCTTTTCACGCTCTATCTCTGTCTTCATGGCCAAGTCCAGATCAGAGCCTATATAATGAGTATTAGTCCCCGTCTCTGGGTCCTTTCTATGGTTTAGCATAAAAAAGGGAATGCCTACCTTTGTCGGATCCTTAAGGCACTCTTGAATTTCAAATATTTGCTTGTCACTAAGATTTCCCAACCTCGTTCTGCTGTCTATCTTAAGAGCATTTACGATAGAGTTGGCCAGGTTATACCCCATGCCCTTTATGTCGGTTAGAGCAACCGCTACCTTTTTCATCCCGCCCAAATCTTTCCCAGAGACTCTAACAATGTGCTTGAACTCTGAAGACAAATACCACGCACTCTATGTAGATGTTATGCCTTAGATATCTATTATAAATATTTGCATTTACCAAATAGCTTATCCTTTTTATGGATCGCCGAATCGGCCTTGGAGCTTATGATAATACCTCGACAGAGTCTACTTTTCCATCCCCGTCTAGATCGAAACCGCGAATCACAGTAGCCCACATCCTCTCATCATGATAGTTCTTTAAGACTTCTTTAGAAAAATTCGTAATGGCTATGACTGCTGACTTTGTGCCTATGTACTTTAGTCCCGCCAAGACTATTATACTCTTCTCTTCATCGTAGGGATTCGGTATCTTGGCTACGATCCCATCACGATCCCCATTGTACGTCCTTCCTTGTGCATTCAAGAGTCCGGCCCAGTAGTTTCGTTCGTCGAATCTTATGGGTAGATACATGTTTACATCGGCGGTTATAAGGTTCGTCCCAGGTCCACCTATCAACACAAGATTGTTCTTCTCCTCCTTCTCCGCCTTGACGTCTGCATCGAGCTTTACAACAAAATCGCTAGGCATCTTGCCAAACCGTCCAAGAAAGAAAGCGAGCTGGACTGCATAATGCCCATCTCTTGCAGATGCCTTGTATGGACCATGGGGCTCGGGAGAGCCGACGACTATGCGCCCCTCAAAAGTGCCAGAGTGCAGAAACTCATCGAAGAAAGAAAGAATTTCTTCATTCATAAAGGCCAAGCTCGTGAAGCTCAACTTCCTCTCCCCAAAGGGTAGCTCGACACCAAAGGCTGGATGGGTTACTCTATAGTATTTTGCCATTGCCCCCTTTATGAACTCCTTCCTATCTATAGACAACAATCCCATCTTACGCAACTGCCTCATATGATAGTAGACCTTTTGCTCATGAGTCTTAAGGGATCTTGCTATCTCTGCTGAGTACATTGGCCTTTGAGCTAGTAGGTTGAGGATTCTCCAGCTGATGGGGTTAAGTATGGGCCTCATAAGAAATGGATCATCGAATATCAGAATGCTCTTCGTTATGGTGTTATCCTCGTCTCTGATTATGGTAAGCTCCTTCCTCATAAGTGGACTTGAGGCCGGACTATTATAAATTGTTTTTTAATGGTTAAAAGAAAGACTGCTCCAAAGGCAAGGCGATCAGAGCTACTTGCTAAAAATCATATTATAACGGTAACAGATTGGATTGCTGTGGAACTTTTAAACTCATGATTACAAGCCCCTTGTAGCTATATGTGTGGGATCATAGGGTACATCGGCGATAAGGACGCAACTCCAATCCTATCTGATGGTATAAAAAGGTTGGAGTACAGAGGCTACGACTCTTGGGGCTTGGCAACGATCCTTGGTGGGATCAATCTGATGAAAGGTACAGGGAAGATGAGGGATGGCGAGTTGAATACTTTAGAGCTAAAAGGGAAGGTAGGCATCGCCCACACAAGATGGGCCACCCATGGCAACGTTACGAAAGAGAACGCTCATCCGCACACATCTTGTAGAGATGAAGTAGCTATAGTCCATAACGGAATAATAGAAAATTATCAGGAAGTTAAGAGAACACTCCTAAAAGAGGGCCATTACTTCAAAAGCCAGACAGATAGCGAAGTGATAGCGCACCTTCTCGAAAAGTATTATCACAAGTATAAACATGTCAA
>JACAEJ010000061.1 GCA_013388925.1 Nitrososphaerales archaeon
GTTACCTGTCTCTCCTCGAAGAGCAGGTCAGTGGATACCTTCGGCTTTGCCCTTATACTCATATTCTAAGCTTACCATGATTACTCCGTTTCTAGAATAATAATGTTCTGTTCTTCTCCCTTAATACTTGCTACAAAAATCTTACGGTAGTACCCATTACAAACATCTCTATGAAGATCAGGGCGATCACTATGGCCAAAAGGACTATCGCTCTGGACTCCTTGACTCTATATAATACCTTCGGTCCTATGTAGATTTGGAAGATAGCACTGTAGAAGGCAGCGAATAGAGAGGCATAGGGCAAGAACCCTCCCAACAAACAGGGCCCAACTCCATAGCACAAGGCCTTCCAAGCGTTCAAAAACGGCCCTTTTCCTCCTATCAATCTGTAGATCAGGTGTAAGAAGAATGTTCCAAGAATCAGTATAGCACATGCTAGACCGAGGATCAAAAAGGCTTCGATGAAATAGGCGTAGACACCATACAGGTTTACCAGAGCGCTCTTCAAGATCCTATAGGCCATTATCTGAGCCTGGTAGGCTGAAGAGAAATCCGTGCTCTCTATCCCATAGTAGTTCACGATGGGTGTTGCTATGGAAAGAACTATTGTAACCTCTAGAAAGAATGCGAAGGCGTTCCTCCAGTCTTCACTTCTAACTCCTTCAAAGAAATCTACAGGACTTATCAGCAAGTCCTTTAACCTTTTGACAGATTTCAACAAACACTTCAATTTAATACATTGTGCCAGATAATAGATATAAAGTATATCAAATTTAATCCTTTGGATTCTGTCAAAGACCTAATGCGTTAAGAATCTGTTTGGGGAAATGTTGTCCCCGTACCTTTCCCTTGCCTCAATCAGTCTTCGCCTCTGCTCTTCCAAGACTTCAAACAGTACTTGGGACGTGTCATGAACCTTGGTTTTATAGTAATTCGCCACCCTGTCGATCTTTACCAAATTCTCTGGAACCCTTATCGTGAATTGTTTGATGTAGTCTTCTCCAAGATAATCTTTGTCAAGCACATCTCTGAAGAGCCTCTTAAGGTCCTGATACTCTGGTATGAGACCGGTGGGCGTTTTGATGGCACCAACCTCCTTATGAACTCGCAACTCCATCCACTTATACCAGACTTTTTTATCGGTTTTTTCATTCAAGAATCTGCCATCCTTGCCCTTCAAGAAGTAGTTCACCGAAAAGATTAGGGGCGGGTTCCTCAAGTCTTTGCCAAACTCCAGATTGTTCTGAATGTATCTGCCCAGTGGTATGGACAGAAAGTCAAGATTCGACATAGGGTTGAGCTCTCTTATGCCTTCTTTACCCAGCGTTGCAGCAGTCGTCTCAGATTCCAGACAGGCACCCTTGGTTATCATACCATGTGCCCAATCGAAAGCCTCTTCAACGGGAACCCACGTATCCGAATCTCTGCCACCATACACTATCCCGCCTACCATAATACCGTTAGGGTCGTCAAGTCTCAAGTCCAGATTTGTTAAAAGTCTCATATTGATCGTAAATCTAGCATTTGGATGTGATGGGGGTATTTCTCTGCCCTTATCATCTCTTTTGCCGATCCACCACTCGCCTGAATGGTTGTACCCTCTAGGTGGGACTTCGCCATTCTTTCCAATCCAATGGACACGTTTATCATCGGTAACCAGTACATTGGAGAATATGATCTCACCTGGGCTATTGAGGACCCTCCACAGTATGGGATCGTCCTTAGAATTTACCCCCTCTATTATTCCAAACATCCCATTCTCTGCGTTGACGGCCCGAACTTCTCCATTCTTCTTTCTGATATAGGCTATATCATCTCCGACTATTGTCTCCCCTTCTAGCATGGCGGTAGAGGTCTTCCCACACAAAGAAGGAAAAGCTCCGTTGAAATAGGTCGCTCTACTTCTAGGACCATGGATCGCCATGATAAACATATGCTCGGTCAGCCAGCCCTCTTCTGACGCTCTATTTATTGCCAGGCGCATTGCCAACTTCTTGAGTCCGATGCTGTTGCCGCCGTACTGGGTGTTTGTGCTATATACAGTATCGCTTTCGATGTCGATATATATCCTTCTTTTCTCGAGATTCCTTGAGACCTTTCTTTCATTGAGTTCGCCTTGAGAATGCACAAACTTGAAGAATCGAGCCGAGGGCCCCTCTCTTATAAATTCTTCATACCCCGATCTGTAGAGAAGGTGCTCATTATGGGCAACATAACTGGAGTCGGTTAGCTGGACACAGGGTAGGGAGAACTCGGAGTTCGTCGGCCCTAAACAGAAAAAGCAGACGTACAGTTCATGCCCACTCATTATGTCCTTCAGAATCTTGTAAATCTCCCTTAGGCCTTCGTCTCTATCCCTTGTGCTTATAGAGGAGCCTAGATCAACGCCCTTGGAAACTAGGATTCTTGTGTTCTCCTTGTCTCTCCCTTGATCATAGTAACTGTCAAAATGAATTGTATGGCCCGGAATAGCAAGTTCACTTTCTTCTCCATTCTCTATTGCCACTTTCTTGATGTATTGTACGTCCTCGGGTGAATCGGTACAAACAAACACTTTATCAGGATTACAAAGTTCTACATATTTGGCAATGAATTGATGAAGCTGTGGGTTGTCTATCCTTTCGAGTCTCTGGTAATGACTACCATTCAATCTCGTTTTGAGCACGTCCATAGTTTCTCTATTCACTTTTATCCCCTCGATTCTCTAGGCTCTGAGTGAATGGTATTCGGCTGGCTTTGTACATCATTTACTGAGATCAATGTACCCTCGTAAATCATACTGCCATTACCTATGTCGTATGTGCCTATTTAAGTGAAATCTCCATAATTAAGTTTTGATGTTATACGTCAATTCATTTGTATGAAACGTGATCATTGACGAAAGATTTATAATGGAAAAGAACAAAATCTTTGACAGACATACAAGTGGTGTTGAAATGAGCCTTTTGAAGCTTCGCTTATCTATGGTTGGGACCATATCCTTCCTGATAGGGCTTTCTACCCTATTCTTTGCCATCATACTGAGCCTGATAGGCACCTTGAACATAGTCTTTCTGGTTTCCCTTGTGGTAGCTTTCAATCTAGCACAATGGCTCATTGCTCCCTATCTAATAGACTCAATGTACAAGGTCAAAAAGGTATCAAGAGAAGAGAACCCAAAACTCTATGGTATGGTCGAGAGGTTGAGCCAAAGAGCGAAGATGAAGATGCCCAGTGTAATGATAGCAAGAATCCCCATCCCCAATGCCTTTGCCTATAGCTCCCCCCTCGCAGGAAGGAGAGTAGCAGTCACTGAGACCCTACTGAAAAACTTGGAGGAAGAGGAAGTAGAGGCAGTCATAGGGCACGAACTAGGGCATCTCAAGCACAGAGATGTTCAGATAATGATGTTCGCCTCAGTATTACCTGCCATCTTCTACTTCATAGCTTACTCCTTTATGCTCTCTGCTTGGTTTGGTGGCTACGGCGGGAGAAGGGACAGTGGAGCAGCGATACTAATAGGGCTTGCGTCCATGGTCATCTACTGGGTACTATCCCTCTTTGTATTGGGTCTGAGCAGGTTAAGAGAATATTATGCCGATAGGCATAGCATTGGAATAGTTGATGAGGGATCACGCAAGCTGTCCGAGGCTTTGGCAAAGATAGTGGACTATAACGCACACATGAAGTACCGATCACACAAACA
>JACAEJ010000079.1 GCA_013388925.1 Nitrososphaerales archaeon
GGCTTTTTCTTATCCCTGTAAAGATTGAGGCTTTTGGTAGGCCTCATGAAATAGAGAAGCGGAAGAAAGGTAAATTGATTTTTATTCGTTCAGTGAGACCTTCGTTAAAGGAAGAGATAAAGATGAATGCGATGAGAAGAAGTAAGGTATTTGGCGATCATTATCTCCCCTTCAAAATTACGTCAGATGTTTTGGCTTCAATAAAGATTTACCTTTGGGGAGAAATGCTGATGGATTAAGCCTGGTGTTGTTTTTAGCATTCGGTATCTTTCACTGTAATAATGCATAAATGCTCCCGAAATGACTCATATTGCCTTGGGCCTATTCTCCCTCACGATATGCCCCAAAGGGATTGGTAGCGAAATGTTGAAAAAGTCAAGGGAGGGTATCCGATGGAAATTGCCATAAAATTGAATTTTTGGTATAAATAGTAAAAAATGGCCTGGAGTGGAAAAGGCTTAATCACCGTGTTCAAAAGGCCCTGTTGGGACATTCCAGGAACGAGGGAGACATGGAGCAAAAGGCGATGAAAACCCTAACTCCTGAAATGATCGAGGAGATCGTGAGGCGAGTTACAACTGCTGTTCATCCACTTCGAGTGGTTCTCTTCGGCTCTGCCGCTCGAGGAGAGATGGGACCAAGGAGTGACATAGATCTACTGATCATCGTGCCGGACGGGACCCACCGCCGCGATGCATCACGCAAGGCTTTCCGAGCTCTCTCGGGGCTCGGCATCACAAAAGATGTGATTGTTGTGACCGAGAGCGATGTCAAACAGTTCGGAAAAAATCCATCACTCGTGATCAAGCCGGCTCTCGAAGAAGGACGAGAGGTGTACCATGTCCCAGGATAGACTGGTGCCAGGTTCGGCGGAGGATTGGCTGGCGAGGGCTGAGGGTGACCTGGCCCTCGCCCGTATCCCATTACCTCAAGGGGCCTTCTATGAGGATCTCTGCTTCCATGCTCAGCAGGCTGCGGAAAAGGCCATTAAAGCCATATACCAGCACTATGGTAAAAGTTTTCGGTATACCCACGACCTGGATGAGTTAATCACAGGGTTGCAGAATGAGGGTATCATTATCCCGAGTGAAATTATGGAGGCCATTCTGCTAACTTCTTATGCGTGGGAGGCCAGGTATCCCGGTCTGAGTGAGCCAGTAACAGTTGAGGAATACCGTGAGGCACTTCGTCAGTCGGAACTTGTAGTGAACTGGGCAGTAAGAGTGATAAGGGAGTCAATAGAGTAAACCCGTTCTGCTTTAAAAGGGCGGATTGAATTTTCGGTATAACTTCTTGTCTTTTTTTGAAAAAAGGAAAGAGGCCCTTCTGGCGCGCATCGAAAAAGTAACTTGGAAACCAATCAGTAGGGAAAGTTTGCAGGAATTCGACGGCGAGCAGGACGAAGAGGAGGATTTTCTCGAAGAGGGGGAGCAGCCATGAGACCGATTGATAAACTTAAGGACAAACTCGCCGAGCTTTTTCAACTCGACCAGGCTGCCCTGGATTTTGGTCAGGAATTTTGGAGTCAGCATTTGATACGGGATAAGTGTGGAAATAGAGTTGGCGTATCCAAAATAAAGTTTGCCATGATTAGGTAACTTCACTTAAGAGGCAAAATGGCAATTGATATTCAAAAAAGGAATCAAATCGAGCAGATTTTTAAGAAGTTTTTATTAAACCGCGTCAAGACTGTTCGGAATTTGAAGATGGGGGATTTAGACGTCAATCCGTTTCTTATTCGGATTCTTTCTCATGAACTGGGTCTGGATAATGCAGAAGCCATTGTAAAATGGCTTATAAGTCAGAGACTTGAAAGGGGATCAGTTACATCCTTTGGTATAGCCTTACAGGATGCAGCTAAAGTCTTTTCCGAAGGGACAGGGGTTGAAGGTGCGGATATTCTCAAAACCAAGAAAGGCAAACATCATCATATTCAAGTGAAGAGTGGACCAAACACTGTCCCAAAGGATTTAGGGGTAAGAATAGCACAGCTTTTACGATCTGCTCAGAGGCGAAATCGTGGTTCGCTTGCTCTTTATGGTATGTGTTATGGCAGTAAGACCCAGGTTTCAAGTATTGTGAGGAAATATGTTCAAGAAGAAGGGGGTGTTGATTGGATTTCGGGAAAGGAATTCTGGGAATTCATCTCAGACGATCCCCATTGTCTTCAACAAATTTATGAAATTGCCGCAGAGGTAGGAAGAACCTTTAAAGATCCCAAAGGACTGTCTCTTTCTCAAGTCCTCGAAAATAAAATTCATGAATTAACAAATGAATTTGAGAAAATTTACGGAAGAAGCGGAAGCGAAATGTGGAAAAAATTATTACAAAGGAATTCATGACGAAATTATATGAAATTTATTGAGAAGAGCTTTCCAGTCCAATATCTCAATTCCGTAGCAATGGCCGAGGGGAACGCTAAAAAGCCTATCTACCAGATGCACAAGTGGTGGGCCAGACGGTTGGGAAGTGTATTTCGTATGATAACCTTGTCTGCTTTTAGCGATGTGAAAGAATCAGATGACGACATATGGCTTAAGTTTTGTAACGGTGCAAATCTTAAGGGCCCCGTGGTACTTGATCCCTTTATGGGCGGTGGGACAACGATCGCTGAATCACTTCGTCTCGGATGTAAAGTGATTGGGATAGATATTAATCCCGTAGCCTGGTTTATAACCAAGAAGGAGGTTGAACCAGTTGATTTAGAAAAACTGGATAGCGCTTTTCGAACACTGGAAAAAAGTGCTGGCAATTTCATCAAAAGTTATTATTGCACAACATGTCTTAACGGTCATGACGCAGAAGTCATGTATTTCTTTTGGGTAAAAGTAGCGAAATGCAAATTCTGCCATGCTAATGTCAGATTGTTTCCTAATTATGAAATTTCAAGACGAGATCAATTTAATGTCGTGTTATGCCCCAAGTGTTTTAAAATTATTGAAACAGAAGGATATAAGCGAATAACCAAGTGCCCTGATTGTAATGAAACGTTTGATCCACGTAAAGGGGTCTCTGGTGGGGGAATATTTCACTGCAACCAATGCGGAAAAGAGCAGAGAGTTCTTGATGCTGTAAATCATAATGGAGGAAGATTAGATATAGAATTACATGGCATAGAAGGTTATTGCTCATCCTGTGGAAGGTTTTTTAAACGAGTAGACAAAGGTGATATTGCGTTATGGAATAAAGCAAAGCGTCAATATGAAAGCCACAAAAACAAATTGATCATCCCGCATGAAAAAATTCCAATACAAGGACGTAGCGACCCTCGTCCAGTGAATCATGGTTACACCCATTTTAAAGATATGTTCAATGAACGACAATTATTATGTTTATCTCGACTTTTAGAGGAAATTCTAAAGATTCGCGATGTCAATATACGTGAATTAATGCTTATCGCTTTCTCGGATTGTTTGGATGCAAACAATATGTTTTGCAAGTACGAGATAGAATGGCATAAGATTTCTCTATTTTTTGGGCTTCATGCCTATCATCCTATTGAGCGGCCAACAGAGAACAATGTATGGGGGACCGAATATGGGCGGTCAACTTTTATTAAATGTTTTGAGAAGGTAAGGAAAGCTAAGGTTTTCTGTGAAAAACCGCACGAAAGACTCACAATTGATAATAATAAGCGTTACAGTAAACAAACAGGAAACGAACGCATCGAAGGGAATATCGTCAAGAGCTTTGAGGAAATTGGAAAAACAGAACACGCGGCCTTGCTGAATTGTGATACAGCAGAGGATTTATCTTTCATTCCGAACAAATCAGTTGATGCCGTTATTACTGACCCCCCCTATTTTGACAATATCCAATATTCTGAGCTTGCAGATTTCTTTTATGTCTGGCTACGTCTTGGACTAAAAGATTTATATCCTTGGTTTAGTCCCGAACTATCCAGCCGACCTACCGAGATTGTTCAGAATGAGAAGATGGGAAAAACAATGGAGTTCTTCAATGAGGGATTGAAAAAAGTATTTACTGAGTGCCACCGTGTCCTTAAAGACGAAGGTTTATTGATATTTACCTTCCATCACAACAAGTTATGGGCTTGGGAGAGTATCGGCAAAATCTTACTTGATTCGGGGTTTTACGTTTCTGCGACTCCAATCGTGAGGTCAGAAGGCAAAAGTGGATTTCACTCAAGCAAGGGTAATATTCGCTATGATTGTATTTTTGTTTGCCGTAAAAGACCATGTGAATGGGATAACGATAACTGGACATCTTTAAAAGAACTCATCCTAAAAGATGCTGTTGGTTGGACAAAACGAACGCTTAAGTCTGGGATGTTGATTACAGAAGTTGATATTTTCACAATCGTGATGGGTAAAGCGATTGAGTACTACACCAAGTCATTCCCAAACATAAAACACCATAATGAACCTATTACGCTTGCAGAGGCACTGCATGAGATGAAGGATTTTACTAATTATGTGACAGAGAACGCCCGTCCCGAGAAGTCACCTTTACCTAAGGCCTATGCTCAAAAGGCAGAGCAACTATCATTGTTCATAAAAGAGTCAAGGGAAAAATACGAAGCAAGTTCCCGCCAAGGGAAATAATGTCCTATTATCATCCATAGAAAAGTTTCCCCTGCTTTTGGCATGGTGCATGGGACATAAGGCGGAGCAGAGGATTGATTTGCAACGAGACAGTTCACACATAAACGACTGACTATTTTAAACACGGAGACTATACGAATGCTTCAGGCAATGCTTCATGGCAAATTAACTCGCGAGGAAGAAGGCATAGAGGATTTATTAACTTCTAATGCATTTGGTCTAATGAAGTATCTTCCTCCCGAGGCAGCCCTCTTTCCTTTTTTGAGTCTTGCAAAGGAACCTTTTTCTGATCTAAATGGTTTTTAAATGTATAAAAGGAAACAAATGAAGAAGACAAAGACCAAGTCGCCATTAAAGGAGCCCCTCCTGAGGCTTCCGGGGCAATCTATTGACGAGCAAATTCATCGCCTTTTCAATGAGAAGCTGCTTGATTCCATCCTTGTTGCACTGGTTTTCTTTCTTCTTGCTTCATTCAGTTGGATACAAACGCTCAGTCAGTCTCCGCTCAATCCATGGATCATTTCATTCGTGGCAGCCCCTGTTATTGCCTGCCGGTAGGCAGGGAATTCGGAATCCGGTGTTGAAGAATCGTCAATTTGGTGGAAATAGGTAGGGGACGGCCTGCCAATTTGATGGCGCATTTGATCTTCAAAAGATAATCTGATATATTTTTGACAGATTCTCGAACTCTGATAAGGAATTCACTCTGAATTCAAGGTTATTCGAGATTGTGAAAGGCTATTGCCGACAGGGCCGCCTGGCGGTATGATGAGCGGGGCTGGTGTCGCGAAGGGAAGTTGCCCAAACGGGGCTGGTGGGCGTATGGAAAGAAGGGATGGTGTGTCCATGAAACTGGCAGAAAATGAAGAAAGGGCTTTGAAAGAACTGCGAGAGGAATTGTCTGCGAAATATCGGATTATCGATATCCGTCTCTATGGGTCGAAGGCGAGGGGCGAGGAAAGAGAGGACTCTGACCTGGATATCATGATAGAAATTCCTGAGTATGACCGGGCGATGGTAGCGGAGATTGATGACATCATTTATCGGATCAATCTGGAGCATGATGTTTTCATTTCCGCACTGGTCTTCGGGA
>JACAEJ010000086.1 GCA_013388925.1 Nitrososphaerales archaeon
GTTCATCTTCGTCGATGGGTATGCCTCTTTTGTTATAGAACCCTCGGACTATCTTGACCTTTGGCTTTAAGGGATCGGCTCCCGAAAGGACCTCGAACTCAAAGATTATCTTACTCATGCTCACTCTCCCCTTATCGCTCGAACTTCATAAAGAGCAAATTCGTCGGTCTTGTTGAGTTCGACGGCTCTCTCCCACCACTTCTCGGGAGTGAGGAACCCCGTCCTAATCTCGGGATATTGTTGAGTGTTCCAAAAGACTCTTAATTGAGGTAGAGAAGTGATTATCATTAAGAACGTCTTGATGGCGGGTTGTCGATAGTTTGGGTCGTATTTACTTCTCACTATGACCTTCGTCTCTTTGCCAATAGACCTATTAGTTTTGGGTATTCTCCTTAGTGTATGGACTACGTCACCCTTCTTGCTTTGATCGAGCCAAGTTGTGAATACGGACGGATCGTTGAACCATAACCACATATTCTCGACCTCATGAGATTTTGATATACCCCTTCTCGACGAGAAGGTTAAAGCAATCCCGACAAAAGTCGAGTTCTCCTTGTCTCCCTTCGTCGATAAAGAGGATCATGGGGAAGTCCTTGTCGTTGGTCCCCGTAAGGATTAGACCACAACGGACGCATTTAGAATAGTTGCCTCTCGAGACGATCCTTTTGAACGTGAGGTCTCCTATCATATAGTCGGCTCCGTAGGTGATATCAAGTAAATCCTCGTCCTCATACCCGCAAGTCTTACAACGAACCATCACTATTTGGACCATCGTCCCCGTCGGTTTGATTAGGTATTCGAGATTTTCATGCTCACAATTTGCTATAATATCGTCCTCGTCTAAGTCCATGCACGGTCCTAAGTTGGGATCATATTCGTCCTCACTCATGCCTCATCGACCTCTAAGCCTTTGACAAGCCACCCCGTCCTTGCCGTCACATATTCCTCGGGGAGACCTCGATCATCTCCTATTATGTTCTCGTCCTTATCCTTCTTGCCATAACGAACTTTCTTTTTGGCTATGATCCTCTCTCCTTGGGGAGTGAATTTCGACCAACACGTAGGACATACCAAATTCCCCGAAGGCTTACCCCAACGGACCCACTCGATAAGAGTGGATCCACAATCGGGACAAGGGTCTCCGATCTTCATGTTAGGTAGTATGCTCATGGCTTTGCCGTCTCCTTTGGCTTGTCCGTCTCGATCCAAGCCTTGACCTTGGACTTGACGAACCTAAAAGCGTCGTCCACATTAACGGATCCGTCTTGAGGGAACTCATGGATCAAGGTATACCGACGAGAACCATAGGGTTCGACGCTTATGGTCTCTCCATATTCGACTACGAACTTCAAAGGAGTCGGACTTGGCTTTGGTGATGGTTGTTGTGGTCCTTCCTTGGGGTGGGTATGATTGGATCCGTCGGGATTGACGGGAAAGAACTTACCCGTTTGAGGGTCCTTAGCCCATGATATCTCCAATCCACAATTCTTGCACTTGGGCAATCTTACCTACCTCTCATCTTCGTCGTCCCGAATACCTCTTTGACCTTAGACTCGATCTCCCCAAGGACTTCATCGAGATCTCCAATATATCGACGACGACCAAAGGGGAGAGGGTTCCATCGTCCACCCTTGGAGATCGTTCCCTCAAAGCCGTTCTCAACCCTTCGTATTTCGATAGTCACGGACTTGACCATCATATACCACCTTCCCGAATACATCTCCCAAGAAAGCAACCCAAATCGGGGTCGTTATACACACAAATTTGGCAAGGTCTCTCGTTGTTTTTTTGTAATGACATAGTCGGTATCATCTCCTTGTTAGGTAGTATGTTCTCCGACGGGAATTAGGAATTTGTGGATCTTGAAATTGGTGACGGCAACTTGTCTTATCTTCCCCTCATCGTCGGGGACGGCAAAGCATAGGACCGTCTCTCCACTCTCATACTCATACTTGAACATGGCTATAGGATGGTATTCTTGCCCTTTGGTGAACCCTCTTATGTTATAAGGTTCAAATCCGCTAAATTGTGGATCTCCGTCGAGAATAATGGTCTTAGGGAGATCTCCTATGATCTCTCCCCTCTTTATGGCTTTGCTCATCTTGGAACCAACCTTCCCTTAACCCGCTCGTCACACTTCTCGATTAGATTTTGGACGTTTTTGTATGAGAGCATGATTGCCGAGATCGTCGATAAGTGTTGTCTCACGTATTGACCTCTCTCGGATATCGGAGCCTCGGGATTGATCGCTAAGTTTGAGGTTATCATGGCTAATTCATAGACGTTTTTGTGATCTACGGGGACCTTATCATACTCATCAACGACGAATTTTTGTAATTTCTCTCCGAGATGGTAGGACGTGAATATAGCGTCGATTATGGTCCTTGCCTCATGGAGCGATAACTTTTGCTTGCCATTTTCCGTCACCAAATCAACGAGACCCTTGGATCCACCCCTCACTTCTTGGATTGCCTCTTTGATCCTCTCCGAGACTTCGGTCTTGTCCGTCCATCGAAGGACTCTATCTTGGATCAAGTTGATCCTATCTAAATCAAACTTAGCGTTCCTTCGAGGATCGGTCCACCCACTACCGTTTAGCCAAGTGACGGGATTAGTGCAAGCCTCGACCATTATGAAGGATCCTACTTTAATGGCTCTATTCGTTAGGAGATCTCCCGTATTGACGGCAAGTCCGAGGTTCCAAGATCCAAATTCGGTCATAACCTTCTCCGTGAGTCCGATAGCGATTTGACCTTTGAACGCCTTTTGAGCGGGTCCCATGAAGTTAAAGACTCTCTCATCAACGAAGGCTTGTCGGATTATCCCCATAACTTGGTCTTTTGAGATAAGACTATGGACGTCACTTGAGGCTATACACTTGATCTCTCCTTTATGGACGAGGATTTGGAGAGGTCTTGAGTCGTTGGTCCCAAGGGATCTCATGAATAGTCGTCCCACGGCAACCTTTGACGGACGGTTAAGAGGGGTGATCTTATACTTCTCCTTATTTGCCTCGACTTCCTCGAGAATCTCTTTGTAGATCTTGTCGGCAACTTGACGACCCATGACAAGCCGAGCATAGGACCACTTGGACTTTGCCGAGACTCTATCCATAGGGAGATGGACTCTCAAGGGAGAGTCTTGATCGAGGACGAGGATTTGTCCGTTGGAGTCCTTATCGAATTGTATGGATCCGTTGATCCGAGTAATTTCGTCGGAACTTTCGACGTCACTCAAAAAATCGACGTCTTTATTAGGCGATTTGCCCTTCTCGTTATCCGACGGGGATATAGGCAATTCACCCCGTAGGGTGTCGGATGTCGTGATTTTAGGGGTCATGACACCCTACCTATATCCTCGTCGTTATATAAGTGTTCCTAATCGTTCTATAACCATTAAGAACCTATATAGAACTATCTCACAATATCGCTTATATATCATAGGTTTATCTTATAGAACGGTTAGTAATAATGTCTCCAAAAAAGAGCGGGTCCGAGACGGGAAGGGTGGACTACCAACCCATAGCGATCCCAAAAGATATAATCAAGATGATAGACAATATCATAGCCGACGGACGCTTTATCTATGTCTCAAGGAACGATTTTGTCCGAGATGCCGTTAGGAGAAGGATAGAGGAGATCTCCCAACTTGAGGATAAAGAGATCTTTAAGAAATTAAAAGAGGTTCCAAAGATCAAAGCCAAGTAAGGAATAATTCAGTTATCATTTTAGCATATTGAGAGTAAGTTCAGGATACCGTGGCAGGAGCAAGACGTTCCTATCGCTACGGTGTAGGGCGCCTCCATCGTCTCTATGCTCGAGAGAAAGGATGCAAGCTCCTCTCCTCTAAAGCACCCTACATTACCTTCCATTATGTGACTGCTGATGACCTTGGATACGTCCACCTTCCCCCATATCACATAGGCTAACACTCTATACATTGGACCTGCCTTTGGCCTGCCTGTAGTCGGGCAGAATTCTACCGGCTGGTCGCATGGAAGCTTGCACATACTCCCCTTTGGCATATAGCTCGTAACGATCAACCCTGAACCTTCATCATAATGCGCAAGAATGCTTTTTGGAATGTCCTCCAATACTTCCCTTGCTATCTTTGGCTCGACTACGACCTTAAGACCTCTATCTTCGAGCCATCTTTTGACCAGCTTGCCCACAAAGTGCCCGGGCACGGCTGGTACTATATAGTCGGGCGTTGCCTTTTTCAGAAAGCCCACCAAGAACTCTACAACATCACAGATGAAGAACGTTACACTATTTGCCTTCGCCCTCAGAGCCTTATCTATGTCCATCCCATTTATTCTCTCATCTGCAAACTTACCAGCTTTACAGTCTGGCATTATATCCAACAGTATTATCCTAGCCTTCGATCCTTTTAGTGAAGTAACCGCCTCAGTGCCGAAGTACCCTCCACCAGCTATTACAACCAGTTTGTCGTCAAAACTGCCAGCCATACTTAACTTCTAAACTTCTAACCTTCATAAAAACCGTTCTAATCACTAGTGTTTTATATGCTCTTGTAGATAGAATGCATGAGCGAAGGATGGAGGAGAAGGGCAAGATCGTCCTTAGTTCATTGTTGGGCCTATCGATGGCCCTGTTTTTAATAACCATAATGCCCCCTTTATCCCAAGAAGTTGCATATCAGGGAGACACCTTTCAGATAGTGCCTGTAGTGACGGAAGATAGAATGACGGGCGATGCCGGTCAGATCGTGGATATAGTTCAGCCCGATTCCTCTTATCTTGCTCACTCTCCTATTCTGACCAACTTGGCCTTGGCTTTGATTCTTGCACTAGTCTTCAGCGTCATGGTCTTTTTGAGCACCAAGGTGAGGCTAGAACGATTCAAAGGTAAAATTGGTCAATGACCTTTAAGTACGTTCAACCTTATTAGATGGTTGGGACCATAATAATTGGATTTGGGAGAGACTCGAATCGGTAGTTTGCCATTGAGACTGATAAGACTAGTCCATATACTATTGGTTTTGTCTCTGATAGGCCTTATGGTCCTCTCCTTCCCTTTAGGGTTGTACATGGTCCTTACTGCAAGTACACATGATGCCATTAAAGCAATATTCATATTATTGTGGTTAATCTATTTTGTCCTATTCATCAAAGCGATGTTAGGTCCACACCTGAAGTTAGAAAAGGTCCCCCAATCGGTTTTGAAGGGTGGTCTTGGATCTATCTTCGGAAACACTCTCTCCACGCTTGCTGTGACCTTCTCTGCCCTCATACTGATCACCATGTTCATTTTGTTACTCCAAGAGAGCGCAGGAATCCCTACAGGCTCCCTCCCAGAGATGGATCCTGTCTTAATGTTTGTGTCAGATTCAACCGCCCCGATACTAGAAGAGACAGTCTTTAGGATGGGTATTATAGGCATGGTGGCAACCCTTCTCTTGGCCATAAAGGGGGTTCGTTTCAACCTCTTCAAGGTCCTATGGCATCCGGCAAGACACCTCTCATGGACTAGATCGGATATGAGAATCCTCTATCTAATCGTGTTTATCAGCGGATCTTTATTCGGCCTTGCCCACATCGCCTTTGGAGCCGGGTGGGAGATAGGAAAGGTAACGACAAGCTCCATGGTGGGGATAATTCTGGGCTTTATCTATGTCAATTACGGCTTTCCTGGGGCAGTCTTGCTTCACTGGTCATTTAACTACTTTCTTGGATCCTTCTACTACTTTGAAAAAGTTGTAGGCGAGAGCTTTCTTCCCTACTTTGCCGATTTCGTTATCGTGATGACTGGGATTTGGTCCATGGCCTTTCTTTTTATCTATCTCCTCCAAAGTATCACAAGAATTCGTGGCAGACTGGAAGAAACTCGAATCTATAATGCCCCCTAGGGTAAACCGATCTAAAATCTAGAAGACTTAGTTTGTATTACATGTCTTCTGACATAACATTTTAACATAACCCCCATACATGGTTATGGAGTGCTGTAAATGTGCATACTTGGTAAGAGCGAGCTCGTAAAGCTGATAGAAAGGTACAAGTGCATATACCCCTTAGATTTGGATCTTGTGGACGGCGATGGTTACGTTTTAACAGTCAAGGAAGAAACTACACTAAACTACCTTGAACACAAGAACCTTATCTCTTACGAGGTCGTGTTCACGCCCCCTGGGTATGTGGCTCACCTAACCGCAAAAAGCAGATATGGAAGGATGGGTCTATCCTTCTTGAACGCTGCAAAGGTTCATAGCGGGTTCGTTGGAAGGCTTGCTTTGGAGCTGGTAAACCTGAGTAACAATAGAATACCTATAACCATAAAGAGGGGCGATCCATTGATGCACATAGAATTTATGACAAGGATGGGCGATCCTTGCCCTTACACTGGACCTTATATGTTTCAATACATGAATGATGAAGAGGTGAGCCTCTACACTAGCCTTATGTACAACGAGTTCAGAGACATCTATACTGATCTGAGGAGCATGGCTGAAAAGAGGCTTTGGAAGGAATAGAATCAAGAATCTGAAAACTTGAGAAAATAGGTTTGAAGCTCTTGACATAGCCTATATTGGAATGGGTAGCTGGCCTAACAAAGACAGTGGGGCATTTGATGAGGCTGAAGAAAAAGGCAAGAAAAGCAAGTATAGAAGTTGAAAATCAAATGGTGCGGGGGTAGGATTTGAACCTTATAAATGATGTGGAATTAACTTAGAAAGATGTTGTTTTATAAAAATAAAAGGGGTGATAATCCAGTTATCACCAGTCCTTTGTGTCATAGATGTTGAATTCCCAGATGTTGTCCGTTCCAGTTTTATCATCGGATAAATCATAAGCGATATTGCCTTTTGCTTCATTAAACATTACAATGTTGTAACTTGACCCATCTACAAGAACGATCCCCCAATTATTATCCTTCACTATATTATCGATTACTTTATTGTTGTCCGCAAAGTTGATTTCAATTCCGTCCCCACCGTTGTTAGTGACCAAATTCCTTTTCACAATTATGTGGTTAGAATCGAATATTATTATTCCACTATGGATGTTATTAGTTACTTCGTTCTCCAATACTTTGCCATATGATACTCCCTCAAGAAGGATTCCTGCCCCGCCGTTGTTATCAACCCTATTATCGGATATGAAGACATCTGTGGAATTCCTACACTTTTCAAATAGTTTTAATACTACGATGCCATCTGTACTGCAATCAGATACTGTATTGCCTGTAATCGTTATGTCCTTAAGTTCTGCTTCCTCAGAAGAACTTAATACATATATGCCAAAAAAAGAGTTAGTAACTGTATTATTTATCACTTCTATATGCTCAGAATTAAAAGTACTACCTTCAGTGCCAACCCATATTCCAGACCAAAAAGATTCTTCAGCAATGTTGTTTGAGATTACAACGTTCTTTCCATGTGCTACATATATGCCATGCACATTTTTATAGACGGTGTTATTGTGAATGAACCAGTTTTCATGAAACCCCGTACCATCGTTTCCTATGCTGATGGCTGTGCCCCCCATATCGTGAATAACATTGTTTATGATCTCGATGTTGCTTGTACCATTGTTCCAAGCTTGGATGCCATCATATGAGTAGTCCCTGATCTCAAAACCTTTAATGGTTACACCAGACACGCCCTCATCTATTGTGATAGCATCAGCAAGAGTAGTCTCTGGGTCAGCAGGCGAGGTTCCATTAAGAATCGCTCCATCACTTATTAGATTGATTGATTTAGTAATAACTACGGATTGATGGTACTCTCCTTCATGAACAACGATAGTATCTCCAGGACTTGCAGAATCTAAGACTGCTTGAATCGATTGTCCAGGGTAGACATCCCACGTAGTTGGACTTGGTTTTATAGATGTGTATATGAAAACTATGCTAAGAACAAGAATTGCCGTTAATACTAATATTGCTAGAAGTTTGCTCGATCTCTTGACTTTGGTAGAGATATGTTCTGATCTCTCCATTTCGCGCCTCCTCGTTATCACGTTTAAAGAAGTATTTAAGCGTTGAAAGATGAATCTAAATTCTCACAATTTATCTCTGGAGAAGATATATCAAGGCTTAGATGTTCACTCCCTCTTTACATTCCCCTCGATTTAGGTTAATTTTTTCTGAATTTTTGGGACTATTGAAGTAGGATGAAACTTCACTACCTTTGGCTTGAGTAGTATATCAAAGAAATAATCATGAAGGAACATGGAAGATTAGATGCTGGAGAGGATAGACTTATCGGGGATATAAAATATGCTATTTTTCCACATCATTATCGATGCGGGGGGTGGGATTCGAACCCACGAACCTATGGAGACTCAGTCTGCCAAAACTTGCCAAGAAGGGACTCGACTAAGAGGAAGGGCCTCTTACCCGTTCTAGACCCAACTAATTCTTTGGAGTATCTCCCCTAACTCCTTTCCGTCTAGCAACCTGATAAGGGCTTCCGCTTGAGGTATAGATAATACGGATCTATCAAAACTATCGTCTATAGATATCCTCGGGCAAGCGGTCTGTATGAATGCATCCATCTTCCTCAGTCGCATCAGGTTCTCGTTATTTATCTCGTTCAAGGCTATGAACGATACATCCTTGCCATGCCTCTCGAGCTCACACTTTATGCTTTGAGCCCTCTCCAGCCTCGTCTGCCCCTCCTTCAACCCTATTACAATCCCTATAGTCTTTGCATCTAGAACTTTGTAGGTGGAAAGTGTGGTTCTTTTCAATATGTCAGAAGCTTTTGGTGTGACATCCGTTATCTCTTTATAGTATGGGTCCAACATGAATGCCACCTTGCCCGTGGCAAGGGCTATCCCCGTGGCATGGAAGATGCTCTGACCAAGGAACGCGAAAGCGTTTACACTCTCTCTAATCTCAAATGCCGTACAGAAGTCACAGCCCAGTACCTGCCCATCTCTAATAAGACCCTTCCCTCTGCCTATTATTACGCTGATGCAATTCTCTTCCAAGAAAAGTCTTGCCTTCTCTATGTTGTGAATGTGTTGGCTTATCGTGCAGAGCCCCACCTTTTCATATCTCCTAAGAATCGGTAGAGATGCCTCTAGGACTCCCTCAAAGTCTACGTCGTCCATAGCATCTATCAATATCGTTCTCTTGCCGACTCTGTCTGTAGCTATGCTGTGGCCTATGTGAAAGACCATGTCGGCTCCCAACTTTTCTGCCTCCCCATCTATTGTGTCGCATATACCATAGCAAGGATTTGCGATGGTTACAACTTGAACACCGAAGGACTTTTGAACTTTGGATGCCACCTCTAGAGCCTTGTTAAGAAGACCATCGGGCGCGTTTAACACCACGACCTTGGGCTTTCTTTCTTTAATCTCTAGGAACATCTTCTTTTCGTCTATCTTTATCATAGGGATCACTTTGACCTGAAGTGCTTTGTATGAAAAGTAGAGCTTCCTGTGGTTTAGCCCTTTTCCTCCAATAATACCTGCTTTAGAGGAATCTCTCTCATATAGGTCTTTATGGGTAGCTTGCTCGCCGCCACCTTGAAAGCTTCCTTGGCCTTACCCAAACTCTCCTTCTTCATATTCAGCTCCAGAATCAGAGTATCGATCTCGACTCTTGCCGCAAGGCCTATCGGTTTGCCAAAAGCTCTCCTCATGCCCTCCTGAAGCCTATCTGCACCAGCGGTGGCTATCATCTTGTTCTCTCTAAGCACTACGTGGGGGTAGATTTTTACTAGAAGGTGGTAGTTTCCCTCCCCTATCTCCGATAACTTTTTGTTTGCAGCTACTCTAGCAGCCTCTATAGCATTATGCCTTATCTGAGCCCTCCCCTTTGCTCTTAGCTCGAGCTTGAGATCATAGTCTTGGCTAGGGGTACCCACCGAGAACTTGGCTATCTTTGTCTGGGGAGCACCCGGTATGAACTCCCTCCTCACATAGGGCATACCCTTTATCTCTCTGTAGTTCCTTCCCTTCAATTCTACCATCATTTATCATTAAATTTCGCTAATTAAACTTTTAAGATATCATCATAGTAAGAAACTATTCACATAGGAAATCGGCGATCATTAGACACTAAAATTTGAAATTCGTGAGAAATTCAATTGATTCATCTGGATGAATTTAAAGGAAGTAAGGGGGAAATCATAAACAAAGAATTGTCTGGGTTGAGTGCATATACTTCTAACCATCCTTCGAAGAATACTTCCTAGGCCCTACTTTGAACGAATAAGCTCGCTCCTGATGCCATAGAAAAGTTCTTGTTGGTGAAGAAGCTTAAACATGCTAAACGTTCGTGCTGGAGCCGATTGTTGATTTTTCCATCTTCAGCTTGGCTTGGGCAGCTGCCAGTCTGGCAATAGGCACCCTGAAGGGAGAGCAACTGACGTAGTTCAATCCTATTTCATGGCAGAACTCTATAGATGCCGGGTCTCCACCATGCTCGCCACATATTCCAACTTTTAGGTTGGGCTTAGTCTTCCTCCCTAGATCCACGCCTATCTTCATTATCTTCCCCACGCCATTTCTGTCCAAGGTCTCGAAGGGGTTGGCTTCGAGTATCTTGTTCTCTAGATAATTGGCCAAGAACTTTGCTTCGGCATCGTCCCTACTGTAGCCGAACACGGTCTGGGTCATGTCATTCGTACCGAAGGAGAAGAACTCTGCATAGTCGGCTATTTCATCTGCCGTCAAGGCCGCCCTAGGAACCTCCATCATGGTGCCTATCATATAGTTCAACTTCACTCTAGCCTCCTCCATGACCTTCTGGGCTACCTTCTCTATCCTCTCACGCAGGAAGGCCATCTCCGTAGCCTTGCCCACCAATGGTAGCATTATCTCCAAGTCCACATACACCCCTTCCCCTGCAAGTTCTGTAGCTGCCTCAAAGATGGCCCTTGTCTGCATCTCATATATCTCTGGGTAGCGTATGCCGACCCTGCAACCACGGTGGCCGAGCATGGGGTTGTGCTCGGCTAGGGCCTGAACCTTCTTGAGCATTCTGCCCTTCTCGTCAAGAACCTTGTCATCCTTTCCTGAAAGTCTTAGCTCTGTTACCTCTACAAGCAGATCCTCTAACCTTGGTAGGAATTCATGTAAGGGCAGATCGAGTAGCCTAATGGTAACTGGCAAACCATTCATTATTCGGAATATCTCCTTGAAGTCGCCCCTCTGCATGGGCAACAGTTTGTTCAAGGAGTTCTTTCTCTCTTCAAAACCGACCGCCAATATCATCTCCTGCACAATTGGCAGTCTATCCTGAGCGTTGAACATTCGTTCAGTACGGCACAAACCTATCCCTTCAGCTCCAAAAGTCCTAGCCTTTGCAGCACCCTGCGGTGTGTCTACATTTGCACGAACCCCAAGGGTCCTCACCTTATCAGACCAGCTCAGCAGTTCAAGGGCCTCCGAGCTCAGCGCTGAATCCATCATGGGAACCTCTCCTATCATGACGAAGCCCGTAGCACCATCTATAGTTATCAGGTCGCCTTTTTTGATCGTTATATCCTTAGCTTGAAACTTCCCGGATTTAGAGTCTATCTTTATCTCTTCACAACCAGAGATGCAGGGCTTGCCCATTCCTCTTGCAACAACAGCGGCATGGCTCGTCATCCCTCCTCTGCTCGTCAGTATGCCCTGGGCTGCCACCATCCCATGAATGTCCTCTGGAGTCGTTTCTTCTCTGACGAGGATGATCTTCTCCCCAGCGTTACCCCGCTTATCGGCCTCGTCGACGTCAAAGACTACTATGCCCGAAGCCGCCCCAGGGGATGCTGGTAGTCCTTTGGCTATGAGTTCTATCTTTACTTTAGGGTCTATTCTTCTATGCAGTAGTTGCTCAATCTGCTTTGGCTCTACCCTCATTATCGCCTCGTTCTTGTCGATGAGACCCTCCTTCACCATATCTGCAGCTATCTTTACAGCAGCTTGGGCCGTCCTCTTTCCAGACCTCGTCTGTAGCATGTAGAGCTTGCCGTTCTGTATCGTGAACTCTATGTCTTGAATTTCCCTGTAGTGCTTCTCCAAAAGGTCGCTTATGCGTTGCAACTCACTGTAGGCCTTTTGTGCATCTTCTCTCATCTGATCTATGGGCTTTGGCGTCCTTATGCCGGCTACAACATCCTCACCTTGGGCGTTCATAAGGTACTCCCCATAGAGCTTCCTCTCCCCGGTGGCAGGGTTTCGGGTGAAGGCTACCCCTGTACCAGAATCAGGGCCTATATTTCCAAAGACCATTGCTTGTATGTTGACAGCAGTGCCAAGATCATTCGATATCTTGTTCACCCTACGGTACACCACGGCCCTTGGCGTATTCCAAGAATCGAAGACCGCAGCGATGGCCATGAAGAGTTGCTTACGAGGATCTTGAGGGAAATCTTTTCCCGTCTCCTTCTTGATCAGCCCTTTGTAGTCTTCTACCACTCCCTTTAGGGTCTTTGTGTCCAGCTCTATATCCAACTTGACGCCCAACTTATGTTTGTAACTTTCCAGTATGCCCTCAAACTTTTCATGTTTGACGTTTAGAACAACCTTGCCGAACATCTGCACGAGCCTTCTGTAGCAGTCATAGGCAAATCTCTCATTATTAGTCAATCTTGCCAAGCCCTTTACGGTTTTGTCGTTAAGACCTAGGTTAAGGACCGTATCCATCATGCCAGGCATCGA
>JACAEJ010000062.1 GCA_013388925.1 Nitrososphaerales archaeon
CTCCATGACTCTAAACTCTTCCAAGCTATCTTGGTAGGCTCTGTCGAACTGCTGGTTGGCAACATAGTAAACGATTATAGTGCTGGAGAATATCAAAAATAGAAAAAGAGCAGCGATGATTCCTGCAACTCCCTTCTTTTTGCGTGAATGATTATGATACGATTTCAATTTGCGTTTCACCCTAACTTGGTAGGATATGTATCGCAGCATATGGAATCATTTCTAGCACTACTTGTTGGTCATCGACAAACTTCCATGAGATTAGGAGAAAGGTCCACGCCAGATTCTCATCTGTGTAATCATTACGCCCATCGTTTAGCTCGGGACCTAGCAATACGTCATCCGGGTCCAACAGATTTCCTCCAGATATTTTGCTACCAAATACTAGAACAGTGCTTCCCTTCGAGGGGGCTATCTGGTTATAATCTAGGCTGTAAGCCATGGGATTCTGTAGAGTACTAGTGTTCTGGAGAAGGGCGAAGAGGATTTCGTCTTCATATATGTGTCCAGGTAATTCAGGCACTATGGCCAAAAAACATGAATGTTTTCCGAAGGCTATGTCCTTATCAGAATTATTTGTGATATTGATGTAAAATATCAAATCATAACTTTTTGATGGTATTTCAAAGCCTGGTCCAGACCTTTCCCCAGCATCCATACAAGTTATGAAATCGTAGTCCCCTCCTGGGCTGCTCCAAGAAACTCCACCAGTTGTGGAAACTTTCCTCTCTCCGTTAGAGTATGAACTGGAGCTCGAAGAGTAATACCAATTATAGTAATTGGAAGAATTGCTTGAATTAGACTGCAATACTATCCAGTATTTAATGCCTGAAGTGAGTTGAATGCTTGTGGAGAATTTCACAGATTCCCACATCCCATAAGATGAACCAACAGTCGAAGCACTGACGGTTTGGCTTGCCAGAACAGAGCTTGGATTATTGCCCGAATTACTTCTAATCTGAACTGTAAGGTCTGCAGGAGAGCCAGTTTTACGTATGTAAACTTCAACTTTTGTAAGCGAGCCAGTTGTCCCAGCAACAAAGGATTGTGCATTCCAGTATGACCCATAGATTCTATATGTGGAAGATACACTAGTACCAGCGTCCTGTTTCTGGTCAATTGAAAAGGCTCTTGATTTATACGTGAAATCCGTAGGGTCTAAAGAAAAGATGAAAGGTCCTGCCTTGAGCTCTCCTAAGCCATATATGATCAAGGGTGGATAGATGTTCGCTCCAGTGTTTCCCCTTTCGGTAAGGACCTTTACGATGACAGGCTCACCCTGATAGCTATATGTAGTGTTAATTTCTGGCTCCCATAGCCCTGAGTTTAGCGTTACAGAAACAGATAAATCCTTTATTACGTCCGATGATTCTGCATCTATAACAAATACATGTGAAATCTTTATAGTAATAGGTCCTGTGTTATTCACTCTTGCCCATACAAAGTTGTTCTCATCGAGAAAGCAATCTACACCAAACTGCTCCTGAGCCTGTTGGTTGCCAATTATAGTATTCTCTCTAACCTCTTGATTGTAATTGTAGATGAGCAACTGATTAGTGTAAAAATAGCCCCCTATCACAGTTACAAAGATGGCTGTGAATAGAACAGCCGCTATTATGGAAGCGCTACCCCGCCTCGTCCTCATCGACTTATTCTTCAATCTATGGTACACCCAAAGAATAGGTGTAAGAGTTGCCGAACTTTCCAATTGCTTTTATGTAAAGATCGCTCCCAGATGTCGTATAGTGTCTAAAAGTAATAGTAATCAGATGCTCTACCTCGAGATCATAAGGAGGTATTACTGTATAATTGCCATCTGGCACTTCTATCATGCTTGTAGATGAGCCACCCACAAAAAGGTCTGTAATTTCTGTCTGTATCCTACCATTGTTGTATACCCAGACAGTAACTTTGTCTCCACTTACTGAAATATTGACGTTGACTATTACAAACCTCTCTCTAAGGTTGTTTATATCACCCGCAACCGTCTCTCCTTGGGACTGGAGCAAAGACCCTATGGCTCCGCTAGCAAAGCCCCAAGTAGCAAACCCTACGGCCAGAGTTACCCCTATGATGATAGTCGTAGCTATTATAGGACTTACTCCCTTCTTAATTCTCTTAACCATTTATACCTATGAAGTTCTACTCATCTCAGTCGTAGATAAGAATTATGGAGCAGTGCTCTATTAGATGCTATTTACCCTTCAAGAATACAATAATATCTTTAACAAATACCCCAAAATCCTCTAGTTTCTTAGTTAGGACCTTGTAGACCAATTCATCCTCAACGCGACCATATCTATGGACCAGAATGTTTCTAAAACTCCTCATCCTTCTTAATTTACTTGCCATTTTCTATGTAATAACATTAGCTTCTCTTAGTTCTTTGATGATATCGCCCTCTTCACTTGGTAATCCAAGCCTTAGATTTGAGACAATTATGCTACAGATGCCCATCACACATTCAATAGATATGTGCAAAAGCCTCTCACAGGCCCTCCTCTTCTCGATGGAACTCTTGTAGCTCTCTAGATTTTTTGGGATTATCTGCTTTAATTCATCAATGTAACTCTTAAGTTCATCAACCTTTGCCAATATCCTTTCTTCATCTAGCATGTAATATGCTACCCAAGTATTCCTTATAATATTTCTCAAAATCCTCGAACTCTTTGATAGTCTTAAAAGCGATCTCGTAAAGCATATCCTCATCTTTACAGAATAATATCTTTCCTTCCTTGAGCACCCTTATCCTCATGAAGATAGGTAGGTTTTGGAATATATGCACCTGCACTTTTTCATTGTCCACTACGCCCATGTAGTCCATCTTTTTTTGGGATAGGGAAACTTTGTCACGTTTTTCGTCTTTAAGAAATATGCATACATCTATATCGGATTCCTTTCTTGCTTCTCCTCTGGCATAACTTCCAAATAGCATGACTGCTAGAATATCATCATCTCTTTTCAAATTCTCGACAAACCTTTCGCTCAACAAATTCTCAACGGTTGTCAAGGCATTCACTACTTATACTGATTAAGAATAAAAGCAGTTCGGTTATGCTCAAAATATCTCGAATCTATTTGAATGCCTATTAACATCTTATTTGTAAACCCAGTTTTTATATCATAAGGATCTGTCTAATGGAGCAGAGCTCTATTCTCCATCTACACAATCCTTTTTGTAGAATATTGCTCTTAGGATTAGGATGGAATCTATAGCGCTGAAACCTTTTAAGATCGAAAACAGAATAAGAATCGAAGGAGCCACAATAACACGGGGTAATGAGTAAAGAATGACTGAAGACCGAAAGGAGACCGTCATCCCTCCTTTTGCCATATCGGCCACTAATAGGCGAGCCATAGAAGAGGATTTGGAGATGGCTACGGTCTATTGTGTATCCGAAAGAGAGAGGAAGAGGTCTCTGATTGGAAAGGAGAGGGAGAAGGTATCTTTTATGGTCAGGGCCTACTATGGGATATGGGCTTATCCTTTTGATGAGAGATGGATACTGATAGACTCTATGGGCCTCCACTCTTTCTCATTAACAGTTGTAGAAATCCCACCTATAGATGAATTCATGCAGCATCTGAGGGACGCCCACAACAACAGGGATCTATTCATTAGTATGCTCGTTAGGCACAACGATACCTTTGCCCAGCCTAGAAAGAAGACCCATACCATAACTGGCTTGATAGAAAAGCCTCTTGCATTTACCATTACAAGCTATCTGAATGATGCTGGCTATGCCACCAATCCTTCTCTCAACGCTCTCATGCTGCCGTTGCAAATGGACGAAGGGCGTATGCTGGAAGTCGTGTATGAATTGAACAAAGCAAGGAAGGATCTAGAGGACGATATGTTCAGGCTCGAAGAGGGCACAAAGACCTTGGACGAGGAGATGAGCTTCCATATGGCACGAATAGGAGAGGAGATAGAGGGCATTAACAAGGAGTACAAGCGCCAGAGGGAACTTACGGCAGAGATTGTGAACAGGTCCGTAGAGCAGTTGAGAACAAAGAAGGAGCTGGAGCTGAAGATGGTCCTGTCGAGGTTCGACGAGCGCAAGGAGTTCTTCGACTCTCAGATAAGGGAGTACAGAAAGATGTCCATGCACCTGAAGAGGGACCAAGATGTTCTGAAGAGAATGATAGAAACATCAAAGCCTTCGATGAAAGAGCAAAAGTACGTGGAGCTTTGGAGCAAGATGCTCAAGGACATATCATCGAGAATTGGAGACATTGAGAAAGAGGTAAAAGGTTTACAGTCCATATTAGAAGGCCTAGATGACGAGAGAAACAAAGAGTTGCCCCCCCTAGAGAGAGCGTATACCCAGCTCATCGAGTCCAAGACGAAGCTATTAAGTGATGTGGAGATGGAGAGAGAGCTCGAAGTAAAGAAGAGAAGAGAGGAGGCAGATGATTTATCAAAAAAGGGTATGAAACTAAGGCAACAGATGTTGAGCATAATCGACGATATCAAAGAGAGCTTGGAGCAGATTGAGCAGCTACCTTTGCAAGAGTTCAAGGACGATAGGCCGAAGCTCGTGTGCATACCCTTCTACCTTGTCTGTTATGAAGACAAGGAAGGGAGAAGGAGGTACAGGGCGCACCCGCCCAGCCTTGTTCAATCTCCTACAATTCCTCTTCTCTTAAAGTGGGTACCTGGCATATCTACTCAACTCCTGCGGCCCTACTCGGGCCAGCTCATGGACATCTTTGAAGTCAGGCTGATCGAAAGGTTGAAGTTCGATGCTATCCTCGAAGGAGAAGTCTACAAGAAAGGAAAGAGGCTCAACATACTCAAATCTCATGACCATAAGCGACAGATCTCCAAAGCCATAGACACCCTTGTAAAGCAGGGCTGGGTCGCCCAAAGACAAGCTTCTGGACTTAAGAAGAGCTTGGAAGTCGTCCCTTACCTTTGATTCTTTTAGAAGGTTCTCTTTCTCACGTATTGATAACATGTATATACGTGAAGGTAAATGTTTCTTAAGTGATTGGTGTATGGATTTCATAGCAACAAGATTTAATAACGTATATGCTCACCTAGAACAAGATGAAGACAATTCGCAGATCTAAGCTTGAGAGGCTAATAGACATTCTTAAGGTTATAGCGGATGCTGACTCGATAAGACAGACACATGTAATGTACAAGGCGAATCTGACTTGGGATGAGCTGAAGAAGGACCTCCAATTGTTGATGAGCCTTGAGTTGATCGGGAGAACGACTATGAGTGAGGGAATATTCTATAAGATAACCTCTTTGGGCTTGGATATTCTTTCCCACTTCGATAAGATCGAATCGACCCTCAAGTTGAGCTCAGAGAAGAGTCCGTCTAGTAACTTTGGCTCCTACGTAGTAGAAGTTCCATAGTTCTCGTTCTCTAGTGTACGTCAGATATGGCTGCTAGGATGCCAAGGGTTATGAAGAGGGAGAATAGTAGCAATCCCATAAGGACTGCCACTACATCTGACGGCAGAGTAGGGGAGGAGTAAGCTTCGAGAAAATTAAAGGTCATCAACCCCAATACAGCTGATGTCATGAAAGAGAAGGCGACCAATCCTACAAAACGAACCCATGATAGTGCCACCTCAACTCTCACCCAAGATAGGTCTACCGCTGAGCCCTTTCCCGAGTAACAAATTCATCTTTTAACAATTCCTTATCAAGGTTTCAGATATACCATCAACCTTATGGGAACATTGTCGACCAAGACCGCACTTATGGTAACGATCCCTCCCTCAAAGGTTGTGAGGGGGTCTATCGCCTTTCTTATCTTCTGTAAAGCATCCAGCTTTCCCTGCAGAGCCTTGACCAAATCCTCAACAACTTCGGTCTCTTGCTTGGGGCTGGGGTTCACCAGAACCTTCATTCCTGTCAGATCCACTTCTCTCCCTTCGAAGGAAGGCATCTGCTTCTCTCCAGCGATCTTTGAAAGAGCATCATGGGCCTTCTTCATCCTATCTGCCTTGAGTCGAATCTCCTCAAGGCGACGAAGATAATCCCCGAGCAGGCTTCTAAGCTTGCTTATTTCCTCTTCCAAGAACTTCTTGAGGTTTTCAGGCGTATCGAATGCCCTGATCTCTGAACTCTGCAAACTTCTTCTTAAAGTATGAGCAAGAACGTCTATTTAACGATTGTTATCTTTGTTCAACTTTTTATCAACCCTATGATTAAGCCCCCGACAAGACCTATTGATGCGTTAATTAGGACCAAAGTGTAAGGAAATAAAGAACTGACGGCATAGAGCATCTCTTTAATCGCATCTACTACGGAAGAAGGTAGGTATGCTAGAATCATTCCCAAGAAATCAGCCAAGCCCATTGATAGTAAAAGGGGGGAAATCAGTGCTAGAATGATTGTCCCAAACAAGCAACTGAAAAACCCTGCTATGGCCCCTCTTGCCCAGCCCCTTGCCAAGTACCCTGCTACTCCTCCAGAAAAGAGAGCACCAACATAAGGGACAAAGCCGATGAAGATCGTCAGAAAAGTGCCGAGGTACATACCCAAAGCAAAACTCCCAGGTCTGGTCAGAAAGGATATTGATGTTGCGCCTATCTGAGGGCGAGGTTTTTGGGCCGAAGTGCCAAGACGAGCAGTTATAGATTTGGGCTCCTCTGCCTTTAACTCTTCTTCGAAGATGTCTGGCAGTGTCCTCTTCAGTAAGACAACATCTCCTATCCTTCCCAATTGCTCCCAAGGCACCGAAGTCTTGTACAAAAGGATGGCCTTTACAGACTCCAACCGGCTCGGTATTTCATAGCCTCTCATCTTGGCGTAGGCTACGAGCTTTTCATCGGTCAATTCTTCAGGGTTCTGGAAACCGAGTAACCCCATATCTTTGATGATATCTCTCCGAGTATTTTCTGATAAGAGCTTCTTCTTCAAAAGGACCATATCAGGTACCAACTTCTTTACTACGCTTTCCTTGCTAACCACAACTCTCAAGCCATCGGCTCCCATGACGATGCCATGAACCTTGCCCAGAATCCTAGCTAAGTTATCAATGACGAGCTTTTCCTTCAGGCTTTCTTCGTCCTGATAAAGCACAGGCTTGTTTGGTTCCACACCTCTCATCATGGCTTCTATGGAAGTCTTTAGCAGGATGCAACTACCAAACTCGCTCTTGTTCATGGCCTCTATGTCGTCTAGGTGAATACTGGGTTTTTCCTCCTCTACATCTTTTGATACTTCCTTAATTGGTATTGCGATCTCCTTGAGCTTTGCGTAGCTTATCAGGTCGTTCTCCGTTACGGACTGCACCTTGAGCTCCTTTGCTACGAATTTGTATAATTCTTGAATGCTAAATATGCTGTATTTGCTCTTAAAGTCTTCTAGAAGGCCTTGAGTCAAAGCATCTATATTGGGGATGGACTCCTTGATGGTGTTGACAGATATTATCTTAAAGGCAGGTCCTTCAGGTCTGATCTCTATCTTTGCCGCTCGACCGTAGATATAACCCTCGGAATCTACCACCATTGCTCCGATAAGCTCTACGGGCTTAAACTCCAAGTTTAACCCCCTCATCTACAACCGATATATTTAAACAAGGGTATTGCTTTTTTAAGCCTTTGGGTGTATAAGATGAACAATAAGGTTCCAACTGGTATTGAAGGGCTTGACGAACTAATGGATGGCGGTTTCCTAAGGGGCAAAAACATAGTCATATCGGGAGTCCCAGGTTCTGGTAAGACGCTCTTCTGCGTAGATTTCCTCTACCGCGGTGTCAAATATAACGATGAGCCAGGAGTCTATGTGACTCTCGAAGAGAGCCCTGAAAGCATTATAGAAAATATGATGGGCTTCGGGATCGATCTGAAGAGCATGATATCAAAGAAAAAGATTGCTCTGGTGGATGCTAACCCTCTGAGGGGGGAGACGATTATCACCACAACTGGCGTTCACACAGGCTTTGTCGAATTCAAGGCCTACGGACTCTCTGAATTGATAAGGCAGAAGGTAAGGGAGGTGGGTGCAAAGAGGGTCGCCATAGACTCTCTTACATCATTACTTATGCATTATAAGGACAATTTTGAGAGGAGGTTAGAGATCGCACGTCTGCTTATAGGTATATCCGGCCTGAACTGCACGACCTTGATCACAACAGAGCTCCATTCATTCTTGGTCGATCCAAAATTCTTGACGGAGCACTTCATAGCTGATGGTGTGATAATTCTGGACATGATGCAGGTAGGAGGGAGGATGGTAAGAGGGATTCAGGTTCAGAAGCTTAGGGGGGTAAAGCACGACTTTGACTTTCACCTATACCATATTACAGATAAAGGGATAGTCGTCTTTCCAAAGGAAAAGGTCTATAATCCGTAGAGTCAAGGCAAAGTTCGAATCGAAGTGTGGAGCTGAAAGAGAAGCCCTTAAGAGTTTGAGCGTGCAAGGGGCTTTTCTATGCTACCCCCAGGTTTGAATTTGATTGTCTGCTTTTCCATGCTGGCCTATGCATCTTACAGTGATTGGAGGACAAGAGAGGTCACGGATAAGCTATGGGTGCTCTTCTCTCTTGTCGGGATAGCATTCATTATAATAGAGCTATCTCCCAGTTTCTACCTTTCGTCTTTGATTTTGATACTAGTATCCATTCTTTTGACCTTTCTGATCTCCTTTATACTGTACTATTTTGGCTTCTTTGGAGGAGCCGATATGAAGGCTCTTATAGTCGCCTCATTGCTCATTCCAGTCTACTATCCTCAGCATTATCTCCATCCTTTTTTATCTATAACGTCTCTTACCAACGGTGTCTTCCTCACCATAACCCTTCCAGCAATCTTCTTGACTATCAACGTCACAAGAATTGTTATCGGCAAAAAGATCTTCATGGGGTTTGAGGGCGAGAGGCTCTGGAAGAAGATTCTTGTGTGTTTTCTAGGGTATAGGACGAGCAGAGTTGAGAAAGGACAGTTCTTTATGAGCTTGGAGAAGACAATCGATGGCAAAAGGAGTTTTCGCATATCCTTGCTAAAAGATGAAGAGTTCATCTCAGGGCAAGATCTTTGGGTGACGCCTGGCATTCCCCTACTGATCTTTATAACCTTAGGATTCTTATCAACGGTAATATTCGGGGACTTCCTTGCCCTTCTTTTTCGATACTAACATCCCTTATAATTTCATTAAGCATAATAATGCGTAGATACGCAGATCAGGCATGCCTAGATTTGTTGTACACGAGCACTGGGCCTCACATCATCACTTCGACTTTAGGCTGGAGATGAATGGTGTTTTAAAATCATGGGCTGTTCCGAAAGGACCGCCATTGGAGCCTGGGGTCAAGCGACTAGCAATAGAAGTTGAGGACCATCCTCTTGAATACGCAGATTTTGAGGGTTGTTTCGAATTTTACACAACAATTTTAACAAGGAAAGGTCCTATTCGTATCGGCGAAATTGTAAATAAAAAACTAAATCTAGATGTCCTTTCATTCAATCCTGCTGAGGACAAACTTGAATGGAAACCTATTATAGGTTGGTTTAAAAATGGTCAGACTACAGATTTTTTAAAAATTAGAGTTCCTGGTCAATTCGGTGGAAAACGAGTGATAATCGTCACGCCCAATCATAAAATTTTCACCCCTAGTGAGATTAAACCTGCCTCAGAATTAAAGGTCGGGGAAAACGTTTTTGTTCCTGGGGTGAAGTGGAGTGATGAGCAATTGCAGGTATCGATAGGAACGTTATTGGGAGATGCACATCTCGAATGTTCTGCTACTACACGGGTACCTTGCTATCAACTCGCACACAGTGGCAAGCAAAAAGATTATTTAACTTTCGTTCGTAATACGTTATCTCCAAAATCGAAAATAAGAAAAAGAAAGAATTCTGATTCTTGGCAATTTAGATTTACCCATGCAAACTTAATTAACCTTTATCCTCTGATCTACAAGAATAGAAAGAAAACTATTACAGAAAAAGTTCTATCCCTATTGGATGAACGCGGTTTAGCTATATGGTATATGGATGATGGGTATCTTTGGCGTAAATATGTAGAGTTTTCTACCCAAGGGTTTTCGAAAGAAGAGAACGAATTTATTGGAAATTTTCTGATTTCAAGATGGGAATTAAACGCAAAAGTTTATTATAAAAAACCGAGAAAGAAAAGTGGAGGAGGTTATTTTATTCATCTCAATAAACTAAGTTCTATGAGATTTTTGACTTTAGTTAATGACTTTATTCTACCAGAGTTAAGATATAAAACTTATATCAAAAATTTTAGATTAAAATGGAATTTTGAAAAAGGGAAAGAAACAGTTATACCTGTTCAAATACTTTCAATCACAAAGGCAGAAAAGAAAGATATAAGAAGTCAACAACGATACGATATTCAAGTAATGGACAATAATAATTATTTTGCTGGGAATATTTTGGTGTCAAATTCAATACCCGAGGGAGAATATGGTGCAGGAAAAGTGGAGATATGGGATAAGGGTAGCTATATGTTAAAGACAAAAACACCCCAAGAAATACAGTTAGAGCTAAAGGGCAAAAAACTTCACGGAGACTTTACACTCTTCCTCATAAAGGATGAAAAGGGCCGAAGGCAATGGTTACTATTTAAACGCAGAAACCAAGATTGATGTTAATCTTATTCTAACCCTTCCCAAACACAAGGAGCATGAAATAAAGGGTTTGTATAGATGACTACCTTTGAGGTTCTATTATTACTTTTATGGAGTCTTTAGGATTAGCTACAAGCTGGAAGCCTAGACCTGTTTCAGCTAAGCCAAGCCTGTGAGTGATCATCTCTTTTACATGTATAGTATGGAAGCGTATTAGCTGTAGGGCAACCACATGGTCCGATGGGCTGCCACCATAGGAAGAGGTTAAGGTCACTTCGTTGCGCCAAAAGAGTTCGTTTAAAGATAGGGGGATAGTGACTCCAAGCTCGGTGGGAGCGAAGAAGAGCACGGTTCCACCTCGTTCTACTGATTCAAGCGCCTGAATGATGGCCGACTTCGCACCTGTGCAAACTATCACCCTATCAGCTAGCATCCCATCATTAACTTCACGCACTCTTTCAGATATTTCTTCCGAGGCGTGGAAAGTAGCATCAGCTCCCATCTTTGACGCCGCATTTAGCCTATACTCGTTTACGTCTGTTGCAACTATTTTACCGGCTCCCATGGCTCGTGCAAGCTGTACGTGGAGCAACCCCGTGATTCCGCTACCTATCACAAGCACACTGAGACCTTGTTGCATTTGGGCTAGTCTCTGCCCACGAAGTACGCAAGCAAGAGGCTCTGTGAAAGTTCCTTCCTCAAAGGATACGCTATCGGGTAATGGGTAGACTCCACGGTCTACATTTATGGCTGGCAACCTGTTGTATTCGGCAAAGCCACCAGGATCGAAGTTTGTCTTACGAAGAGTTTCGCACACGGTGTGATGTCCCGTAAGGCAGTAATGGCAAGTGTTGCAGGGTACGTGGTGAGAAGCCGTAATTCGCTGTCCCTCTCTGTAACGATCTAAACCCTCTCCAACCTTGACTATTTCACCAGATATCTCGTGGCCTAGCACTAAGGGGGCTTTCTTAACACGGTACCACTCCATTACGTCACTACCACATATTCCACAGGCTTCCACTCGTACCAAGAGCTCTCCAAGACCTATCTTGGGCATAGGCATATCCTCCAGCCTGATATCTCGATTGTTGTAATACATGGCAACCCTCAAGAAGATAACCCTGGGAAACTGGTTTACTTACTAGAATAAAAGATTCGCTATTGCCTTATTTAACGCCATAACCAAACAAAGGGAAATGTAGGGCCACCCACCGCAAAAAGCCCCCACTCAGGGAGGCCAATGGGACTGCCCACCGAGACTTCTAACGATCCGTTTGTAATGCCTTGAGAAGCGAAACCTTCACATGTGACGGTGTAAGGGATTGAAAACACGCCAGAGTTGAGGTCAGGCGTCACGATTACTTCGACGTTGGCCACCCATTTGTCGTTCTCATACATAGACGTGACTCTGAAGGTTTCTGTTAGGATGAAACCTCCTTTCTGCACCGAGCGAACTGAGA
>JACAEJ010000058.1 GCA_013388925.1 Nitrososphaerales archaeon
CCAGGTCAAAGGCGCAGGCCTGTAATACAACTTGGCCAGAGGCGCCTGTCCCGAAGATGAAGATCGGAAGGGTTCGTGGGTTCGAATCCCACCCCCCGCACATAATGAAAAGCCGAAATTTCTAGTAGATAGCCAAGCACCTGAAAAAGACTGCCTGGAAATAAGGATGAGCTAACGCAATAGTCAGAAAATTTGATCAAGAACTCAAAAAGTAAGTTTCGATTTTCTTTTTTGCTAAATTTTTAGGTTTCAGAAAGTGAGTTATTCGGGCGCTATATGGTCGAAGTATCCAGTTTTCGCCCTCTCTGTACCGAGAATGACAACAGTTTTTTGATGAAATCTACGTATTTGATTCCAGCAGCGTTCAACGAGCGTATGAAGCCTGAGTCCGGAGTGATATCTGGGTTCGGATTAACCTCAAGTACATAAGGTGTGTTTTTTCTCAGTCGGATGTCAATGCGAGCGTAGTCTCTGCACCCTAAAATTTTGTATGCTTTAAGTGCTGTGTCCAGTACTTTAGAAGCGATGTCAGAGTCAAGATGGGCAGGACAAACAGGTATAGTGGATCTGTATGCTTCGCTATCCTTCACCCACTTTGCTTCATAGCTCACTATCTCGAATTCGTCAGAGCCGGAAAAAACGATTTCAGATATTGGGAGAGGTTGCGGTGGAGAGTCCCCGAGAATTGCCACGTTCAGCTCTCTACCATCTACGTACTGTTCAACGATTGCTGGTTGGTGATATGTGCTTATCACGTTTTGTGCTAGAGTGGTCAGTTCAAATTGATTCCTTGCTACGCTATTTGAGTTAATTCCTAAGCTACCGTCTTCCCGTAACGGTTTGACTATAACGGGGAAAGGCATAGGTTTCCCGATCGTCCCGAGCGCCTCTGTGATCACATAGTATTTCGGGGTGAAAATTCCGTTGAGTAGCAGCATGTCTTTGGTCAGTGCTTTATTCTGGCAGATTCCAAGGGTCAATGGAGGAGAGCCGGTATATGGGATTCGCATCAATTCAAGCACACATGGGACGTTCATCTCAAGTCTGCTTTCACCTCTTACTGCTTCGCAGAGGTTGAAGACTACGTCAGGCTTGTATTCGAAGAGTTCCTCCAGCCAATCTCTGATGGATTCGCCCACCACCACTGTCAAATGAGCGATTTGCATCTTGGAAAGCGCTTCTTCCACGGCCTTCGCCTCATCTATCACCTCTCTCTCGGCTATAGGGATGCCTCCTTCCCTTCTATGATAGTTCAGTGAATTGTAGAGAATTGCTACTTTCGTGCAAAGTGGCAACTTTTCTTCACCATGCCCCAGCAGGGCCATATTCACCTGAGGATCGTGAAATGTGCAGGGTCAAATGAGGCTTTTGCCAATCTTTGGTTAGTCACATGGCTTAAATCTTTTACGTCTGTTTTCGAAAATCGTAACAATGGTCCAGATGTCTTCAGAAAACCTTAAAAGCATTTCTGGAAGAAGTATATGTGCGAGGTTCTCTTGACTAGAAGACTACCTCAGGAAACAGACTCTACGTCCCTTGGAAAGTATTGTATCTTGTATCTTCCGTTTGGAAGAGGGTGCCTCCTAGAGGACAGGGATCCTTTGGGCTGAGATACATCAAAATGGTCGAAGACCAAAGCAAATTGACTTATGTGCCACCTGAGAAGGTGGCAAGAGATTTTGGCGTAAGCCTCGAATCCCTTAAAGAAGTCGCCAGAATATATCCTATGAAGGTTTCTACCTACTATTACAGTCTGATCGAGGAGGTCGGTGATCCGATATGGAAGCAGTGCATCCCTGATCCTAGAGAACTGTACGACCCATATGGAAAGGAGGATCCTCTAAACGAAGAGAGGGACAGCCCAGTGCCTTGGCTAACACATCGCTACCCAGACAGATTGCTTATGTGTGTATCAAACCAATGCGCCACATACTGCAGGTTTTGTACTCGGAAGAGGAAGGTAGGAGACCCTATTCATCAGCTTTCGGATCAAGAAGTGGTCCACCAGATCGAGTATGTGAAAGAGCATAAGAAAGTTAGGGATGTTTTGGTGTCAGGTGGGGATCCGCTTATGCTCTCAGACGAACGCCTCGAATTCATCCTCTCCAAACTTAGGCAGATCAAGCATATGGAGATACTAAGAATAGGCACAAGAGTTCCCTGTACTTTTCCCCAAATGGTTACAGAGAAGCTTACCAACATTCTAAGAAAGTATCAACCGCTGTATGTCAACATTCACTTCAACCACCCAAGGGAGGTGAACGATGAGAGCTCAAGGGCCTGTGGATTGCTCGCGGATGCAGGAATACCGTTGGGAAGTCAGACAGTTCTCTTAAAAGGAGTAAACGACGATGCCCGTACCATGAAATCTCTCATGCAGAAGCTTCTTAGAGTGAGAGTGCGACCTTATTACCTATTCCAAGCCGATCCAGTGAAAGGAACGTATCACTTCAGAACCCGTGTCGAGAGAGGGCTGGAGATTATTCGAGAGCTGATAGGCCACACTTCGGGGCTAGCGGTGCCACATTATGTGATAGACGCTCCGGAAGGAGGGGGGAAGGTGCCGCTGCTACCAGACTATCTTGAAAGCATCGATAAGGAGAGAGTCGTCATAAGAAACTATCAGGGCAAGCGGTTCGTTTATCTTCAGCCTCAGACAGATCTTATGTTGACTGCTGGAGTAACGATTGGAGGAAGACAGGTGGTTGCTGACGATAGGTTTAGCATACAATCTTAAGAGGAATAATAGAACTTCTGGCGTCAGAGAAGACTACTATGCTGAGTTCGACGATCAGTCCACAGTTGACGCTATAGCAAGTGTGCTCTCCAAGATCGGAGAGGTAGTGAGGGTAGAGGCTGATGAAGACGCATACAACACCTTTCGCCAAGCGAAACCAGACATCGTTTTCAACATCGCCGAGGGCCTGAGAGGTGAAAGTAGAGAGTCCTACGTACCAGCTTTGCTGGAGATGCTCGACATCCCCTACACGGGATCTGGGCCTCTAACTCTTGCAATTGCTCTGAACAAGGCGGTGACACATACCCTCCTTTCAGGTGGAGGAGTGCGCACACCAAAGCATCATGTCTTTACAACGTTAGATGATTTAGTCCGTCCCGATCTAAAGTTTCCCTTGGTCGTCAAACCTCTACATGAGGGGTCAAGCAAGGGGATATGGAACAACGCTTTGGCCTATAGCGAAAACGAGTTGAAGGAGAGAGTCGCACATCTGATTGAAACTTATGAGCAGCCAGCCCTTGTGGAAGAGTATGTTGGTGGGAGAGAATTCACAATAGCTTTACTTGGAAACAATCCTCCCAATGTGCTGCCTATCGTTGAAGTAAGGCTGGATATGTTACCCCCACAAGCCAGTAAGCTCTACTCCTATGAGGCGAAGTGGATATGGGATACATGTGAGCACCCTCTCGAAATCTTCGAATGTCCCGCTTTAATCCCAGATGGAATATGTGAAGAACTGAAGCACATAGCGCTTCAGACTTTCAAGATTTTGGGTTGCAGAGACATGTGCAGAATAGATGTAAGGCTGGATGATGAAGGCCGATGTTATGTGCTAGACGTGAACCCTCTGCCTGGAATGATACCAGACCCTAGAGCACACTCTTGTCTTCCAGAAGCTGCCAGGGCAGCAGGACTGACCTACGATGAACTGATCACATCGATACTGTTCTACGCCCTTGACCGATACAAGATGAGAAACCTTGCACCTGAGATCCGCGCCAGGTCTTCTATCACTATGGAATAAGTAGGCTTTTTTTTGAGGCTGAGACGGTGCACTATGCAAATAGAACCTATGGAGCCAAGACATAGGGAGGTAGTTATTAATATTCTGAGAGAAGTCGGCATTTTCAATGATGAAGAGTTCACGGTAGCCTTGGAAGTTGTTGACTCTTATCTAAACGGTGGAAAAGACTATCTTGTCGAAGTAGCAGTTGACGATAAGGGCTCTGTCGAGGGTTACATATGCTATGGTAGGACACCTCTTACTGATGGTGTGTACCACCTGTACTGGATTGCCGTCCGCCCAAGCTGTCAAAGAAAGGGAGTAGGAAGGAAGCTAATGAGGACCATGGAGAACAAGGTAAGCTCGATGGGAGGTAGGATTATTCTACTTGAAACTTCTTCAACAGAAAGATATCGGGTAGCAAGAGATTTTTATTTAGTGAATGAGTACAAGCCCATAGTTCGCATTGAAGACTTCTACAGAGTTGGTGACGCACTAATAGTGTATAAGAAGGAGTTGGAGAGGAAGTGATGAGTATGGCAATAGATAATCTATTGGCAAAATTGTTTCAAAACCCCACCTACTACTAAATCTAAGGGGTGTGCCTGGAACGAGCGCTTTTTGGAATAGTGCTAGTATGGATCAAATTAGAGCGAGAAGGATCAATCTCAATCCTACAAGAGAGGCAAGAATAGAAAGTACCTTTCTCAGGGTCTCTCCTCTTACACGCTTGGCAAGTGAAGAGCCTACTTGAGCCCCCATGATGGTCCCCGCAGTCAATAGCAGAGCGTAGTCGATCAAGATGTTGTTCAGAAGACCATGCGAGATTATTCCAGTACCATTGGTAAGGGCCATGGCAAACTCAGAGCTCGCCACCGCTACATGGGGTGGCACGCCCAATAGTAACATGGTCGTGGTATCGACTATGCCTCCTCCCAATCCGGCCAGACCAACTACAAGACCGCTCAGAAAGCTACTTACCAATGCAAGGCTTGGCCTGCGAAGGTTGTATTCGAACAATCTGCCAGAAGAGTCTATCCTGCTTCTTTTCCATGTTTTGCTCTCGATTTCTATCCTCTCCATCGTTTTAGAAGATACGCTGGTTTCTTTGCGCGTTAACAAAAGCATAGAAATCAATAGTATGAAGATGCCCACAATTCCCGCCAATAGGTTTGATGGTAAGAGCGTAGTAAGGTATGCTCCTATTACAACGCCGGGCAGGTCGAATATGTCATAGAACAAGGCAAGCATAAAGTCGACCCTCCTTTGCCTTGTATAGGCGACCGTGGCAGAGAGCGTTGTGCCCCAGATCGCCACCAAGCTGATGGCAACTGCGTTCTGGGCTGGTAGCTGGAAGACCAATATCAGCAAGGGAACTATCAGAAAACCCCCTCCGACGCCGATCATAGAGGAGGGTACTGCTATGGCAAAGCCTGCCACCAAAAGCATTAAAGATTGAGTAGCATCCATAGAGCTCTACTCTCTGCGAACCTATTCAAATAAAAGTTTAAGCTTTAAACCCTCTCTTACCAATAGGGGACTAGAGACTAGGTGCCAAGCATTAGAGCTTACGATGTCGGGAGCATGCCCTTTGTTGGGGAGCTCAATAAATTCTTAAAGGGAGCTAGGAGCTTTGATTCTATCCTCCCTCTGCTCTACGATATAGACCATCCTTCATACGAGCCCATGAGATACTTTGAGGAAAGGGTTGTTAGATGCTTCTTGGACAAGCTCGAAGCTGGCATTGAGATTCCTAACTATCCACAGTTCAGAGACATGAGTGCCATGTTCCTAGATTCTATCGATGGCATAAAGAAGGGCGAGGGTGGATACTCGATGGTTGGAAGCTTATCTGTAAAATCTGATATGGCGAGAATCCCAGAGATCCAGTCGATCAAGAAGAACTCGAGAATCATTTATGAGAAGACGGATAATCCTTTTAAGGCTAAGATCTGCATAACTGGCCCCTACACACTGTCTTCCCTCTTCTTGGATAGAAGAATAGGCATATTCAGCGAGTTAAGCGGAGTGCTCTCGGATTTCGTCTCAAACAGCATTTATAAGGACAAATACTCAGAGGTGGAGTTGGTTTCTATAGACGAACCGGTCTTCGGCTTTTTGAGCGATCCGTTGATCGACTATGGAACTTTGGGAAGAGAGGACCTCTTAAAGGCCTGGGAGAGGATATCCCATGAAGTCGGTTCGAGAGGGGTACGTTCATGCCTTCACCTTCACAATACATCAGATGACCTGTTTTGGGAGGTAGATTCACTGAATATCATCGAATCCCATGTGGACGATCTCATCTACGAATCTAGGGGGACAAGGCAGGTACTTGAGAGGAAGGATAAATTCTTAAAAGCGAGCATATGCATTACAGATTTTGATAGGCTTATCAGAGATAAGATTCTGAAAAAATCGCCTGGAATCGATGAATCGATGTTGATGCAAGAGGTTGAAAAGGTCTGGGCAGATTTAAAGCGGAATAGAATAGATCCGAACGAGTTCCTTGAGACTGTCGAAACTATGAAGAGAAGGTTGATCAAGATAGTGGATAGTTATGGGATCGAAAGGGTTCCTTATTCTGGCCCTGAGTGTGGTATGAGAAGCTTCCCAACCTACGGATGCGCATTAGAGTACCTAAAAAGGGTATCCAATTCCATTAAAGATTAAGCTGGCATATGAAAACGTATTTAAATGAATAAAACGTAACTGAGTTCGTTGGGGCGAGTCTAGAATGGATGAATTGAAGGCAAAGGCGAAACTGAGCGGACTTGTTTCTCCAGAAATACTAGAGGATGTGACTCGGTTAAGAATTATGAAGATGCTCTCCCTTGGAGAAAGGTGTGCTTGTGAAATCATAAAGAGCCAGCCAAGGGCTCTCATACACCTAAACATGCTTGAAAAAGAAGGGATCGTCAAGAAAAGAGAGGAGGGCTTCTTGAATTATTACAGCCTTGCCAAGCCAAAGATAGCGAGACTTCTTGCCGATCTGTAATTACGCCAAATTAGGCAGATAAATAGTTGTAATGGAGTTTAGGATGATGTCATGAATGAAGCAGAGACAAGGAACAGGCTGAGTCCTCTAGTTTCCCCCGAAGTGCTGGCCGATGAAACCAAGTTGAGGATCATGAAATTTCTCTCTTTTAAAGAGAAATGTGAATACGAGATTATGTTTATGCTCAACATACTGGATGCCCCTCAACACCTGAAGGACCTTGAGAAGGAAGGAATTGTTATGAAGAGGCCAGAAGGGCCCCGAACGTTTTATAGCCTTGTCAATCCTGAAATAGGAAAAATCTTAACCGACTTGTAACTAAGCTGATGCTAACTTATGTAGATGGCAGGTCTATAGGGCTGAGCCAAACCAGCTCTATTCATGGGATCGAACCTCTCGCCATCCTCTTCTCTGTAGACTTCAACTTTGGCGTTCAACTCCTTTTCAAGAAAACCGGTAGAATCTCTAAGGACTCTAAATTCGTCCAATGCCCTGACTCGAGACCTCCTTTGCCTCATCTCTAGAGGCATGCCTCGAAGTTCATCGTAAATCCTTTGAACAAATTTGTATAGCTCCTTGCCCACCTTCTTCATGCGTACATCCTCGGTCAGCTTCTTTATCAGCCCGCCAATATCCGTTGCACCAGTCTCAAGAATATCAAGGGATTTAAGATAGGCACCCCACTTCCACTCGGCGGATGTATAATAGTAGATTCTATTGGGCTCGATCTTCTTGACTTTGATTATATTCACGGTGTCCTCTATGGTCCTCATCAGCATCTCCTCCACCTCTTCGGCCTTCTCGTCGACCTTCTTCTCATTGTAGATCGGCCAGTCGGCAACGGAGACCAAACCATCATTGCCCATCCTCTCCCAGATCTCTTCGCACAAGTAGGGAGCGAATGGGGCCAAGAGCCTGACTCTTACTTCTACCAAGTCTTTGAGCACTCTGGCCATAGCTTTGTTGTTTCGAGGAGAGCCCTTCATGGGACTCCGTCTCAGGTACCATTGCAGATCTTGATCGAGCTCGTAGAGGGAGTGGTTGATGGCTTCTCTGATCCTGAGTTTGTCCATAGCCTCTGTAACGGCCTTTACGACACTTTGTAGCCTACTAATCAGCCATCTATCTTCGTTCGAAGGCCTAGCACCTTCATAATCGTCTTGAAGGTCTATCACGCCTATGGCAAACTCGTAGAAGCGCTCCAATCTTCCGTTGAGGCTCTTAGCTAAGGCTGGGCTGAAGTCCGCGTCTTGAGATACCTCTGCCGTCGACAGTATCGCCAGCCTCAAAGGATCTGCCCCAAACTTTCTTATAGCTTCACGTAATGGTATTATGTTGCCGAAGGATTTGGACATCTTTTTCCCTTCCATGAGGACGCTACCATTGACGACTATCTGCTTTGGCCAAAGTTCCGGGGGGAAGATGGCTGCGTGGTTGAATATGAAGAAGGTCAGGTGATTTGGAACCAGATCCCTGCCAGAATGCCTGCTATCAGGAGGATAAAAGTATCTGAACTCTTCCCTTATCTTCTCTAACAGTTCTTCCTTCATCATGGTTATCCTAGAGACTTCCTCAAGATTCCCTTCTCCCAATAACACGTAATCGAAGAACTCATTCGTTAATTGATCTGGACCTATTCTGTTTGATTTGATGTACTTGGATAGAGTATAGTAGGCCATGTATATGACCGAGTCTGATAGGCTCTCTATCACCCATTCTCTGTCCCAAGGTAGCTTTGTACCAAGCCCAGACTTCCTTGCACATGCCTTCTGCCTCAACCACCTTATCGTATACTCGAATTCAGGACGAAGATCCTCTGGCACTATGTCCATGTGACCAAGGCAGTCCCTAGCCAGCTCCTTCCAGTTCTCATCGCCGTAGTTTATGAACCATTGGTTCTCAAAGATCTTTACGATGCACTCTGCCCCACATCTGCAAACAACGGGCCTGTTCAGAATCTCATAGAAAATATCGCCTTTCTTTGATTTGACCAGGTCTTCCTTGACCCTTTCCTTTGCTATAGAGACTGGCAAGCCTACATATTGCATGGTGTTGGTCTTCATTCGGCCCGAGTGAAACTCTCGGCTGTAGACCTCTGCAGTAGCCTCTTCAAGCTTGGGGTCTTCTTGGCTCTTTATGGCCATCTTCTTGATTACGTCCAGAGCTGGGAGGTTGGAGTAACCTTCGAGCTCTATTATGGAGATAGGGGTTATTGAGTCAAGCAACTTTGGATCGATGCCATATGGAGAAAACTCTTCTTTCTTTTTCTTCAGATCCTCCAGCGCTTGATAGTCGTAGGGCGCATGCCCAGGAACTGACATCACAACTCCCGTAGCATTTTTTGGATCAACAAAGGATGCTGGCAGTATCGGGACTCTAAGGCCTGTAAGGGGGTTTTCGGCCCACTTCCCAATCAAGTCAGAACCTTTAACCCTCTCCATCTCCTCGACCTTAAGGTTAAGATAGCCGAGCTTCCTTGAACCCTCCTTGCTTACCATCCATTCTTCATCATTCACCCTAGATCTTACATAATGGGCATCGGGGCGTAGCCATATGTTAGTCACGCCGAAGACAGTTTCAGGCCTCAGGGTAGCGCATGGAAGGAGGCACCCATCGAGGTTGAACTTTATCAGTATGAATTCTCCTATCTCGGGTTCCACATCCCCCAAGGTATCGTGCTGACCAACAGGATTTCCATCCTTTGGGCACCAGCCTACGGGGTGGCTGCCTTGAACTATGTAGCCTGTTTTACGGAGCTTCCTGAACTGCCACTCTATGAACCTGCTATACTGGAGGTCGATGGTGGTAAACTCCCTGCGCCAGTCTAAAGAGTAACCTATCTCCTTCATACCCTGCTTTATCTCTTCGTGGAAGTACTTTGCTATCTCTAGGGGCTCTTTGAATTCCTCTATTTTGGCAGAAGGAACGCCGTATATTCTGTTGAATGTGTCTATAAGCTCTTCGTCCCCTTCGGCCAGTCTCTTCGACATGGCAAGTATGGGAGTGCCCGTATAGTGAAAGCCCATGGGGAATAAAACGTTCTTTCCGCGCATCCTCATGTACCTTGCATGAACATCCGCTAAAGTGTAGGTCCGACCGTGCCCTATGTGCTGTGGCGAATTTGGATATGGATAAGCTACCGTCAGAAAATACTTTTCCCGCTTAGGATTGATATCGGCTTCAAATATGTGTAAACTTTCCCATGTCTTCCTCCACTTCTCCTCAATCTTTGACCATTCCAGAACCAAATCGCTCGCCTCATCGCTCCACAACTGATCGTTAGATTCGTCCCGAACCTATCTACGATTCCTTGCCTTTATCACGTTTTCTATGTAAGGGTGTAGAGTAGACATAGCCTCTTCAGTCTTTTCTGTAACAGGGCCGCCACCTTTCCCGAACCTATCGTCCCCTCCCCCAGAGCCTCCAATGATTTGGGAGATATGGCGGACTATGTCCTTGGCCTTCAGTCCTTTTGCTCTTGCATCCTTGCCACAAAAGACTATCACCCTTGCGACCCTCCCTACCATAGTTATGGCGCAATAGACCAATGATGGGTTCTCCTCGACAGAGTGCTCGCCCAGCATTATGTGAAAGTCTTCCCCAAGTTCGTTATCGACTTCGGAGTAGACCATAATGCCAGAGATCTTTACCGCTTTGGCAGGGATCATAGCTTTGGAGAGATCAGATAGCTTCTTGAACATCACCTTCTGCCTTCTGGTCAGATCATTGCGATCCAACAAAAGTCTATTCACCGCATCGACGAGCTTCTCCTGCTGAGCACCCACTGCCTGGGATATCTTTGATAGTATATCTTCCTGAAGTTGGAAGAACTTTATGGCCGGCTCTCCTGCAACGAACTCTATCCTCTCCACACCGTCCTGAACCCTCTCCACTTTCGTTATCTTTATCAGACCTATATCCCCGGTCTTTGAGCAGTGGGTGCCACCACAGGCTTCTACGTCCCAATCCCCTATCCTTATCACCCGGATATCCTTCCCTGGAACGATCCCTCCTTGGTACAGACGAAAGCCATACTTCTTCTCGGCCTCATTTCTTTGTAGCCTTAGAACCTCGACAGGGATGTTCATACGTATTATCTTATTGACTCTGTCTTCTATCTTGATTATCTCATCTCTCGTCAGATGGGCGTAGTGAGTTATGTCGAGCCTGCTCTTATCAACATCCTTTTCGGCACCTGCCTGCCAGACGTGCTCCCCCAATACACGACGGGCGGTACCATTGAGAATGTGAGTGGCGGTATGATGAATCATAAGGGATCGTCTCCTCTGGGCATCTACTTTGCCTTTGACTATGACACCTTCTGGTGGGAGAGCCCCCTTGATTTTGATCAGGATGATAGAACCTGCTTTTATGGTGCCTATGACCTGGGTCTCATACCCGTCCCATACAAGCAATCCATAGTCTCCCATCTGCCCCCCTCCCTCCGGATAGAAGGCAGATCTATCAAGGGCGACAAGGTCCCCATTTACTCTTAGAACTTTAGCATCGAACTCCAAAAGGCCTGTATCTATGTAATATAATGGTTCGGTAGCTGGTAGACCTTCGAGTCTGCTCATGATCTCTTTTTCATCTTCACGCTTAGATGTCTCGATCTGGGCCTTCTTCCTCACAAGGCTCGAGAAGAAGTCTATGGGTATCTCCACCTTCATTCCCATCTTCTGAGATATTTCGGATACCTGCTGAGGATGGAGACCATGAGATTCATAGAACTCTTGCAAAGTTTCGATGGGTATAGATGATCTGCCCTCCGCCTTCAAGGCCTCAAGCTTCTTCTTAGCCTCAAAGTACTCCCTTTCTAGGGTTCTCTCGTACTTTCCTATCTCTACGTCTGCTAGCTTCAATATTTCGTCTCTCATGTCCTTAATATGAGGGAACTGAATGGACCAACGCCCCATCTGCAATTCGATGATGTCCATTAGTTTAACTTGGGCACCGTATAGTGATAGCAACCTATAGGAGCGCCTAGCGAGCATCCTCGCGAGGTAACCGGCCTTCATGTTGGAAGGGACTACCCCCTCTGCCAGCATGAATACAAGGGCCTTCGTATGATCAAGTATGGCGGCCATGTTCTCAAAGGGCGCCATAGCATCTTCAAATTCACCAAGGGTCATCCCCAGCCGCCTCGCTACGACCTCTCTTGCCAACTTCGATCTCTTGTGATTTGATACAGAAAAGGCGCCGGACATCCTTCCGGCCTCCAACAGAATTCTTTCATCAATTCTTACACCCATCAGGTTCAAGGTCTTGTCAAGAACACCCCCAAAGACGGCATGAAAGGATGTAGGAGTCCCCATGCTTAGCCAAGACCACCTTTCTATACCATAGCCCGTATCAACAGTCCTTACAGTGGTAGGGACAAGGTTACCATTCTCTACTCTATAACACATGAACACGAGGGTCGATATCTCTAACCCCATGACATTGGCTTCAACATCAGGCCCCGCATTCCCTCCCCCAGACCAGAAGTGCTCTTTGTAGGTTACAAGATTGCTGGGCACCCCCAACCTTTTAGTGAGCAATTCATGGTGATACCTTAGAGTATCGTCCTTCCAGTATATGGATCTGTCAGGGTAGTTAAAGGCGTGAGCCCCTCCCATTTCAAATATGGTCAGATGGCGCCCAAAGGTAAGACCAACGTTGTCTATGTCCTCGAACCTCAAGCAGGGCTGGCTTACAACCAAAGGATTAGCTGGCGGTGGCATCTCACCGTTCGTAACGTAAGGCTGAAAGTCGACTATGCTTGCTATGGTTACGAGCAGATCGTCCCTCCACCTTGCCACTATGGGGTAGGGATCTATTACAGCATGAGAATTATCCTCAAAAAATTTGAGAAATATCCTTCTCATCTCGTCCAAATCAGCCCTTATCTTCGATGGGGGGTTCCCTATGAACTCGTTCTCAACGCAAGGAGATTCCATACAGACATCAAGATCGTGGTTTTGGGTCCAGAAGAAGGAACCACAAACCTTACACTTCTTTCTTACAAAGTCGTTCTCCCTCATGAACTCTATGTCGAATTCATCGTCCTCCAATGACATGCTACCATGAGATGTAATCAGCGCTTATTTAAAAGTTCAAGACCACTTCTTACCTAATAGCGCTAATCTTAAATATAGAGAAATTCGGCTTGTATAATGATCAGGTGTAGTGCATGGAATATGTCTATGTAGCTTTGTTGCTTCACAAGCTGGACAAGGAGATAAACGAAGAGAATGTAAAGAGGGTCGTAAAGGCAGCGGGTGTCGAGCCTGATGAAATAAAGGTGAAAGCTCTTGTTTCGGCCTTGAGCGAGATAAATATAGACGAAGCCCTGAAGAGCTCCCTTGCGCCCATGGTGCCACAGGCTGTAGCCCCGACCCCTGCAACTCCTCCCAAAGAAGAAAAACCAGTGGAGAAGAAAGTTGAGGAAGAGAAGAAGGAAGAAAGTCTAGAGGGCCTCTCCGCCCTTTTCGGCTGATAGCAAACGATTCGAATTCTAAGGCATCTTGTCGAATGTATCTGACTAGTATCCCTTCTCCCTTAGTTGGCTATGTAAGATTATGGCTTCGCGGTTGTGCCTTGCCAGGATTTCGACCATTACATCCTTGCTCAAGTAGCCCGATGCAACGGCCAAAGTTCTAGCCTCATGCTCGTATCTGCCTATGACCATAGGTAGAATCTCTTTTGTAGGATAGGAAGCACCTATAGCCAGAGCCTTGGCATTAAGATAGGCCTCCTTTATATAGCTTTGATACTCTTCAAGATCGAGCATTATATCCTTCTCGTGGAACATCAGGCCGTCAGAAAAAGCGGTAGAAACGGATAGCCCTGCCCTTATAGGCTTCATGCCGAGCCTAGAAAGCAAGCTGGCCAGCTTGGGAGATATTACATCCCCTTTTCCAACTACTACCGTATCCTTCGATACCCATATGCTGCCCGAATCTATCCTTGTGGGCACCTTGACTTCCTTGAACTCACTCAGGACAGGACCAGGGGGTATGCCAGTATTTCCCGCCGGGATCGTTATGTCTTCGGTGGTTACATCGCCAGGCCTTGCCGGCAGATTGACCTTGTTCTTCTCGAGTAGTGTGTATAGCTTGAAGGGGTCTATGTTGGTGAAGAGCAGAGCGCTCTGACCTCTGAGCTCGTCTGTAAACTTCTCATTCATTCCAGCCTGTTTCAGGGCCATCGATGCTATCTTGTTCTTGATGACGGTTATCTCCACGTTTTTTCTGAACTTTCTTCTCAGCTCCATCAACTGGGATGCCCGAACTTTGTGGAGCCTTGATATGGCTATGGTTGCATACTTCTTCTTAAGAGACAAGACTCTCCCAACGGTTCTCTCCTTCTCGGCCCTACGACTTCTTAGAGAGACTTGCAATTTTCACGCCTCGATCATGGACAACTTTAGGGTGGGTCCCATGGTGAGCTTTACAAATATGTCCTTTATGTTCTTGGAACCTAAAGGAAGCTTCTTTTCAACCGTGCTTATGACCAGTGATGAATTCTCAGCGATTTTGTCATCATCCATGCCTTCATCTCCTACCTTGCACGAAATGGTGAGCTGGTTTCTCGTCCTCAACCTAGTTGCCGATCGGTATCTTGCTATGATGCTCTCTATGGGAGCGCTTGGAGGGAATGGGGATGGCATCTTGCCCTTTGGGCCCAAGTAGGATCCAAATATCTTGCCCATCTTTGGCATAAGAGGTGCTTCAGCTAGAAAGAAGGTATGATTTTGAGCTATCTTTCTCGTCTCCCTCTTCAAAGTGGCCAGCTTATCGAGCTCATCGGGTTCTATGACTTTATCCACATTGCTACGCCTAGCCCTCAAAGCTATGTCCCCAGAGGCGAAGACACAGATGGTGTTTGGTTCCGTGAAGGGATGGGGCAGGAACAATGCTTCATTTATGTTCAGCTCCTTCTTCTTGACATCTATCTCACGAAGTGATAAAACGATCTCGAAGGACTGAGAAAAGTTTCTCTTCTTAGCGCTTTCCCTTGCTCTTTTTATCGTTTCGATCAACTCTGGCATATTGGCTCACCGTGAATAAAAAGGACAGTAGGTGATAGCTTATAACCTTTTAAAAGCAAGGTTTGTCCGTATCAGCTTTCCATAAGAGAGTCCCACTTTCCTTCATCGACCTCTCTCTGTACCTCTCGGGGGTCTTTGTTCTCTATGGATACACCCATGCTAACACATGATCCAACCACTTCTCTGACTACGGACTTCAGGTTCTTGCCATAGGACTGCTGCCCCTTTGCCTTTGCCACCCTTACCAACTGTTGAAAGCTTAGGTTGCCGGCAAAACTGGCCTTCGGGGTGCCTGATCCTTTTTGAATTCCAGCCTCTTTCACGATAAGAGCAGAAGTCGTGGGAACCCCCACCTCCACTTCGAATTCTTTCGTATCCATGTTTACAGCGATCTTTACAGGGACCCTCATCCCAGAGTACTCCTTTGTCAGCTCGTTGATCCTGTTTACTATGGCCATTACGTTCAACCCAAGAGGCCCGAGAGCTGGCCCTAGAGGAGGCCCTGCAGTAGCTTCACCGCCAACTACAAGAGCAGGGATGATTTTCTTCTCTCCCAAGAACAACACTCCCTTTGACCTGCATAAACCATAAGTAGAGTAATTAAAGAATTTGTTCTAACTAAGCCTTTTCTAACTACTCTGCAGGATAGAATAGAGAGATCAGCGTCTCTGTGCGCGTTATGTGCGGCATCTTCTCCATCATCTCATAGACTATCTTCGAAAGTTCACGGCTGTCCTTGGCCTCGACCATAATCACTGCATCAAACCTACCAAAGACGGAGTTGGCTATTTTCACCCCTCTTATCGTCCTCGCTCTTACTATCTCTTCTGATGTGCCTGGTTTTGTGGTGACTAGAACAAAGGCTCTTATTGGCAATCTTCATCCCTTTTTAGAACAAAGTTATCAGGGTCTCTGTATGGGTTATGTCGGGGTGTTTTCCGATCAGCTTGTAGACCATCTCGCTAAGAACCTTTATGTCTGGGGCCTCTATCACAACCACGGCGTCGAACCTCCCGTACACAGAGTCGGCCAATATCAAGTTTATCTCCTTGGCACCCTTGACGGCTTCTAGTACTTTCTCCGAAGTTCCAGGCTTGGCAGTCAACAAAACATATGCTTTCATGTCCTAACACAAGTTTGTAGAGTTGCCAATATAAAAATTGATTGGTTATGATATGGCTCAGTGCTCTTCCTTCTTTTCGTGTGACAAGAGTTTCAAGTAGTTGGCATCCACCGTTACAGGGAGTTGGTAGGGCGCGTCTAAAAGCACGACGGTAACTTCAGACCTAGTGTGTTCGATGCGGTTTATCTTGGCCTTCATGCCCTTGAAGGGACCTGCGACTATCTCAACAGTATCGTTCACCATCAACTCGGAGATTATGGGCTTTGTCACAAGGAACTTCTCTATGTCTTGGTGTTGCATTATCCCTGGGACAAGGCCTTTGACGTGCTTGATGCCTGATATAGCTTCGCTGACTACTTGGGCATTGTCTGCCTCTAAGAAGACGTAACCCCTCATACCGTCCAATATAAGCATGGAGTAGATGGGCAGTTTCCTTGTAGACACTCTATTGGACACAAAGTCTGCAACGATCCTTTCCTGACCCCCTGTTGTCTTTACAGCGAACAGCCTAGGTTGCTTTGTCGCCACGATCTTTTGCCTCTTTTCTATCAAAAGTAGAGTTTGATCACAGAGCTTATTAGCTTTATTATGAAACCTATCACACCCACAGCTGCTAAGCCCAACAGGGTCAGCTTAAGGTACAGGAGATATTCGTCTCGACCAGATTTCTTGGAAAGTTTAAGCATCTGTATGATGGACTTTATCAGTTCTGATAGGCCCAAATCTCTCTACCTACAAGTGACTGACAAACGTTTTAAGCTTTTATTTATGTTAATCTTATATTGTAGACCTTTGCCAACCAGACCGAATGAAGAACTTTGCGATGTTCAGCTTCAGTGAAGACATTGCCAGCATGAACATGGCAAAGAGGCTGATAGAGAATTTCGGTTTTAGAGAGAGCAATAAAGAGTTCGATGGCTCTCCTGCGTTTCTCAAAGACAACCTGAGACTCATAAGAGTCAAGACAGATCTTATCTTTGCAGACTATATCGATGATTTTTTTCCAGCAGATGCCTACATATTCCTCTCGCGCCACAAATCCGAGAGTGAATTACCCTGTTTGACTGCCCATTTTCCGGGGAACTTTTCTGACGATAACTCTTACGGAGGTAGAGCGAGGGAGTTGGCTTACACTTACCCAAGCCTCCATAAAGAGTTCATGATAAGGCTATGGCAGACGAGAGATCTGGTTCCAAACTACCAGATAGTCACCGAGCCCATGCACCACGGCCCAACCTCTCTTGGTAAGCCTGTGATCTTTATTGAAATAGGATCAACAGAGAAAGAATGGAGAGATGTGAAAGCTGGAGAGATTGTTGTGAAGGCTCTGATGGATACTATAAATGCCATGTCAAGGTGGAGTAAAGTGGGCATAGGCTTTGGGGGGACTCACTACTCGGAGAAGTTCACAAAGTTCTTAATAGAGTCGGAGTTTGCATTAGGAGCCATTGCTCCAAAATACGCTCTCCAATTTGTTGATGATGAGATGTTGGGCCAGATGGTGGAGAAATGCTCCCAAAAGGTCGATCATGCCGTTCTTGATTGGAAGGGACTGGGCAAGGAGAAACAGAGAATAATCGAATTGGTTGAAGGAGCCAACCTTAAAGTCGTAAAGATATGATTGCTCTCATACCTGATTCTTCTTGCGCAATGTTAGACCAATCAGAGCAGTTCAGATATGAATTCTTCATCTAAGAGCAAGTAGCAGAGAAGAGCCTTTTGTGAATGGAGTCTATTCTCAGCCTCATCCCATACAACAGATCTAGATCCGTCTATAACATCATCTGTAACCTCTTCCCCCCTCTTGGCAGGCAGGCAGTGCATGAATATGGCATCAGATTTGGCTCTGCCCATGATCTCTCCGTTCACTTGATATCTTGGAATGAACACTCCTAACCTCTTCTCCCTCTCTTGGTCGAAGCCCATAGAAACTATGGCATCGGTTATCACACAATCGGCACCCTTTACAGCCTTAATGGGATCATCTATGATCTCTAGCCTTGCTGCTGTGGCCTTTGCCAATCTTTGGGCGTTGGTTATAGCCTCTTTCATAGGGCGATAATCCTTTGGCGTGGCAACAGATATGTTGATGCCCATCAGTGATGCTCCTATCAACCAAGTATTGCAGACATTGTTGCCATCTCCTATCCAAGCAACCTTCAAACCCTTCAGTCTTCCCTTCACTTCGAGAAGAGTCTGCAGATCGGCGAGAATCTGAGTGGGATGATAACAATCGCTCAACCCGTTGATAACAGGGACCGAAGAGGCCTTAGCCAGCCTTACCACATCCTCATGACCATAAACTCTGGCCACTACGGCATCCACATACCTCGATAGGGTTCTTGCGGTATCTTCTATGGTCTCCCCGCGGTACAGCTGCAATTCACTGCTACCAAGGTTGATAGCATGCCCCCCTAGCTGAAGCATGGCAACATCGAAGCTGACCCTTGTGCGAGTACTGGGTTTTTGAAAGATCATGGCAAGGACCTTTCCTTTTAACAAATCTCTGAAGGTTCCTCGCTTCGCCTCTTTCTTCAGAATTATAGCCAAATCTAGGATCTTCTGGACTTCCTTTGGATCCAGCTCTATGAGGGAGAGGATAGACTTGCCCTTCATCAACTCTACCAAGACATGTATTGAAGGATTCTTTATAGAGGTTTCTTATTTATGAATTATTGATTCGCTTTTCTTCGAAGAGTAATGAGATAAAAGAGTCTACGTCGAAGGGCGTCAAGTCGTCATAGCCCTGACCGGTCCCAAGGTAGATTATCGGCCTTCCTGTCACGTAGGTAATGGAAAGGGCAGCGCCACCCTTCACATCTGCATCGACCTTTGTCAGTACTGCAGCGTCGAAATCTGTAAAGGCTTGAAATTCCTTTGCTTGAGATACAGCGTCGTTGCCAGCAAGGGCATCGCCAACGAAGATCTTCAGGTCGGGGTTCACTACCCTTATTATCTTTGACATCTCTTCCATGAGGTTCCTACTGGTCTGCATCCTACCGGCGGTGTCTATGAGCACGACATCCACCTTTCTTGACCTTGCGTGTAAGACTGCGTCACGGGCAACCGCGGCGGGGTCTGCACCATACTTCTGGGCTACGACCTTTATCCCCAATCTATCAGCGTGTTGAGTAAGCTGCTCTATGGCCCCTGCCCTGTGGGTGTCCGAGCCTGCTATTATCACTGAAAAACCTGATTTCTTGAGCATATTGGCAAACTTTGCTATGGTCGTGGTCTTGCCCGTCCCATTTATGCCCAAGAACAAGATTATAAAGGGCTCGCCCATGGCCTTCTTCTCTCTTATCATATTGATTAGATCTAGTGGCCTTGCCCCCGAAAAGATCTCTTTTACCACCTTAGTCAACTGATTCTCAACGTACTCTGAAGAGCTCATGGACCTTCGAATCTTTGTACCCACTATCTCGTCGTTCACCTTCGATGCCAATTCTTCAACAACTTCGTGGGCTACATCATTCTCCATCAGGGCTATCCTGAACTCCCACAGCAGCTTGCCAACCTCCTTCTCATCGAGGGTGCGCTCTGTGATGGCCTTGCTCAAGGAGCTCATGGCAGACCTGAGCTTTTCGAACACCGCCCCTCACTCTTTTAGAATGATAGTCGTGCTTGACAATAGACTCAAGCCCTTTTCTGTTTTTCCAGTAGGTCACTTATGGCCGCTCTGTTGGAGTCCATCCTCCTTGCTAAATCCGCCTTCTGAGATTCAAACTTCGTGATGGCCTCCTCAACCTCTCTGATCCTGGTTTCAAGGAAGCCTATGGCATCCTCCTTTGTCTTCTCCATCATGGCACCTGCGCCAACGTTGATGATGAGCCTATTGGGTGGTAGTGCGGATGCCTTCAGGAACAGACCTCCCCCTATGGGTACGAGCAGATCTGAGGGTTCGTTGCTCGAAAAGCCCTTTATCGTGTCTAGAGCAGCTCTGCTCTCCACCAAGGCCCTTCCTAGGAGGGACTCACGGGCATCTATCTCGTTAAAGTAGGCCTCCAGCATCCTGAGCTCTGCCACCAATGACTGGAGCTTCTCCTGTTCGCTCAATTGTACCTATCAATCCAGACAGTAGCTATCATTTAAGATTTAGCGTTGGTGATTACACCTTCAGGATTCTGCTCAATATCAACAGTTCAGGACCACTTGTGAGGCTCCCCACCAAGGCATTCTTTGAGTTTGCCACTATGCCTGAAGCCACGTAAGGGACGCCGCTGTTTACTGTAGACGGTTCCACGTCCACCTTGAGAAACTCACGAATCCTATCGATTTCGGCTTCTGAAGCACGAGGGTGAACTACCACTCCCAAGTTCGTCGCTACAGCCATAGA